>JAUWLP010000068.1 GCA_030613575.1 Desulfobacteraceae bacterium
TTACAATTAAGGTACTAAGAACCAAACTGAATGAAAACCATGAAAGGTAAAGTCTATCTTGTCGGTGCAGGACCCGGCGATCCCGGATTGATTACTGTAAAAGGACTTGAATGTATTAAGAAAGCCGATGTTTTAATATACGATCATCTTGCATCACCGATCCTGTTGAAACACGCCCAAAAATATACCGAAATCCTCTATGTGGGGAAAAAAGGAGGAGATCACACACTTTCCCAGGATGAAATCAATTCGCTGATAGCAGAAAAAGCCCGAAAAGGTTTAACGGTTACCCGGCTCAAGGGAGGCGACCCATTTATATTCGGCCGTGGTGGAGAAGAAGCAGAGATACTTATCAAGAATGAAATTCCTTTTGAAATCGTACCAGGTGTCACATCAGCCATAGCAGCTCCCGCTTATGCAGGAATCCCGCTTACTCATAGAAAATTCACATCCACTCTCGCCTTTGTAACCGGACATGAAGATCCTTTAAAAGAAGAATCGAGTATCGACTGGACAGCACTTGCCAAAGGGATCGGTACCATTGTATTTTTAATGGGAGTTAAAAACCTGCCATATATAACAAACCGGCTTATTAGCCATGGGATGGACCCCGATACGCCCGTTGCTCTTATTCGCTGGGGAACTACGCCCAGGCAGACCACTGTTACGGGAAAACTCAATACGATTTCAGAGCGTGCGAAAAATGCCGGTCTCAAACCCCCTGCCGTTATTGTTGTCGGCCATGTTGTAAAATTAAGAGAAAGGATGAAATGGTTTGAAAACCGGCCTCTGATGGGGCGGAGTATCGTGGTAACCAGGGCCCGGGAACAGGCAAGCGAACTGGTAAAGCGCCTTTCCGATCTAGGGGCAGAGTGCCTGGAATGTCCGACCATTGAAGTAGCCCCTCCGGATGATTTAAAGCCTCTGGACATGGCCATCAAAAACCTTTCGACCTACGACTGGCTGATATTCACAAGTGTAAACGGAGTAAATTTTTTCTTTAACAGACTTTTTGCAAAAAACAAGGACGTCCGCGCTTTAAGTAATGTACATACTGCTGTCATCGGTCCTGCAACGGCAAAAAGACTTTTTGATTTTGGGTTGCAAAGCGATATTGTCCCTGAAAGTTACAGGGCTGAGTCTATTATCAAGGCGTTTGCCGGGAAAGATATAAACGGGAAAAAGATGTTGCTCCCACGAGCAAAGGAGGCAAGGCCGATCCTTCCTTTAGAATTGACCAGGATGGGAGCTGTTGTTGATGAAGTCACCGCATATTGTACCAGAGCGGTTCAGGACAATGCTGATTTCATGCTGACACGACTTAAGGAGAAAACAATAGATCTGATAACCTTTACAAGCTCTTCTACTGTAAAAAACTTTCATGCCCTTCTCCCACCCGAAGATCTCGAGAGCCTGATGCAGGGTGTCACTGTTGCAAGCATCGGTCCCATAACCGGTGATACGGCACGTGATCTGGGATTTGATGTTCATATTATTGCAGAATCTTTCACCATACCTGGTCTGTGCCAGGCGATTAAACAGTATTATAATACAAAGACTTATTGACCTTCTCCTATTTTTTGGTGTATTCTTTTTTTATATAACCAGCCAACATATTTCAATGGAGTCAACATGGACAGCTATCTCGATAACCTGCCTGTGTTTGTCGATACGATCAAATCGATCAAAGAGACCATTATTACCAACATCGTGTTGATCGGCCAGGTACCCTCTCCCACGTTCAAGGAAAAAAGACGCACCAGTATTTTTATGGAAAGGCTGGCCGAATTTAATGTTGATGAATGCACAACCGACGGTTACAGAAATCCGATCGGCATCATCAAGGGGACGTCCAAAACAAAACCGCCTATCTTTGTGGTTGCGCACCTGGATACTATTTGGGGAACAGACATTGATCATTATTATACCATCAAGGAAAATTCAATAACCGGTGCGGGCATCATGGACAATTCCATCGGTGTCGGGGTTCTGGTCTCATTGCCGGAAATTTTTCGAAAATTAAACTTAAGCTTTGAATCCGACATAGTTCTGGCAGGTGTTATACAATCCTTAGGCAAAGGCAACCTCAGGGGCATCAGGCATCTTTTAAAAACATGGGCCACTCCCATAAGAGGTGCTGTTTGTATTGAGAGTAATGAACTCGGAAGACTTAACTATTACGCTGACGGCATGACCCGATGCGAAATCGACTGCAACATCTCTACAATCAATGGATGGGAACATAAATTTAAACCCAATGCTATCCTGGTATTAAATGAAGTGATCAATCAGATTTTAAAACTGCGTTTGCCTCAAAAACCTCGCTCAAGGGTAATTATCGGGAAAATGTCAGGTGGTTTCAAGCATGGTATGATCGCCAATGACGCAAGACTCGGCTTTGAGATCCAGAGCAACTCCGACAAAATGGTAAAATCGATTTTCAACAACATTAAAGATATTGTAGAAGGTATAAGTCACGAATATGAAGTTGAGCTGAAGCTAAAAACTTTAAGCAATATTCATGCAGCAAGAATAAAATTTAATCATCCCCTGGTAAAAAGCACCGTAGATGTTATGAAAAAACTCGGTTTAACACCGGCAAGCGAACCGTGTGAATCCGAGCTTTCAATTTTTCTTTCACGTAAGATTCCGGCGGTCACCCTGGGAATTACCCGGGGAGAAAACTATCAACAAACAAATGCCATGGTAGAAATTGAACCCATGTTTAAAGGAATTGCCCAGATTATCGGAGTAATTATGGCCATCGACAGCGGGGTGTGTGATGAATAGAAGCTGGCTTGAAAAAAACACATTCCATTATTCTGAATTTAACGATCTCAATCGGCTTGTAGAGGAAAAACAAAGAAAAAACCTGAAAATTTCACTGTGCCTGCCGACCTTAAATGAAGAAAAGACCATCGCAAAAGAAATTCTGATAATGAAATCAGAGTTAATGACCCGCTATCCGCTTCTGGATGAGCTTGTTGTTATCGACTCCGGCTCAACAGACAAAACCAGAAAAATCGCCAGAGCATATGGTGCCGATGTTTATGAAGCAACGGAAATTCTACCTGATCTTGAACAATTCAAAGGCAAAGGTGAAAATCTATGGAAAGCCCTTTATGTTACAAAAGGTGACATAATAGTTTACCTTGATGCGGATATAAAAAATATTCATCACAGATTTGCATATGCACTTATAGGTCCGCTTATTCTTTTCGACAATATTAAATACGTTAAGGCCTTTTATGACAGACCGATTGCTATCGGAAAAAGTAAAATAAGGCCCACCGGCGGCGGACGAGTCACTGAACTTGTGGTTAGACCTCTGTTTTCTCTTTTCTTTCCTGAGCTCACCCAGATTCTCCAGCCTTTATCGGGTGAATATGCAGGCTTTCGAGAAATATTTGAAGAAATTCCATTCCCCATAGGGTACGGGGTTGAAACCAGCATGATCCTCGATATCTATGATAAATGGGGACTCGATGTCATTGCTCAGGTTGATCTTGACAGACGGATTCACAGAAATCAGGACACAAGAGCATTAGGGAAAATGGCGTTTGTTATTCTTATGACATTTATCAATCGCAAAAGAAGATTGGGATTGATCGATTTAAAAGAAGATCTTTTCAATGAAATGATACAGTATAATCTTGTAAAAAACGAATACAAGCCGGATATTTTTCAAATAGAAGGGCACGAAAGACCGCCAATCGTAGAAATCCCGGCATATAGAGAAAAATTTAAAAAATCACTTTAACTAGTGCCCATCCATAAATACATTTGAGCACTAAGTAGTTTCCAATTTATAAATGAGGGATTTTTTCGATGAGCAAGGCCGCACACGGGTTTTCGCCCGAGGCGTACTTGAAGTACGTCGAGGGCGGAAACCCGTGGAGAACGCCGCTCATCGGAAAAATAGCCATTTATGGATGGAAACTAACTAATAATTTTAGGAAGCCATACTAACATTGCCGAATTCTAAATTAATCGACCGATGCAACCGCAAACTTAATTATCTTCGCATATCGATTACCGACCGTTGCAATCTTAAATGCGTATATTGCGTACCCTACGACTTTATTCCAAAGCTCCCACATAAAGAAATATTAAGCTATGAAGAAATTCTGCACATTGTCAAGATAAGTGTACGCCTCGGGATCTCCAAGGTCCGGATAACCGGGGGAGAGCCGCTTGTAAGAAAAGGTGTCTATGATTTTCTGGAACAGTTGACAAAAATTCAAGGGCTTCTTGATATATCTCTGACTACCAACGGTGTTTTATTGAAAGATAATATTAATAAAATCAAATCCGCCGGCATAAAAAGAATAAATATAAGCCTGGATACCTTAAACAGAAAAAAATTCAGACAGATTACCGGATATGATTTCTTTAATCAAATCTGGGAAGGAATAGAGCTGGCCCAAAAAATGGGTTTTGATCCCATTAAGATTAATGTGGTACCCCTTAAAGGGGTCAACTATGATGAATTGCTGGACATTGCCGCATTATCAATTGCGTATCCATTTCACATACGCTTTATCGAATACATGCCCATGGGAACCAATCAGATGGAGATTGGCCGTCATTTGCTTTTCCCTGAAATAAAGAAACAGATCAATCAGTTAGGAAAGCTGATCCCGGTTGAGAAAGGCATGAATGACGGCCCGGCCGAACGTTTTAAGTTTGAATCGGCCAGAGGAGAAATAGGCTTTATACGCCCAATAAGCCGGCATTTCTGTAATACATGCAACCGGCTGAGATTAACGGCAAGCGGTCAGCTGCGGCCATGTCTTATGTCGGATGTTCAGGTTGATCTTAAAACACCGCTTAGAAAAGGATGCTCTGATGATGAATTGACTGAAGTTTTTCTGAAGGCTGTTCGTCTAAAACCGTCCGAACACAACCTGTCCGTTGATCATCCTGCAGGGATTTCGGCTCAGATGTGTGCCATCGGCGGATGAAAAGAGACCTTTGAAAAAAAATGCCTGGGCCGCATCAGTGGGAGGCTACATTTTCTCGCACAAGTTAGACTTACGACCCAGGCCATTTAGATGATTTAAATCATTCCGAAGCGAGTTAACAGAATTAAAACAACTAATCAAGTTTTTTTTAACAATCTATCATTTTTTTTTAAAACAGTTTACTTCTTCGAAACAAATCGATTTCAGTTGAGCGGTAATATTTTCAAAAAGCTAAAGGATCGCTTTTTTTAACTTTACCCGGATTCTTCATCCGAAGTAGCTATTTTTGGGTGAGCCCTTAGTGCAAAAGGTTGGGCAGGAAGGTTACTATTTCCGGCAAAATCATTAATATTAGTATGCAAGCTATATATGCCGGTAAAAAGAAAGTCACCCCTTTGAAGACATGCTCAAGCGGAACATCTTTGGCCATGCCTCCCACCACGTAGGTTGTGGCTCCTACCGGAGGGGTGACAGCCCCCAAAGTTGTGACCACTGTGATTGTTACGCCAAACCAGATCGGATCGTATCCCAGCTGTTTTGCCACAGGAAAAAAAATGGGTATAGTGATTAAAAGCAGCGCAAGGGCATCCATAACAGCTCCACCCACAATATAAATAGCAAATATTATCATCATAATAGCCGTATTTGGAATAGGAAGGTTGACAACCCATGATGCAATATCAAAAGGTATTCTGGTTACCGCCAGAAAACGACCGAATATCACTGCACCGGCGACTATCATAATAACCATGCAGGATATCCGCAATGTGTCTGTTACAGAGGCGATGAATCCTTTCCAGGTCAGTTGACCTTGAATTAAACTGATAATAATTGCAAATAAGGAACCCGCAGCTCCTGCTTCTGTGGGTGTGAAGAACCCGAAATAAAGCCCGAGCATCACAAGTAGAAACAGGACGGTCATTTCAAGAACGCCAGCTAGAGAGCTGAGCTTTTCCTTGAAGCCGGTCTTCGGTCCCACCGGCCCCCACTTCGGGAAAATGCAACATAGAATATAAACTGTTAGCATTAAAAGTACCGCAAGAATTATACCTGCTCCTATGCCGCCATAAAAAAGCCTGGCGATGGACTGTTCGGTGGAAAGACCGATAATAATCAATACAACACTGGGAGGTATGACAACACCCAGAGTAGATCCACAGGCAATGGCACCGGTGCTGAGCATAGGCTCATATTTATACTTGTTCATCTGGGGCAGAGCAACAGTAGTCATGGTGGCAGCTGTTGCTGCATTGGAACCGCAGATAGCTGCGAAAGCCGAGCATGCCATTATTGTCGCCATAGCTATTCCGCCGCGAATCTGCCCCACCCATTTATATGCAGCATTATATAACTTTTCATTGACACCAGAATAGAATGCAATTTGCCCCATGAAGATAAAGAGGGGGATGACAGTCAGGCCGTATTTTGAAAATGTTTCCCATAAAGTCGAACCAATCATATTAAGGCCGGCTTTAATCGAAACCACATAGCAAAACCCCAAAAATCCTACGATGCCCATTGCGAATCCCACGGGAATGCCAAGCAGGAATAAGATCAGAAGGAGAACAACAATCCCTAAGATACCGACAAGTGCAAGGCTCAACTTTTATCCTCCTTTTCTTGCATAAAAGACCTGACCAGATCGGTAAATAAGACCAGCGTGAGTATGGCACATCCAAAAGCAACACCATAAGTAAACGGATAATAGACGATTCTGAGTGTCTCAGTGATTTCTCCGGTATTCATAAGTGTCGTTGCTTTTATTGCGATTTGCCATGCTACAGCACTAAAAAAGAAAAAGCATACGGCATGGTTAATCATATTGACAACTTTTCGGGTCTTTATAGAAAAATTATTGACTAAAATGTCCACTGAAATATGAGCCTTCTTAATTTGAGTGTAACCCAGAGCAAAGGCTGTCACAATGGCCCCGAAATATCCCATTAGTTCAAAAGTGCCTCTAATTGGGACCCAAACCATTCGAAATATTATATTTACACAGGTCAGAACGATCATGCTGACCAGAAAAAAACCTCCGATCCATGTAAGCACACGATTTAAAAACGCGCTGATACTGTCCAAAACCTCCATAAAAACCATCCTCGGAATTCGAGTTGAGGAAGTTGGGATATTAACATTTTCAAAAAGCTAAGGTGTAACATAAATCCCGACTTCCTCAATTATTTTATTGTCCAGAGTACTTCTTGGCAAATGACTTTATATCATTTACGATAGTTTCGGCCGGTAAACCTTTTTCTTTGGCATTCTTAATCCATTTGTCGTTGATAAACTGTAGCTTTTTGTTCCACTCGAGTTTTTGTTTTTTATTTAACCGAATAAATTCAACTTTGTATTCCTTCTCTGACCAGATTATGGCTTCTTTTACATGATTATCCATGTAGTTGCCGGTCCATTCAGCCTGTTCCGTGCCAAGATCTTCCATGACTTTTTGAACATCTTTGGATAAGGACTTCCACGAATCCATATTCATCACCACGGCAAAGGGATAAACAACGGTATCGGTCACCGTCACGTACCGACAAGTTTCAGCAAATTTGAAGTCCTTCATGACCTCAAGAGAAGAAAACAAACCTTTCACGACACCTTTCTGTAAAGCTTCCACTGTAGCAGGCATGGGCATGCCGACCGGGTTTGCTCCCCATGCTCCTAAAATTTGAGTTGCACCTCCTGATGCTCTGAGATCCAGTCCCTTAATATCAGCCAGATTTCTGACAGGCACCTTGGACATGATACTTGTAGGTGCTGTTGTGAACATTGTAAGGACCTTCACCTTTGCAAAGGCTTCAGGCTTGTATTTTTTATATAGATCCCATAGAACAAGACTGCCAGTTTTTGCATCAGGAAAACCAATGGGCAGACTGGTTGCGTTAGTAATGATAAAACGCCCCGGCTGATAGGCCATGCACAGGCATCCTATATCAGCCTGCCCTGCTATTACGCCGTCCATCATGTTTTTGGCCCCGAGCAGAGTGCTTCCGGGATATGTGTTAACAACAACCTTTCCATTGGTCCGTTTTTCCACCTCTTTTTTCCACCTCTCCATCTGTACACATGGGAAGGTAGGCGAAGGTGGAAAGTTGGCATAGCTAAGCTTGACAGGCCCGGTTTGAGCGTATGCCGGCATTACAATTACCGCAAAAAATGCTACAATAAAAATTCCGATAACAAAATTTCTTGATTTTTTCCTCATTTTCTCCTCCTTTTAATTGTTTGTTATCCTTATTCCACATCCCGTGTCACAAATCATCGTTACTCTATTTTTCATTCCTGTGATCAAATACCCTCTGGCTCTTTCGCTGCGTGCGAGGCAGGTCTCCATGGTCCAAAATCTCCACCCGGCACCTTACCAATATTTTGCGTCGGATTTCCGTTTCCAGGCGTTCGGCCAAATGCATGTCATTTGCGTTTCCCGTATCAGCTCCCCGTTCAACCTTGATCAGCATCATATCCCGTCCGCTTTCCCGTTGTTTGAGATGTATCTGAAATTCACTGCCAATCCCGTCCATCCGGCTCAGCACATGATCGATCTGGCTTGGATAGATATTTACCGCCCGGTATATAAACATATCATCCGTGCGGCCGAGGATCCGGTCATGCATGGGTAAGGGCACGCCGCAGGAACATTTCTGATTAAAAAGGCGTGTAACGTCATGGGTTCGGTAGCGAATCAAGGGACTTCCTTCCTTACTCAAAGTGGTGACAACCAGTTCTCCCTGTTGGCCGTAAGGAACCAGTTTTAGTGTTTCCGGGTCAAGAATCTCAAAAATAAAATGGTCAGCCCAGTAATGGATTCCATTGTGACGGCTGCAGTCGAGGCCCGTACCCGGCCCATAAAGTTCGGTCAGCCCGTAAATATCAAAAATATGCTCAACACCCATTAGTTCCTTGATGCGTGCTCGCATTGAAGCGCTGTGGCGTTCCGCTCCGAGGATAATCCTTTTAACTTTGATGCGGGATAAAAGATTGCGTTTATGAATCTCCTCTGCCATGAGTAGCGCCATGGATGCCGTGGAACAGAAAACAGTGGTTTGCATATCTACCATCATTTCACAATGCATTTCCGCGTTGGCAGGCCCTAAGGGCACTGCCATGGCTCCGAACCGTTCACAGCCCGCCTGAAATCCCACACCCGCAGTCCATAAACCATAGCCCACGGCTATTTGCACACGATCTTCTCGGGTTAACCCCGCAAGCTCATAGCATCTGGCGAAAATATCAGCCCATACATCAATATCTCTTTGGGTGTAGCAGAGCACCTTGCGCTTCCCGGTGGTCCCCGAAGAAGCATGAATGCGGACAATATCTTCAAAAGGCGCTGCCCTCAAAGGGAAAGGGTATTCTTGCTGTAAATCGTCTTTATCGGTGAAAGGAAGATGTTCGATATCTTTGAGCGACCGGATATCTTCAGGTCGTATGCCTGCATTGTCTAATTTCTTTTTATAAAAAGGCGAATTATTGTAAGCGTGGCCGACCGTCCATTTCAGGCCTTCACGCTGAATCTTTTTTAATTTGTCATCGTTCAAATCATAAGGAATAAAACTCATAATAAACGCCTCCAGTTAAATAGGACGCAGATTTTCGCAGATATACACAGATAATATTGTTATTTTGCAATTTAAGAATCTTGATAATCTGTGTTCATCTGTGTCCAAAAAAGGAAATTCCTATACTGTCAAGTTAGAATAAAAAAGCCGGTAATTTGAGAAGAAGCACCGGCTTTTAAATCAAAAGAGCTATGAGCTACTTCTGTCTCGATTAGCGAAGCTTCTCACAGCTCTAAATTTTTTATTTTTACTCAGAATGGTGAGCAAGCCTCATTAACTTCGCCACCACCACCAAAATATAAGTTTCATTATGGCCTTTATGTGTTTGCCCTCTGTTAATCAACTAATTAAAACTTAAATAACTTTTTTCTCAGTCTGTTTGGAACAAGCTTTTTTCCCTTACCTGAGTTGAAACTTTTTGTCAAGTAACTATAAGCTGTGAAGCCGAAATTTCTAATAATAATACGAAATCCATAGTATCTGGAAAAAAAGACCCGGACAGCCATTTTTTTGTTGAAATTTTTAATTAGAAATATAATATAGGGCAAAATTTTTTTTCTTTATTATGAGGAGGAAGAGGATGCATAGAATACGAATCGGTGTATTGTGTTTGATTATGGTTTTTGTTTTTGGGATATCATTTGAAGTTGTCGGCAAAAATATAGCATATAGTGAACAAAATCAAGAGGATATGCTCGTACCCATGGGGGTTATCGTACTTAAACCGGATGCTTCTATCGAACAGAAAAAGTCTCCTGTTGAATTCAATCATTCCAAGCACTTTCTTTATGATTGCCGAACCTGCCATCACAAATGGGAAGGAGATGCCAAGATAGCTAACTGTACAACTTCAAAATGTCATGATCAGTTGAAATCACCGAAAAAACCTACAAAATACCTGTCTTATACAGATAAGGGCATAAAGTATTACAAATATGCCTATCATAAAAACTGTATTGGGTGTCACAAAGAGATAAAAATCAAGAGAAAAAAAATGGAGATGTCATATACGACAAAACAAACCAAGCTTCCTAAAACCGGCCCCACCGGTTGTATCGAGTGCCACCCCAAAGAATAATCTTGTTTTTTAAAAGATGGCAAAAGAAAAGAAGATCGCAACTTGAATTTGATCACGGCAACAAATATCCTCTCCAGCTGGAATACGACCAAAAAGAAACAACCGACAGTCCGCTTTGAGCCCCGGCATATACCGGCATATAAAGTTGAATTTCAAAACATAAGCCAGTCGGGAACTATTTTACCTTGACATTAACCATGACATTTGCCATGAAGGCATTTTATTGATTTACAAGTATTATAAAGGCTCGGCGGTTTTTGCGGGTTGATTTCGCTCGAAAGGATTTTTCCCTTTGCCGGCGTAACGACCTGAAGCTTGGGACTACAAATGAGAGGATTTAAAAGGAGGTCAGGATTATGGCAGACGGGATTGTAAAGTGGTTTAGTGACAAAAAAGGGTTTGGATTTATTGAGCAGGAAGACGGTACGGACATTTTTGTCCATTACTCTTCCATTGACATGGATGGGTTCAAGACCCTGGCTGAAGGAGAAAGGGTGACTTTTGACGTGGAAGAGAGCGACCGCGGACCGTCGGCAAAAAACGTCCAAAAACCTTAGTTTCCAAAATAATCATGTTATTAAAGGCATCTCATTGAAACAAGATGGGATGCCTTTTTTTGTTTGCATTGCCTGGACAAACCAGAATCAAATTTTAGCACTAACTATTTGTTCTGAAGCCAGCTTTCAAGGCGGCTAAGACCTTCTTTTATTGAGATCTGTGGGGCATATCCCAGGTCTTTTCTGGCAGCGCTGATATCAAACCAGTGGGCTGTTGCAAGTTCATCCGCTAGAAAACGTGTCATCTGAGGCTCTCCGCTAATCTTAAAATTTCTGCAAACAAATTCTAATACAACTCCGATCAGCCATGCCATCCTGCGGGGCATTGAACGCCTGACAGGAGCGAGACCTGCTGCCTTTAAAATATCGTTTATCATATCCCATAAAGAAACAGGATCTCCCTGGCTGATGAAATAAATATTTCCGGAAAGTTTATGGTTCTTTTCCAATCTATCCGCAGCAAGAATATGGACGTCAGCAGCATTATCTATGTAAATCGTGTCTACAAGGTTTTTACCGTTACCAACTTTTATTAGGCGTTTAGCTCTTGCGATAATCCTGGGGACAAAATGTTTATCCCGTGGTCCCCATATCAAATGAGGCCTCAAAATAATTGTCATTAACCCCTCGCCGCCGGCCTTGATTACATACTGTTCGGCAATCGCCTTTGTTCGCGGGTAATGAGCATGATACTTTGCCGGATAAGGAACAGATTCGTTAACACCCTCCATGTCTGTACCGTTAAAGACAACACTGGGCGAACTTGTATAAATCAGCCTTGAAATATTATGTTTTTTACAGCCGGCAATAACGTTTTGGGTGCCGGTTACATTGGTTCTGTAGTAGTCGGAATAATTCCCCCAGATCCCGGGTTTGGCTGCTGTATGAAAAACAAGGTCCACGCCCATTAATGCTTGTTCAATTCCAGTTTTATCACAGATATCGCCCTGTATCTGTTCAACGCCCATGGATGTGAGCTCGGGGTAAAGGTTGCGGGAAAAGCTTCGGACATCATTGCTTCTTTCCACAAGCAGTTTTACAATAGCTCTGCCCAAAAAACCTCCGCCCCCTGTAACCAGAACTTTTAAGGGAGCGGTTGCTTTTATTGATTCATGATTTTTCATTAACTTAATTTCTTTTCTGCCCATATTGCCAGTTTTTCACGAAAGATCTTTGAATTGTGTCGGACGTCTACCGGAAAAGACTTGCAAAACAATATGCTGTTAATGTTTTTTGTCAATTCGTTTTGTTGTCCAAGCTCAAAAAGTTCTTTTTTAATTTCCTTTTTTTTATACCTATTTTTGCCATGTTCCAGTTCGATGCATAGTACCGGTTTTTGTCGGTGCAGAGGGCCTATCCCTACAAGGGCACTTCGAAATACCATGGGATGATTGTTGAAGATCGCCTCGCAGGGGATGGTAAAAAGAGTAATTTCTTCAGTGGTCACGCGATGGCTTTTGCGACCGCAGAACCATATCCTTCCCTTTGAATCCATCCATCCGAGATCACCCATCCGGTGCCATACCGTATTGCCGTCTTTAATCTTGGAAAGGGCATCTGCTTCGGGTCTTTCAAAGTAGTGTCGGGTTACCAGATCTCCTTTAACCGTTATCTCACCAATTTCGGTGCTTTCAACCACAAGGTCGTTTGACCACTTATTGATGGGATCATCGCTGATTTTTATAATTCGCACGTCTAAGTCGTTAATGGGACGTCCGATACAGATACCATAGCCTTGCTCGCTCAATTTTCTGGTTTCAGACAGGATTTCATTGCTCGAAATAGATATGACGGGCACCGCTTCGGTGGCGCCGTATGGCGTATGAATCTCGGCATCTTCACACAGCATGGAGGCAAACTGCTCAATGACAGATGCAGCTACCGGTGCTCCGGCTGAAATCACCCTTTTCAAAGACGGCAGCTTTATCCTTTTTTGTTTGCCGTATTTGCCAACGCGATT
>JAUWLP010000127.1 GCA_030613575.1 Desulfobacteraceae bacterium
AATTAAAAAAGAGGATTCTATCTCAGGGTGCCATGGTGGAAGCTCGTGTTCGCATGGCTATCAAAGCGATCGAGACCCGGGATATCTCACTAGCGGATAAGATTATAAATACGGACTACGAGATTGACGAAATGGAAGTCGAAATTGAAGAAGAATGTCTGAAGGTGTTGGCGCTACATCAGCCGGTTGCCGTGGATCTTCGATTTATTACCGCTGTGATCAAGATCAACAACGACCTTGAAAGAATCGCTGATGAAGCTGTGAATATCGCCCAGGGGGTAAAATATATCGCAAAGGGTGAAAAACTGCATTTCGATTTTGACTTTTATTTAATGGCTGAAAAGACTGAAGCCATGCTCAAAAAAAGCCTGGATGCCCTCGTGAATCTGGACGTGGATCTCGCTTTCAAGGTATGCATTCTGGATGATGAAGTTGATAAAATCAACGGGGAGGCCCACCGTATAGTGAAGGATGTCATTAAAGATAACCCGGATCATGTGGAGTATTTTATCAATCTGCTTTTGATCTCACGTCACCTTGAACGTATTGCTGACCATGCAACAAATATTGCCGAAGAAGTCATTTACCTTATAGAGGGTGAAATCATACGGCATGGAAGATTAGAGACATAAGCTAAAAAAATTATATAACTCAAGATCTTAGGGCTCATATATCCGCCGAATATTCTGCAAGCATATCGTCAGGCATGTCATCAATGAAACAGGATGGACTGCTTAAGATCATGCCCGAGATTTTGTCATAAACTTGCCTCGGGTAAATAAAAAATAAATTTTCTTTAGCCCGTGTTGCAGCAACGTACATGAGCCTCAGTTCTTCCTCAAGCTCTTTTTGATTGTGAAAAGCGCGCATTGAAGGAAATCGACCGTTAAGAGCCCATATAATAAAGACCGTGTGCCATTCGAGGCCTTTGGCGGAGTGTACAGTTGAAAGAATTAGCCGGTCTTCACCCTGATGGCCGGTAAAAAAGGTGTTATTGAGACTTGTATTCGGCGGTTCAAGAGCCATATCGGTCAAAAACTGTCCGAGATTGCTGTACCGTTCCATCATGGTCACAAGGTGCTCGAGATCTTTTGTCCGTCTCGGATGATCGTCATATTTTTCTTTTAATATGAGCACATAATAATTAACAATAGCTTCTCCCATTTGGGAAACTGACATGGGTTTTGAATCAATAGTTGAAAAGAGATTTTTTAATCTCACGATACTTTCTGATCGTCTCGATTTAGGTTTGATTGCAGAAATTCCTGTATATCCTGCTTTTTCGGCCAGAATAGTTTCATAAATATCAATAGCGGTTTTGGGACCGATATTATCTAAAAGAAGGAGTATTCTATACCAACTTATTTTGTCATAAGGATTGGAAAGCACCCTGAGATGGGCCAGGACATCCTTAATATGTGCTGATTCAATGAATTTAAAACCACCTACCTTGATAAAAGGAATTCCTTCTCTACTCAGTTCGATTTCAAGATCAAAGGAATGAAAACTTGCTCTAAAAAGTACCGCGATCTGGTTCAAAGGAATACCTTTACGATTAATCTCCCGAATCTTTTTAACCACAAATCGCGATTGGCTGTTCTCACTCCTGGTGTTGACAAGTAAAGGTAATGACCCACCGGATTTGTGCGTAAAAAGAATCTTTGAATATTTCTCCGTTGCCCTGTCAATAATGACGTTTGTAAGATTTAATATTGGTTGGACACTTCTATAGTTTTCTTCAAGCCTGATTATCCGGGTTCCGGAAAATATTTCAGGAAACTTCATTATATTTTCAAAATTTGCGCCCCTGAAAGCATATATGCTTTGTGAATCATCACCAACAACCATGACATTTTTGTTGGTACCGGCAAGAAGATATATGATTTCAGCCTGAATCTTATTGGTATCCTGGTATTCATCAACCATCAAATAGTGGTGTGTTGAACATATTTTGTCACGAACGTCAGAGTGATTTTTCAAAAGTATATCTAAATATATCAGAAGGTCGTCATAATCAAAAAAATTATTCTCGGCTTTTTGTTTTCGGTAAGCATTGGAAAGCACAACTATTGCTTCTATATGAGAAGTAAAATGCGGATAATCAGTTAAAACCACATCTTCAACAGATAGAACTTTGTTGACAGACCGGCTGAAAATATTGGCCAGGGTCTGTTTCCTGGGAAAGGAACGGTCCCTTGAAAATGCTCCCATTTCTTTTCTCAGCATACTGATGAGCTGTTCGGTATCCGTACGGTCTATAATGGAAAAGTCATGGTCGAATCCTATTTTGGAAGCATACCTTCGCAGAACAGCATGGGAAAAAGAATGAAAAGTTCCCCCGGAAACCCTTTCACACCTATTGTCAAGCAACGCTGCGGCTCTCTTCAGCATTTCCTGGGATGCTTTGCGAGTAAATGTCAGCAGAAGAATGGAGCCCGGTGATATCCCTTCTTCTACCAGATGCGCAACCCGGTAGGTTAACGTTCTGGTCTTCCCGCTTCCCGCCCCTGCGATTACAAGAAGCGGCCCTTCTTTGAATTGGACGGCTTCCAGTTGGGAAGGATTCAGTGCTTTTTTATAGGGGATGCGAGAATTCTTTTTCATTTGTGACATGTAAAATAAAGTAAAAGAAAATTTGTTTAAAACGTGTTATTAAACAAATCTATCTTTCATAAGGTTAAAGCGTTGTCAACAGTTGTACGGCCTTTTTATATGTTTCACATATTTTGTTGACTTTTGAAAAAAAGATGTGTAGTAAATTATTAAAGAGTAGTAATCGTGCTAAAAAACTATTTATTGATCAAGGAGGAAATTTAAATGAAGAAATTAAAAGATCAATTAAAGACAATAAGCAAGTCGCTTACTTCCCTTTCCAATCAAGTTGAAAAGATCATTAAACAGGTTGATAAGCTTCAGCCAAAGAAAGCGGCTGCTCCCAAAAAGACTGCGGCAAAGAAAAAAGTAGCTGCAAAAAAGGCTCCTGCTAAACAGCCAACAGTTATTGGCACCGTATTAAATGCCATCAAAAGGAGCAGGAAAGGGATTACCATCGCCCAGCTTAAAGAAAAAACCGACTTTAACTCCAAACAGCTTAGCAATGCGCTACATAAACTTTCAAAGAAAGGCAAAATTCAAGCAAAGTCGCGCGGTCTTTATGTTAAAAAATAACATTTAAGGAATGGATCGACGGGCTTTAGATATTAAGTCCAGCAAAATATTTTGAAGCAAAAGAAAACAAGCCTTCAGTATGCCTCATGAGTAAAATTCGGACATACTGAAGGTTTTTTACTTTTTAATAATAATCTTTCCCATTTTAAAATCTTACCATAAAAAATGTGCCCCGGGAGTATAATCATGCGTAAAAAGCTTTTTGGTCCTTTTATTACGACAGTTTTACTATGTGCCGCTATAATAGTTGTTCTATTTTCATGTGCTTTGGTTAATCAAAGTGTCCAAGTCGGCAGAAAAAGGGCTGTTGAAAATATCGACTTTAAAGTTAAGTGGCCTCATGAAAAAAGTGATCTTCTTCCGGACTCCGTGCTCATATTTGGTAAACTGCCTAATGGTTTCAGGTATGTATTAATGGAAAATCACAGACCCAAAGACAGGGTCAGTATGCATCTGGATGTTCAGGCAGGTTCAATGTATGAGTCAGATAATCAACAGGGATTGGCCCATTTCCTAGAGCACATGCTTTTCGACGGCTCGGAAAATTTTAAACCCGGGGAACTGGTAAAATTTTTCCAGAGTATCGGGATGCAGTTTGGACCGGATGCAAATGCCCATACCGGATTTAATGAAACCGTTTATGACATGCTTTTGCCGGATGGTGACAGGGAAAGCCTGGCAAAAGGCCTGGTTGTGATGAAAGACTTTGCTGAAGGTGCGCTTCTTTTGCCGTCGGAGGTCGACAAGGAACGGCGTGTGGTTTTGGCCGAAAAACGAACCCGCGATTCTGCATCGTATCGTACATATGTTGCAACATTGAATTTTGAATTTCCTCATGCAAAAATATCCAAAAGACTTCCGATCGGCAAAGAAGAAATACTGAAAAAGGCAGACCATAAACGATTGAGGGAGTTTTATGATACATGGTACAGACCGGAGAAAATGATACTTGTAATGGTGGGAGATTTTGATACCAAATCGGCGATTTCGTTAATAGAAGAAAAATTCTCCTCATTATCGACCAGGGCGCCTCCTGGGCCCGAGCCAGATCTTGGAGAGATAAATCACTTCGGGATAAAACCCTTTTACCACCTTGAAAAAGAATCGGGAAACACCTCGATAAGCATAGAAGTTGTGGAAAAGGTTTCCAAGAAACCGGATTCTTTTGCCTTCCAAAGAAGCAAACTGATCAAAAATATTACCAACCGCATTGTCCGGGATCGCCTGAATGCTATGGTCAGCAAAGCGGGCACCCCCTTTACCTCGGCATCCATTAATTCAGGAATTTTCATGCATCAAATTAAACATGCTGAAATCACAGCCGAGTGCAGCCCGGAAAACTGGAAGAGATCTCTTTCTCTTATCGAACAAACCTTAAGGAAGTCATCAAAATTCGGGTTTACTGAATCAGAACTTGAAAGGGTAAAAAAGGATTTTCTTTCAGAACTCGACAATGCAGTAAAAAAAGCTTCCACACGCAACAGCCGGAATCTGGCACGGAAGATATTATGGAACCTTAATGCAGACCGGGTTTTTTTGTCGCCGGAACAAAAAAAAGAACTTTTTACTCCGCTTATCAACTCTTTGACCTTGCAAAATGTCCACGATGCCTTCAAGGAAATCTGGGCGCCGGAACACAGGCTTGTGCTTGTAACCGGCAATGCAGAATTAACAGGGACGGATAAGGATCCCCACCGTCAGATACTTGCAGCTTACTACAAAAGCAACAAGGTACAGGTGTCAAGGCCGGCTGAAAAACAAACGGTGACTTTCCCTTATCTTCAGGAACCCGGGAAAGAAGGCCGGATTATCCGGACAAAAAAGATCCCTGACCTTAGAATTGTCCAGGTTGATTTCAAAAACGGCGTTCGCCTTAATCTGAAGAAAACCGATTTTAAGGCAAATCAAATACTGATTAATCTTGCCTTTGGCTCAGGCAGAACTTCCGAACCATTAAACAAACCCGGTCTTGCTGCGCTGAGCACAAAAGTAATTAACGAAAGCGGACTCGGAACCCTGGAAAAAGATGAGATTGAACGTGCCATGGCAGGAAAAAACACGGATGTTTTTTTCGGTGTTGCAGAAGACCATTTTTACTTCAAAGGGGAAACAGTAACCAGAGAAGTTCCCCTGTTGTTTCAGCTCCTTTATGCACATCTGGTTGATCCGGGTTTTCGTGAAGATGCTTATACGCTCTCCATGGAACGGTTCAGGCAGAAATATCTGGAACTTTCGAGCTCTATTGACGGAGCCATGGTACTTTCGGGAAGCCGTTTTCTTGCCGGAGGCGACAACCGTTTCGGTCTCCCCCCTTTTGAAGAATTCAAGCAGTTGACCCTTGAGCATGTCCGGTCATGGATCGAAACATCATTAAGAACTGATGAGATTGAAGTATCTATAGTGGGGGATTTTGATGTCGATTCAGTCATAAAATTGGCTGCTAAATATTTGGGAACTCTTTCCTTTCATACCGAAGTTCACAAATCAGCAGAATCAAGATTGCCAGAATTCCCCGTCGGTCGATCTCGAAACATATCTGTTGTGACAAAAATTCCTAAAGGCATGGTAATTGTAGCTTATCCAACCGAAGATTTATGGAATATAAGAAGAACACGCCGTTTATCCTTACTGGCGGATATTGTTTCGGAGAGGCTGCGTGAGCAGATACGTGAAAAGCTTGGCTCCGCTTATTCTACATTTGCCTTTAACAGACCGAGCCGGGCTTATCCGGAATATGGGGTTTTTCAAGTCATGGTTTATATTAATCCTGAAGAAGCAAATATGTTAGTAAATAAAGTAAAGAAAATAGTATCCGCCCTTGTTGCTGATGGCGCCACCCAGGATGAATTACGCCGGGCCATAGCTCCAACGCTTACCAGTATAAAGGAAATGATGCGCAAAAATAGCTACTGGCTTAACACAGTACTTACGGGTTCCAAAAAACATCCTCAGCGACTCGACTGGAGCCGGACAATAATGAAGGATTATGCTTCTATTACAAAGGAAGAAGTGTCAAATATTGCGAAGAAATATCTGGTTGACGACAATGCGGCAATAATTATAGTGAAACCACAGTAGATTCCAAATTGTTACTTAGTTTAACAAACTCTTCTATGGTAAGCGTCTCAGCTCGCCGAGCAGGATCAATGTCAGACCTTTTAAGCACATCTTTGGCAGTATTCGCATCAATACTCAGCGCGCTTGCCGCAAGCGCGTTTTTAAGCATTTTTCGTCTGTTTCCAAAAGCCGCTTTGATAACCCTGAAGAAGAAGACCTCATCATTAGTGGGATATTCCAATGTTTTTTTAAATTTTAATTCAAGAACTTCGGAATCTACTGTGGGTCTTGGGAAAAAAAGAGAAGCCTTAACATCTGCTATTTTTTTTATGTCGGAACAGTACCGAAGCATAACCGTGAGCCTTCCATAGTCCTTGCAGCCGGGTTGTGCAGTAATGCGTTGAGCCAGCTCCTTTTGAAGCATGATAACTGCCTTGCTTAACGCCTTTCTGGATTCTATAAGTTGAACAAGAATCTGGGAAGATATGTTGTAGGGAAGATTGCCCATGACCACCATTTTTTGGCTTATATTTTCTGCCAGCGATTTAATATCAATCTTCAGTATGTTTTTTTCCATTATAACAACATTTGAAAGATTACTCGCAAGGATCTCTGTTTTCAAAATATCTATGATTTTTCGATCTTTCTCAACCGCAAAGACCTCCCTGGCTTTGCGTGCTACAGGAATGGTTAAAGCACCCAGACCGGCGCCTATTTCCAGAACAACATCTTCCGGTAAAATTCCGGAACGGTTCACAATCATCTTTGCGGTGGCCTGATCCGTCAAAAAATGCTGCCCCAGTTGTTTTTTAGGTCTGATATTATGGAAAAGTAGCAGTGTTTTTGGTGAGGTCATGGTTTCACATGAAAAAATAGTTAATGCAAATTTCAGGTTAATCGGTAATGGTTGAATAAAAACTAAATAACTACATACCTGTTGTTCTGCGCGATCGTATAGTTGTAATAATTTTACGAGTTATAAAATATGCGGCAATACCCGGAAGAATTCCCAATATTATTCCGCCGGCTATCATTGCCATGGTGACATCCATCCCAAGCTTTATAAGTTCTAAAACCGATTCGTATTTTATGTCAAAGGGAGCTGAATGACCGAAAATGAACATTCCCGTCTTGTAACTTCCCAGGTAAAACAAAGGGGCTGTAATCGGGTTGCAAAACCAGACTCCAATGGCAGCAGCGGCTTTACTTCCACGCAAAACAAGGGCCAGGGCGATGGCGATAACAGTATGAAAGGGCATGGTAGGGGTTATGCTTATAAAAACCCCGATGGCCATACCCATGGCAACGTAATGGGGATCGCCGTGAAGCTTTTTTACACGCTCAAAAAACTCACGTATATTATATTTTTGTAACAGTCGTCCTGATTGTTTGGAACTATGTTGTTTTTTTGCTTCTTGCATAAAGATCCTAATTCCACTCGAATTCCGTTAAAAGCGGGATATGAAATTTAATCATACCTGAAGCTTGTTTGAAATAGATTTGTTTCAAAGAACTAAATTATTACCATTTTTTTTAGATAGAACGGCGAAGTTGCATTGTATAAAATCGCGAAGCGATTGTATAACTTGATAGTATAGGAATTTCCTTTTTTGGACACAGACCCGCCTGCCATTGCAAGGCACGAGCGGGCAGGTGAACACAGATTATCAAGATTCTTAAATTGCAAAATAACAATATTATCTGTGTATATCTGCGAAAATCTGCGTCCTATTTAACTTGA
>JAUWLP010000150.1 GCA_030613575.1 Desulfobacteraceae bacterium
ACCTATGGCAAGCTGGGCAGGCTGGATGAGGCTCATTATTACCTGGGTATTTATTACAAGAAAAAAGATGATTTTAAGAATGCGGCTTTTCACTTGAAACGGTCTCTGGAAAATATGGGTGATCCGGATAAAAGGAAAAAAATCGAGAAGATGTTAAAAGAGATCCATGGAAAAAAGAGACCGTCATAGAGGACTTTCGGTTTGGTTTGGTTAGGGTGTTGTCAGCTGCGATCAAAATGGGAAAATTGCATTGTAAAAGTCCCTCGGCCCTGGGTAGCGGATCGTAATGAAGTGGAATAACCGAACATACGCGCCAGAGGAACAATCGCCTTGATCACCAGTGCATCCATTTTGTGCGCTATGGATCCAATTTTCCCGTTGCGGGAATTAAGGTCTCCGATGACATCTCCCATGAAAGCTTCAGGAACAAAAATCTCGACATCCATAATCGGATCAAGGAGAAACGGTTCACCGTTGGCAAGCGCGGTTTTGCATGCCATGGATGCACTGACAGTATAAGCCAATTCCGTGCCCAGGGATTCCTTGAATGCCCCTCCGGTTAGGGTCGCTTTAACGTCCACCACCGGATAGCCCATCAGTGCCCCGCTTTCCAAAGATTCCATGATACCTTTTTCAATGGCAGGAATAAAAATGTCCGGTATGGTTTCCTCGTTAACTTCGGATATGAACCTGTTTTTACTGCCGCGTTCCAGAGGTGTCAGTTTTAGCGTAACCTTGGCAAAGTGACGCTGCCCTGTAATTTCCTTGTCAAATACGGCCGATCCCTCACCTTGTTTTTCAATGGTTTCCCTGTAAACAACCTGGGGTTTTCCCACATTTACGTTGGTATTGAATTCACGCTGCATGCGACTGATAATGACTTCAAGGTGAAGCTCACCCATGCCGGACAAAATGGATTGCCAGGTGTCTTCATCCTTTTTAAGTTGCAGGGTCGGGTCTTCGGCCATAAATTTTTCTAATACCTGATCCAGTTTTTCCTGGTCGGCATGTGTTTTCGGCTCTATTGCAATGGAAATGACCGGCTCGCAAAACTCCATTTTTTCCAGTAAAACCGGGTGATCAATGGAGCACAGGGTTTCTCCGGTAGAGGATTCTTTCAATCCCACAACCCCCACAATACTCCCGGCATCGGCGGAGTCGATCCGTTCTCTCTTGTTGGCATGCATCCTTAAGATACGGGAGAGTTTTTCATTTGTTTTACGGGAAGGGTTATAGGTGTTTTCTTTGGTATGCATCTTTCCGCTGTAGATTCTGACATAGGAAAGTTTGCGCCCTTCGATCATGGCCACTTTAAATATGAGTGCCGCAAGGGGGGCTGTGTTTTTGGCTTTGCATTCAATAATTTCACCGGTTTCAGGATGTATCCCTTTAATGGGAGGGATATCCACAGGACTGGGAAGGAAATCCACAATGGCGTTAAGCAGGGGTTGTATGCCTTTATTTCTCAGTGCGCTGCCACACAGTACCGGTATCAGTTTCAGATCTATGGTTGCTCTTCGTATGGCGGCAATCAGGCTTTGAGTTGCAATCGGGGCTTCTGATAAATAATCCTCCATAATATCATCATCAACTTCAGCGATTGTTTCAATAAGTTTGTCACGATATTTTTCGGTGGTTTCAATAAAATCAAGGGGAATTTCTTCGGTTATGTACGTTTCTCCCAGGGCGTCATCTTCCCAGAGAATCTGTTTCATATTGATCAGATCGATAATGCCGGCAAAGTCATCTTCCGATCCCACCGGCAGTTGTAAAATAAGAGGGTTAGCATGCAGTCTGTCTTTCATCATTTCAACGGTTTTAAAAAAACTTGCGCCGACTCTGTCCAATTTATTGATAAAGGCAATCTTTGGAACAAGATATTTGTCTGCCTGTCGCCATACCGTTTCCGACTGGGGTTCCACACCGCCAACCGCACAAAAGACTCCGATAGCGCCGTCAAGCACCCTCAATGAACGTTCCACTTCGATTGTAAAATCGACATGCCCCGGCGTATCTATTATCTGGATGTCATTTCCCTTCCAGTGGCAGGTGGTAACAGCAGAGGTAATTGTAATACCGCGTTCCTGTTCATCAGGCATCCAGTCCATTATCGCTTCACCGTCATGAACCTCGCCAATTTTGTGGGAACGGCCCGTATAGTAAAGTATTCGCTCGGTTACCGTTGTCTTGCCGGCGTCAATATGGGCTATAATTCCGATATTCCGCATATTTTTGATGTGAGTCTTTTTTTTCATCGTATCAAAAGCATGTTTGCTTTAAAGGGAAAACTAAGATCAATATGACCGGCCATGGTCATAGATTCGCGTCCACCAATCAATATTTTTACGGCATCGATTTCGGGGATATTCAATATTAATGAATTAACGATTGAGTATATCGTAAAAAGTTCTGATTTTATTCCACCTGGGTGAGAGTCTTTTATTGCATTTGATATATCGACATAAGCTGTTCGGTCCCGGGTAACATAGAGTGCCCTGATAGTTGTACCTGTGGGAATTGTCCTCATAAACCCTTTCATTGGACCGTCTATCAAGGCCTCGATAATAATTTTAGCAAATTCGGCGGGATTGTCAGAATGAACAAGAGTCCTCTCTTCTGCTGTCAGAAACGAATTGCTCTTATCAGAAAAATAGAGATGGACAACCAATTTGTCCGAATATTGTGTGTCCGTTATTTGGACGTTTTGCTTAAATTGATCCTCAGCCGACGCTTTTAAGGGAATATTCAATAGCGCCATGCAGACAGCGCTAAGAGCAATAACAACTAAAACAGCGTATAATACATGGCGTTTTGCAATCATGATTTAATACCTGATTTAAATAATGAGATGATTTTTTAAGCCAATACACTTGCGATGTCAAGAGCGGAAGAGGAACCGTGATATACAAATAAAAAAAGGTCGGTCCGATAAACCAACCCTTTTTAAAATGTCTGGTGGAGCTGAGGGGGGTCGAACCCCTGGCCTCATGACTGCCAGTCATGCGCTCTCCCAGCTGAGCTACAGCCCCGAATGGAGAAATTTAACAAAAGGCGATATATGTGTCAATAAATATTTTATCGGAATTTGTGACCGGAAGGTGTTGACAAAATTAAAGATAGACAATAATATTAATATTTTAAAATTTACAACGTACTGTATATAAAAGAATTTTTGATAAGGCAAGATATGGCTCCAAATAATTTGCCTAGATTTATTAGACAATCGGTAGCAAATACTCCTAATACCAAACAAGCCGGAATGTATAAGGAATTTGATGCTATAGAGCTCTATTGTCCAAAGTGCAAACGTCCGGTTCCGGTTCGCAAAAGACTTCTGCTTGTCCTGCCAGAAGGTGACAAGTATGAATATTCGTGTGCGTTTTGCTTAGAGACGGTGGGGACAAAGATCGATCGACATGTGAAGCCTGTTTCGGTAATAATTTAATAGTATAGGAATTTCCTTTTTTGGGATACAGATGAACACAGATTAAAAAGTTTTTTAAATAATAATAATATCTGTGTATATCTGCGAAAATCTGTGTCCTATTTAACTTAAATCGTATATTTGAATGAACAATATTGAGAAGAATAAATAGAGAGGAACTATATGCTCAGGTTTATGCGGCAACAGGCTGGCAACTGGTTAATCAAAGTACTTTTAGGCGCTATTGTTATTGTATTTGTTTTCTGGGGTGTAGGAAGTTTCAGAGCACAAAGAGGCGGAAGGGTTGCGCTTGTTAATGGAGATCAGATCACACTGGATGAATACAGGGAAGTATATAATAATCTTCTTGAACAGCTACGTAAAAGATTCGGAAACAACTTGAATGATGATATGATAAAGATGCTTCAGGTAAAAAAGCAGGCTTTGAATCAACTTATCGACAACAAACTCTTGGTCCAGGAGGCTCAAAGGCTTAAGTTTCGTGTTTCAGACAAGGAGCTTGCCGATGCAATCATGCAATTCGGAGCATTTCAGAGAGCCGGGGTATTTGATAACCGCCTTTATCAAAATGTTCTGGATCGCCTCAGAATGACCCCTGAAGAATTCGAGGTTTCCCAGGGAGATGCGATGCTTATTGAGAGGTTAAAAATTCTCATTACAAGCAGTGTTAAGGTTTCAAACCAGGAGGTCAAAGAATGGTTTAACTGGATCAATGCATCGGTAGATATCGATTTCGTACTGTTTGACCCTGACAAATATAAAGATATAAAGCCATCCGGTGAAGAAATAAAAGCATTCTTTGAAAAGCATAAAGAAAATTATAAAACAGATGCTATGGTAAAAGTTCGATACCTGAATTTTGCCCCGGATAGATACCGATCCAAGGTTACAATTTATGATGATAATGAACGGGATTATTTTGATGAAAACCAGGAAGAGTTTAAAACACCGAAAACTGTTGAAGCCAGGCATATTTTGCTAAGGGTCGATCAGAATGCCAGCCATGAGGATGTTGAAAGGACAAGAAAAAGAGCATTAAATATTCTTAAGATGGCTAGAGAAGGAAAAAAAATCGCTGAACTTGCCGGAAAGTATTCCGAAGGGCCAACCAGAAACAGGGGAGGATACCTTGGCACATTCAAAAAGGAGGCTATGGTAAAACCCTTTGCTGACAAGGCTTTTTCAATGAAGGCAGGGGAAATCAGTGAGCCCGTGCGCACCCGGTTTGGATGGCATATTATCAAGGTTGAAAAGGTAAATGAGGCATCTATCATTTCATTTGATGAAGCCGAAAAGGGAATACGAAAGAAACTGACCCGAGAAAGGGCAAAAAACCTTGCTTACGACGAAGCCGAAGCTGTTTATGATATTTCTTTTACAGGAGATGATTTGTTAAAGGCGGCGGAAGAACGAAACCTGAAAATTTTGACCACAGAATTTTTTACAAAAAAGGGATCGGAAAAAGGTATCAAAGACCGAGCAAAGTTCGCATCGGCCGCCTTTAATCTTGAGGTTATGGAGATTAGTGATATCCAGGAATTTGGAGGCGAATATTACATTCTCCAGGTTATTGATAAAATTCCGCCCAAGATGCCTGAATTAGATAAGGTTAAGAAAGAGGTCAAGGCTGACTTGGTGAAACAAAGACAGGAAGCAAAAGCGCAAAAGGATGCAAATACATGTCTGTCTGCTTTACAAAGCGGCAATTCGATGAGTACGGAAAGCAAACATTTTAATTTAACTCCAACAACTACAGGCTTCTTCAAACGAAATGATTCGATTCCTAAAATTGGGACTGAGCGTGAGATTGCCAAGGCTGCCTTTCAACTTACAAATGAAATAAAATTACCGGAAAAAGTCATTAAAGGCATAAAAGGGTATTATGTTATTAAGTTCAGAGATAGAAAGATGCCGGAATTTGAAGGATTTAATAAAGAAAAAGCAGTAATAAGGCAAAGATTGCTCCAGCAAAAGAAAGACAGGACCTTTGATGCGTTGCTGGCGCAAATAAGGAGTAAAAGCGAAATTACCATTAAAAAGGAGTTTTTGGAATAGTCCGAATATCCCCAAAAAATACTGTGGAATAGGCATGACTTAAGCCTTGCGACCGGGATAAACCGGCTTTTTAAGAAATGAGGACTACTCTCCGATTATTTTGACTAAAACTCGTTTACGTCGTCTACCGTCAAACTCTCCGTAGAATATCTGCTCCCAGGTTCCAAAGTCGAGCCGCCCTTGTGTAACCGCCACAACCACCTCGCGCCCCATGATCTGTCTTTTCATATGCGCGTCTGCGTTGTCTTCTCCGACGTTGTGTCGGTACTGTGAAACCGGTTCGTGAGGCGCCAGCTTTTCAAGCCATACTTCATAATCATGATGAAGACCCGATTCATCGTCATTGATGAATACAGACGCTGTGATGTGCATGGCGTTACAAAGAACCAGACCCTCTTTGATTCCGCTTTCTTTAAGGCAGGCTGCAACCTGAGGCGTAATATTAATAAGCGCACGCCGTGTAGGCACTTCAAACCACAATTCTTTTCGATAACTTTTCATTGGACGATCCTCCGCTAATATTACTCGATATCGTATTGAGGATAATATTATATTGTCGGTTTAGTTTCAATGATTATATATCACCTAAATCTGCAGAATTTAGGTCTTATTTGGTTTAGATGTACATTTCGGGATAAGTTTGTTAATTGAAGGTATGAGGGACAAGAGAAAATTAAATTATCGAAAGCAAAGATGACGGTCTCGTAAAAAGTCAGATTTTGATGGCAAAGTAAAAAGCTCCAAATTCAAGGCGCGCAAATTCCGAGGAATGAGACGTACATATAGTACGTCGCAATGACGAGGAATGCAGCGCAACGCAGAAGTTGGATCTTTTTACGAAGCCATCAAAGATGGAAATTAGAGGTTCTATGAGTGTGAAAAAAACTATACCGCTGAAGCCGCTTCAAAGTAGAAAGAATTTTTTGATGGCCGTTGTTGCAAATAATAATGGAGAGATTTTTGACCTTAACGTATATGCTGCCGTGGGTATGGCCGGTCCTTCCCTGGTCCCCCTGACGCTGGATGAAACGATCAATATGCCTTTTGGCGGGGAACTTATGTATATGCCGGATAGAAAGCCGA
>JAUWLP010000180.1 GCA_030613575.1 Desulfobacteraceae bacterium
AACCATGCTATATCATTTACTATATCCGCTTCACAAATCCATATCAGTGTTGAATGTATTTCGGTACATTACATTCCGGACGATCTATGCCAGTCTGACGGCCTTTTTGATCTGTTTTATTCTTGGACCGTGGGTTATTCGAAAAATGAGCTATCTGCAGATAGGACAGTATATACAAGAAGACGGTCCGCCGACCCACCACAAAAAGGCCGGAACACCAACCATGGGCGGAACACTGATAATTTTTTCCATAATCGTTTCTACCCTTTTATGGACCAATTTAACCAATTATTACATCTGGATAGTCCTTATGGTCACCCTCGGCTACGGCGGTATCGGTTTCATAGACGATTATCTTATGCAAATCAAAAAGCGTAACAAGGGGCTAAGTGTCCGAAACAAATTTCTGCTACAGGCGATTCTGGCGATCGTGACAGGGGTACTTATTTACTCATACGCGGGCTTTTCTACTCGCTTGACCATTCCGTTTTTTAAAAATATTTCACCGGAACTCGGAAAAGGATACATCCTGTTTACCGCCCTTGTGATTATCGGCACATCAAACGCGGTCAATATCACAGACGGCCTTGATGGTCTTGCAATCGGACCTTTTATCATCGCCTCAGCCACATATATGATCTTTGCCTATGTGGCCGGACATTTTAAAATCGCCAACTACCTGCAGATCAAATATGTGGCCGGAAGTGGAGAAATCGCTATTTTCTGCGGAGCCATGGCCGGAGCAGGTCTGGGATTTCTGTGGTTTAATTCATACCCTGCACAAATTTTCATGGGCGATGTCGGTTCTCTTGCCCTGGGCGGGGCAATAGGCACCGTAGCTATTATCATCAAACAGGAAATACTGCTGATTCTGGTCGGCGGGCTCTTTGTCATCGAAACACTATCAGTAATTTTTCAGGTCGGTTTCTTCAAGATGACAAACGGGCGCAGGATTTTCAGAATGGCCCCGCTTCACCACCATTTTGAACTTAAAGGGTGGCCTGAACCCAAGATTATTGTTCGATTCTGGATAATTGCAATCGCACTGGCACTGCTTGCCATGAGTACGCTGAAACTAAGGTAAGATAGGTAATATATACATGATACAAAATCCATAACCCATTACCTAACCCGGACAAACCGGAAAAGTTGCAAGTGAGCTAAAGTTTGAAGTGAGCTAAAGTTAAGGAGTCGCTACGCTCCGGCTTCTATAAAAATTGGCAGTATTCCTTAACTTTAGGCACTTTAGATCACTTTAGATCACTTCACACTTAATTGGCTAAGCATTTTTTTGCCACAAAAAGCACAAAATTTACGAATTAGAGCACTAAGGAACTAAAACGATTTACATGTCCAATTTCAAAATAGTTGCAGAATCTGATACCACAAGGGCAAGGGCGGGAGTCTTACAGACAGCTCACGGTGAGGTAGAAACCCCTGTTTTTATGCCGGTGGGAACTCTTGGCACGGTAAAATCCCTGTCACCCGAAGAGCTTATGGATTGCGAAACCCAAATCGTTCTTGGGAACACCTATCATCTGTACCTCAGACCGGGATGTGATGTTATCCGCCGTTTTTCCGGTCTCCACGGTTTTATGCACTGGGATCGGCCTATTTTAACGGATAGCGGCGGCTTTCAGGTCTTTTCCCTTGCAAAGCTCAGAAAAATTACCGAGGAGGGGGTTTCTTTTCAGTCCCATATTGATGGATCAGGCCATGTGTTAACTCCTGAAAAGTCGGTTGAAATTCAGCTTTGCCTCGGATCGGACATCATTATGTGCCTGGATGAATGTATAAAATATCCTGCCGGCTATAATGATACTAAAAATGCTATCGAGCTTACCACCCGCTGGGCAAAAAGATGTAAAAACGCTTTGCATGAAGGCATCAGGTCTTTAGATTTGACTGTTTCAAAGCCCCCTTCCCTTTTCGGTATAGTTCAGGGAGGCATGTTTAAGGATCTTAGAAAACTTTCAGCGGATGCTCTAATTAAGATCGGATTCAGCGGTTATGCTGTGGGCGGTCTCAGTGTCGGAGAGCCAAAAGATATCATGTTTGAAATTGCGGATTTTACGCTGCCGATACTTCCGGATATTAAACCCAAATATATCATGGGTGCCGGAACTCCTGAAGATCTTGTAAAGCTTGTGTCCCTCGGGGCGGATATGTTCGATTGCGTCCTTCCCACAAGGAACGCCCGAAACGGTCAGATGTTTATTAAAAAAAGTACCATAAATATTTGCAATGCACGTTTCAAGTATGATACAAAACCTATTGAACCGGGATGTACATGTTACACATGCCAAAATTATTCCAGGGCTTACCTGCGACACCTTTACATGGCAAAAGAACTGCTTGCTTATCGTTTAAATACGATTCATAATATTTATTTTTATATGAGCCTTATGAAGCGTATGCGAACTGCAATATGCGAAGGCGAGTTTGATAGATTTAGAAAAGATTTTTACTGAAAAATCACGCCGAAGGCGGATGAAACTCATGGATAAAGGAAATATATCATGAAAGAAAAAATTCAAGAGGTAATAAACAAAATCAGGCCGATGCTTCAGGCGGACGGTGGTGATGTGGAGCTTGTTGATGTGGAAGACGGTGTGGTCAAAGTCAGGTTGCAGGGAGCATGTGCCGGTTGTCCCATGTCTCAGATAACCCTTAAGAACGGAATTGAAAGATTTCTAAAAAAGGAAATCCCGGAGGTAAAGTCGGTGGAACGTGTAGACTAAAACGAATGTGAGACCAGACTAGAACTTAGTTCGCTTCGCTCACAATTGGAATGATGGAATACTGGAATTGTGGAATAATGGGTTTTGGGATAATGGTTTGACGATAAACATCATCACAGCAAGGAATTTAAAAATGGGAAACATCCTTTAAAACCAATATTCCATCATTCCAACGTTCCATTATTCCATCTGCAAATTATATAGGATACTGTTATATAAACAAAATATTTTCAATAAGTTGTAGAATTTACGAGACTTTACACTTGACCTTGGCCGGAAATTTTTACAGAAAGAGCTTGCAAGCCATCCCTTAATAAATATATATTTTTTGATTACAATTTTGTGTCATATTAAAGTGTTCAAATGACCATAGCAAAGCATATCGAGACCATTATATCCGGATCTTCCTGGATACGTAAAATGTTTGAAGAGGGTGCCCGCCTTAAGGCTGAGCACGGAGCTGAAAACGTATATGATTTCAGCCTGGGAAATCCCAATCTGGAGCCTCCGGGGAAATTCCGGGCGGCACTCAAGGATGCCGCAGCATCCTCGGATCCGGGGGTTCATGGTTATATGCCAAATACCGGATATCCGCATGTTCGTAGGTCTGTGGCTGATTATCTTTGCGGCGAACAGGAGGTGCAGGTTACTGAAAATGAAGTAATTATGACCTGCGGAGCATCCGGTGCCCTGAACGTTATCCTGAAATCAATCCTCGGTCCCGGTGATGAGGTGATTTCACCGGCGCCTTTTTTTGTTGAATACAGATATTATGTGGACAACCATGGCGGAAGCCTTAAAACCGTATCGACAAAACCGGATTTTAATCTGGACATGGACGCCGTTTCCGCTGCTATAAATCAAAAGACCCGGGCCGTTCTAATAAATTCCCCGAACAATCCTACCGGTCAGGTATATTCAAAAGAGAGTCTTAATGAACTCGGAACACTCTTAAATAAAAAGGGAAAAGAACTGAACCGGACCATATACCTTATAGCAGATGAACCATATCGAAAGATCGTTTACGACGGACAAAAAGTTCCAAGCATCTTTCAAAGTTATAATGAGAGCATCATTGCTACTTCATATTCAAAGGATATTTCCATTCCCGGGGAACGCATCGGTTATTTAGCTGTTAACCCCGAAGCCTGTTTTAAAAAAGAGCTGATCAGCGGCATGGCATTGGCCAACAGAATCCTCGGATTTGTCAATGCCTCGGCTCTGATGCAGCGGGTTGTCGCATCAGTTCAGGGGGTGAGCGTGGATATTTCAGCGTATGCCCGGAAAAGAGAGCTGCTGTGTAAGGGTCTGGCGGATTCTGGCTACGATTTCTTCACACCGGCAGGGGCATTTTATCTTTTTCCCAGAACGCCGATTCCTGATGATGTAAAATTCGTACAGGCGCTTCAGGAGGAATTGATCCTTGCTGTCCCGGGCAGCGGTTTTGGCGGACCGGGTCATTTCAGAATCGCCTTCTGCGTGGCCGACGAAACCATAATAAATGCCATACCCGGATTTAAACGGGTCATGGAAAAATTTAGAAATTGATTTGTTCCAAAGAACTGAACTGTTACCAACTATTTAATTTTCAATCGTCAATTTTCAATCATCAATTATAAAAGGAGGTTCTTATGAAAATATTAAAAATAGACCACCTCGGCATAGCCGTAAACAGTATCGAAGAAGGTAAAAATTTTTGGACAGATGCGCTCGGGCTTGAATTTGAAGGTTCCGAAACCGTTGAAGAGCAAAAAGTTACCACGGCTTTTTTCCCGGTGGGAGAAAGTGAAGTGGAGCTTCTTGAATCCACTGCGCCGGACGGACCTATCGCTAAATTCCTGGAAAAAAAGGGCCAGGGGATTCATCACGTTGCGTTTCGAGTGGAGAATGTTGAAGAGGCCCTGGCAGAATTAAAGGAAAAAGGAATACGGCTGATTGACGAAAAACCTAGAATGGGCG
>JAUWLP010000146.1 GCA_030613575.1 Desulfobacteraceae bacterium
TTTAATTCAGAAATGGTAAGCTAAACCACAGTGACATTTACCGCAGCAGGACCTTTTTGGCCCTGCTCTATGTCAAAGGTAACTCGGTCGCCTTCATCAAGAGTCTTGAAACCGGTTGCATTGATTCCTGAATGATGAACAAATACATCAGGACCATCTTCCTGCTCAATGAAGCCATATCCTTTGCTGCTATTAAACCATTTTACAATTCCTTCAGCCATAGTGACACCCTCCTTTCAAAAAATTCTCATAGTTCCAGACTTCAGGTTGCCACTTTGACAAATGGAACTTTCCTTTAGAACGAAACCGGCCCGCCAATTAAGAACAGGCCTTTATTGATTGTTTAGACAATAACATTTTTTTGAGAAAGATCAAGTTATTTAATTGATAAGAAGCCTATCCGCTTGACCTATCCGGAACTCCCTGTACTCTTTGCCATCTTTTCACTTTAGATATTATCGTATTATTTATGCCTTCACATACACACCAATCCCCCCGCTCTTAATCTTACCCTGCTTTTTCAAAATCTTAACATTGTCGTATATTTTCCTTCTATTGAAACCAGTTTTTTTCATCAATGTAGCGACATCAATGCCCTTTTTGTACCTTTTAATAATGCCAAAAAGAGTATCGGCCGCTGTTAATTTGACGGTTTTTTTAGCGGTGGTTTTTTTAGCAACGACCTTTTTCACGGGCTTTGCTTTGGCCACGGTTCTCTTTGCTGATTTTGCCTTGACTGCTTTTGGTTTCTCAAGTTTCCCGACCTCGACAATCATTTTATCAACTTTTTTTGATAGTGCTTTTAGATCCTTACTTGCAGCTCGCAGATTCTTTATTAGATTCTTCATTTCCGTGTTCCTCCTCTCTTTATACGTTTAATGACCCACCCTCTCTTTCAACTCTTTCCCGTATTTAAAGAACGGAAGCTTCTTCAACTTGATAGTATAGGAATTTCCTTTTTTGGACACAGACCCGCCTGCCATTGCGAGGCACGAGCGGGCAGGTGAACACAGATTATCAAGATTCTTAAATTACAAAAGAACAATATTATCTGTGTATATCTGCGAAAATCTGCCTGCCCCGTAGCTCCGGCAGATGGTACTGGGGCGTCCTATTTAACTTGATTTGCAGCCTCCGAAATATGAATTAATTCAATCAAATACATCAGCACTGAAGAACTGTCAAGCATTCTGTAGATTTGGAGGATTATGGGCTTAAAGGAATGGAACCGGACCGTTTAGAACAACCCACCTTGAAGCTTGATCATTTTTCCCCTGGATGATATTCAAAGCCTGTACAAGGAAGCCCAAGGAAACCGGCTTAATGAAAGGCGTCGGATGACATTCCAAACCTTTTATACTTTCGTGTGACGTGTGAATTCCTCTTTTAAACTATCTTCAGCGGGTGCTGTTCAATTATTACTGGCAAGATGGCAGGCGGTTTCAAAAAAAAAGAGCAGGAAAGCCTGGTTGCTAACCCGATCGATTTACTTTTTATTTTTGGTCGGGGCGAGAGGATTTGAACCTCCGACCCCTTGAACCCCATTCAAGTGCGCTTCCAGACTGCGCCACGCCCCGACATAATATTTCACTAACAATTTGAACCTATCATGTCAAGCTCTGATGTGATATAGAAAAATAATAGATTACTCCTAAGGTTACAACAGCAATTTTAAAAACCAAAGCCAGAACCAGTATATGAATAATACAGAAAAAAAATCTGTTAAGCCTCCTCGCCTGATGCAGGGCGATACCGTTGGCATTGTTGCGCCTGCCGGGCCATTTGATCCGAAAAAGTTCATGAAAGGAAAGGCTGTTCTGGAATTGATGGGGTTTCGAACGTTTTTTGATGAGGGTATTTTCCAAAAACATGGATTCTTTGCCGGAACCGACGTGCAGAGGGCGGATCAGGTGAATCGTCTGTTTGCTGATTCAGCCATCCGGGCTGTTGTTTGTGCCCGTGGTGGGTATGGCAGCATGCGGATTCTTCCGTTTCTCGATTTTGAAACCATTCAAAAGAATCCGAAGATCTTTGTGGGATTCAGCGATATTTCGGTGCTACTGTCTGTATTAGATGACCGTTGCGGTCTGGTTACCTTTCACGGACCTGTGGTAACCACGCTGGCAAATGCTATTGAAGAGACCATCGCGGCGATGAGGACGGCGTTGAAATCCAATACAGCACTTGAACTGACTCCTAAAGAAGGCATTGTCATCAAGTCCGGCGTGTCTTCAGGGATTGTGGCCGGCGGGAACCTGACCGCCTTGTGTCATCTTGTTGGGACTCCTTATGCACCACGTTTCAACGGGAAGATCCTGTTCATTGAGGATGTGGGAGAGGTGCCGTACCGAATCGATCGAATGCTGGCCCAGATGAAGCTTGCCGGATGTTTTGAGGGGCTTAAGGGCCTTGTCCTCGGTTCCTTTGAAGAATGTGGACAACTCGACGAGATATTCCGGATCGTTCAGGAAATATTCAGAGATGTCAATATTCCTATTCTATCTGGTTTTGAAATCGGTCACAGCAGGATCAATATAACGATTCCAATTGGACTCGAAGCAACCCTTGACACCGATCAGCAAACACTGGCTTTTTATGAGCCAGCAACCGTGAAAATTGGTGAGTGAAAAATGATCAGTGACCCCAGTGAAATGGTCCTGCCGGAATTTCACGGGGCAAGTAAATGACGAATGACGAATATAAATATGGTATCGGTAAATAACTTAATGAAAGAAGCAGTTTCTAATGATGTTTTCCCGGGAGGAGTGCTACTGGTCTCAACTGCCGGTTCCGCAATTTTTTTCGAAGCCTACGGATATGCTAATATATTCTCTGGTCGTCAAATGACAAGGGATACGATTTTCGATCTGGCATCTCTTACAAAACCACTTGCAACCACTCTGGCGATCATGAAGCTCATTTCGCAACAGAAGCTGGAGCTGGATCAACATCTCGGATCGATTTTGTCCCAATTTAATAGTGCAGACAAGGGACGGATAAGTATAGAAAACCTGCTTTATCATAATGCGGGCCTTCCGGATTATCGCCCCTATTACAAGTTGTTGTGCAAGCTTGAGCCAAATAAAAGAAAAGATGTGTTAAGAGAGCTTTTGGTGGAAGAACCGCTTATAAATTCCCCCGGCAAACAGGTGCTGTATAGCGATATAGGATTCATGATTCTGTGCTGGGTGATAGAACAGGTGTCAGGAAATCGATTGGACCGTTTTGTTACGGAAGAGATATACAATCCACTGGGTCTTGAAAACCTGTTTTTTGTGGATTTTGATTCAAAACTCCGTCAGGCAAAATTTGCCGCTACCGAACTCTGTCCGTGGCGGAATATCCTTTTGGAGGGCGCAGTCCATGATGATAACGCCTATGTGATGGGTTCTATCGAAGGGCATGCCGGGCTTTTCGGGATGGCTCAAGATGTTCTTTCTCTTTTGTCCGAGCTTATGGCCGCATACCTGGGGTTCCTTTCCACGGGTGTATTTGATAGTGATTTAATTCAAATGTTTTTTAAACGGCAGGAACATACCGGTCGGGCTCTTGGATTTGACACCCCATCTCCAGTCGATCCGAGTTGCGGCCGGTATTTTTCAAAGGAAAGTGTGGGGCATCTCGGCTTCACCGGCACATCTTTCTGGATGGATCTTGACCGCAAAGTTATTATTATATTATTAACCAACCGTGTACATCCATCGCGCAATAATAACAAAATAAAAGCTTTCAGACCGAAATTGCATGATATGGTCATGAAAAATCTTATTAAAAACAGCTTAATTCAAAAAATAATATAGAAATTTCCTTTTTGAATCAGCGTAGCATCGCTGCAAGCGAGATTGTACAAAATAGCGAAGCGATTTTATGACTTGACATTTTTCTTGTAATTATAGAGCAAGTCTGATAAATTCTATCTTTTAGTGGCTAACAGATTTTTAAGCTTTTTTTCAAGGCTTTAAAAGATATCATTTAAAAGATTAAGGTATGAGCACTTTTCGTGTGCAGATATGAGGTGTCATGGGTCTGATTATAGATAAAATTTTTGGTGCGTTTTCCAGTGATCTTGCCATTGATCTTGGTACAGCAAACACACTCGTTTATGTTAAAGGTAAGGGTATTGTATTGAATGAGCCCTCTGTTGTTGCAGTTCGAACGGACAATCGAATGAAAAACCGTGTTCTGGCTGTTGGTCTTGAAGCCAAGAATATGCTGGGCCGGACACCTGGTCATATCGTAGCCATTCGTCCAATGCGTGATGGTGTTATAGCTGATTTTGAAGTTACCGAGGCGATGCTCCGTCATTTTATTCACAAGGTCCATAACAGACGTACATTTGTCAGGCCGAGAATTGTTATTGCCATTCCGTCCGGGATTACACAGGTTGAAAAACGGGCTGTCAGGGAATCAGCTGAATCTGCAGGGTCGCGCGAAGTATTTCTGATCGAAGAACCCATGGCAGCTGCAATCGGAGCCGGTCTCCCTATTACTGAACCAGTCTGCAATATGGTTGTCGATATCGGCGGTGGTACCACAGAGGTTGCGGTAATATCTCTGGCGGGAATTGTTTACAGCAGATCAATCAGGGTGGCCGGAAATAAGATGGATGAGGCTATCATTCAGTATATCAAACGTAAATATAACTTGTTGATAGGTGAACGAACAGCTGAAATTATTAAAACAACAATCGGGAATGCATATCCGGAAACTCAGGATCTGGAGACAATAGAAGTCAAAGGTAGAGACCTTGCATCGGGAATACCCAAAATTCTGGCTATCGATTCAGAGGAGATACGGGTAGCCATTTCCGAGCAGATAGATGCTATTGTGGAAACAGTCAAAATAGCTCTGGAACAAACACCGCCGGAGCTTGCTGCCGACATTGTGGACAGGGGAATCGTTCTGACAGGAGGCGGTGCACTATTAAAAAATATAGACAAACTTCTCAGGGAGGAAACCAGCCTTCCGATAACTATAACCGAGGATCCATTAACAACAGTGGCACTTGGCTCTGGTGCAGCTCTCGACAGCATCGAAATCCTCAAACAAGTTGTAATTACATAGTTTTATGTTGTCCAAAAAGATGGTGATGATTATTGGCGTGATCGTTTTGATTGCTGTCAACATCATAGTCCTTTCTGTTTCCAATCGCCGATATCTGTCTTATTATGGACCAGGGCGGATAGCTATCTCTTTAATTGCCCCTTTTCAGGAGGCTGTTTCCCGTTCAATTCGTTTTGTAAGAGATATCTGGGGCCACTACTTCTTTCTTGTTAAAGTGGCACAAGAGAATGATAATTACAAAAGAGCCTTAAGTCATGCAGTTGAAAAAGATAACTTGTATAAGGAACTTAAGCTTTCCAACATTCGTCTTCGCAGTTCACTTAACTTCCGGAAAACCATACCCGATAAAGTAATTGCTGCCGAGGTCATCGGCAAAGATCCCTCTCCCTGGTTTAAGAGCATAATGATAGATAAGGGGAAAAATGATGGTGTAAAAAAAGGTGTGGCTGTTGTGATTCCTGAAGGAATTGCGGGGCAGGTTACAGAGGTTTCGACCCATTATTCCAAGGTTCTGCTGATTATTGACCATAACAGCGCCGTCGATGCGCTGGTGCAAAGGACAAGGGCACGCGGGATTATTAAAGGCGGATCTGCGGATCGATGCCTTTTTAAATATGTTTTGTGCAAGAGTGATGTTGCCGTTGGAGATACCGTTGTTTCGTCCGGATTGGATGGTGTTTTTCCAAAAGGACTCCCAGTGGGGCACGTTTCAGGCGTTATCAGGCCTAATTCGGGAATTTTTCAGGAAGTGTCGGTTACACCATACGTTGATTTCGAAAAACTTGAAGAGGTTCTGGTTGTATTGAACCACAAAAAGCATAAATTTTAGAGCGAGCAATGACGTATTGTTTTCATGTCGGTATCTGTCTTTGTCTGGTGCTTTTTCAGACAACTGTTATGCCCTATTTCCATTTGTTCGATAGATTTTATGATCTGCTTTCCCCGTTTGTTATCTATTTAAGTCTTTTTCATTCTCCCCGTCAAAGCATACCTGTTATACTCTTTTTTGGATTTGTGATGGATAGCCTTTCCGGAGGCCCTTTTGGGCTATATTTAACAACCTATATATGGCTCTTTATAGGAACTAGATGGATTATTACATATTTACATGTAGGAGACAATTTTCTTTTGCCATTTGTTGTTGTTGCAGGCGTGTTGCTGCAAAATTGTGTATTTATAGGAACCATTGCCATGTTCGAGCCGGGCACGCAGTTTTTATCAGAGGCCGTAAGTATAGTTACGATACAGGTCTTGTGGGCAATATTTACAGGACCGATTTTACTAATGTTTTTTAATTATTCCCATGGAAAATGGAATAGATGGCTTGAAAAAGTGTTTGTCAAAGAAAGTTAATTCATAGCAAAGCTTCGCCTCAAACCGACGAGTTGGTGTGAAACATTTTGCAAAGTTTCAGACGAAAGCAATGCTGGATGCTGGATACTGGATACTTGATGCTGGATAAGTAAAGAATCCTGGCCCAAAGGACCAGGCTTTGGTTTGCCCCTGAAAAGGGCTGTTTTACTTAAAGCCGTACAAGTTAAAAGTGTCTAAAGTGATCTAAAGTGCCTAAAGTTATGGTGTCGCTTCGCTCCGCTGATTTTATATAATTGACAGAATTCCTTAACTTTAG
>JAUWLP010000194.1 GCA_030613575.1 Desulfobacteraceae bacterium
GAGCTTTTACAGGTGCGGAAAATTTTCGTGCAGGTTATCTTGAACATACAAACCAGGGAACTCTTTTTTTGGATGAAATCGGCAATCTGCCCATTGATCTCCAGGGAAAACTATTGCGGGTCTTGCAGGATGGAGAATACATCAAGCTTGGCTCAAGCAGTCAGCAGACAGCGGACGTCCGTTTTATTGCGGCCACCAATGAAGACCTGGATAAAATGATGGCAAAAAAAGCTTTCCGAAAAGATTTATATTACCGTATAAGGGGTGGGTGGCTTCACCTGCCCTCCCTGAAGGAGAGAAAAGAGGATATTCCATTGCTGGTAGATAAATTCTTACAGGATTTCATGACTCATCCCGAAAAGAGCATCATTGAAGAAGAGACCATGTGTCTGCTTATGGAGTATGACTACCCCGGGAATGTCAGGGAACTCAGATCCATAATACAGTCGGCTGTAAATCTGGCACAGGGAAAACCCATCTCATCAGCTTTTCTCCCCGCGCATTTAAGAAAGCGCAAATCAATAACAAAGTGTCTGATCCGGCCAATACCGGAAGATATTGCACCCCTTGCACAAATTGAACAATCCCACATTATCCGGGCGTATAAGCTGATGGGCCGGAACAAATCCCAAACCGCCAGGCTTCTTGGAATAGGTCTGAACACGCTTCGAAGAAAGCTCAGATCGTATGGAATGATGTAATAGTGGAATGATGCCTGCCTGTGCCCACCTACCTGCCGCACTTGGCTTGGCGCGACAGATCCGCACGAAGACATAGGTATAAAAAATTCTATCAAGACATAATAAAACCTCCCGCCTCTTTACCGGCGGAAGGTTTTTTTCCATTGTTTTATTATGGATCCAGTCACGGCATTATTGCCGATCAGGTCTTAAGAAAAGTCTTTACAAACTTGGCCCAGTTTTTCCCTTCAAGTTCTTGAGAAATGTTTTCAACCGAGACACCACCATCTGCGGCCACTCGCAAATCGTCATTGGCCATGGCAAAGAGCTTTTCCCTTTCCCCATGGATAAAATTACGGGCCTCCTTGTCGTAATAGAGTCCTTTTAAGTTTTTACGCAGCTTGGTTGGCTCAATAGTAAATAACCACCCCTTTTCATAGGGAGATTCGTTGACCAGATCAGGTTGATCCCGAAGGGTATGGTTCACATTGGCCACGGTGCCGTCCATGGGAGAGAGGACCTTGGCAATTTCTCCGTTGCGTCTGACTTGAAATCCCACTTCACCCTGTTTAACTTCCTGGCCGATATTCGGCAATTCAACCCTCCCGAGTTTACCGATAAGTTTTTGGGCAAAATCATCCAGCCCCACTCGAACACGTCCGCCATATTCCGGTCTGGCCCATGTGTGGCCGTCGTGATAATAAAAATCTTCCGCCAGTTCAAAACCGCTTTCCTGGCTTCGGGCATGCACCGGAAGCGCCTCTGCCTGAAGGCGCTCCTGCATCATCTGGTCAAAAGAACAGGGGCCGCATTCATAAGCACTGGGGCATATTTTACGACCCACTTCCCCGGTGATCATATAACGGCATTTGCGCCGATTTGCTGGAAGCCGCATCATTTTGTCTACCCAAGTTTCGGTGAATTTATCAGGTATTACTGCCACCGGTTGTATTGCAACTTTTTCCTTATACCGGGCAACCCTATCATGCATACCATGGTCGTATACACAGGTAGAGCAATCAAAGTTGTGATCGCACAGTTTATAGGAAACAACCCCGGCCTCCATCCATACACATTTTTTCTTGCCTGGTGGAACAATTTTCATTGATTCCCTCTTTTTCGCGGCGCCCATTTTATTCCCTCCTTATTCTATAATAATTAATCTGTTTTATTTTTTCTCTTTTACTGTTCTAAAAAGCAAAGGGTGTGCCAATGTCTAATAAAACACTGAATACCTATTATAACTGTTTGTTTTATATATAACAAAAATTTTCCGACCGCTTCGACTTAATGATAAACCCATAGAACATATTGCCGAAATAATCGGCAAAAGTTATATGCCAAATGACGAAACTATACGTAACCCTTTATTTATTCTATAAATTTATGAATTGCCGAAAAAAAAGACAGGCTGTAAAATATATCGGCACTAACTAAGAAGACTGCTGGAGGGATTTTTTAAGATACCATTGAAAAAGTTCGAAGCAGGTGGGGCAAAAGTCGGGTTGTTTTAAATCCGTATCCTCAATCCGGACTGAGGAATACATAACACAACGCCGATCCCTGCAATGGGTCATACCGAATGTATGCCCCAGTTCGTGCAAGACCGTTTTTTCCACCCGTGCCAATAGAAGATCTGGATTGGATGGTTGGTCATAAAACCGGGGACAGAGCCGGTGTAAGGATATAATGGAGCATTTGCCTTCGATCTGTGCCAAACCAAAGACAAACTTGAGGATTGGTACATACAGGTCTACGGGTGTAATGCCAATAAGCCTAAGGGTGTCAAAGGGGCATTGTTGAAGAAGATGCTTTAATATCAGCCTTGAATTATACTGGCATCGGGTATCATTATATGCATACCGAGGATTTTCCATTCTCATAGAAATTCTGCAGTTTAGGCCACATCGGATCGAAATACATTCCGCAATGTGCTCCAGAATCCCTTCGTCCACCGGGCCTATAGGACAGATGGTGACGCAGCTTGACAAAGTGATTTATGATTCCTTTTCAAACTTATATTTTGCAATCTTATTATAGAGAGTCTGCCGATCAATTTCCAGAAGACGGGCTGTTTTGCTGATGTTCCAATCCGTTTCCTCCAGAATTCTTTTAATATGCAATTTTTCCATCAAATTTAATGATTTGGGCATTGTCTCAGGTCCCAGTTCCTTGCGTGAAAAGGGGAGATCATCTGTCATTATTTCTTTGCCCCGCCCGATAACAAGCGCCCTTTCGATTACATTTTCCAGTTCTCTCACGTTTCCGGGCCAGTCGTAATCCATTAACAATTTCAAGGCTGAAGGAGTGATTTTCACCAGTTCCTTATTCATTTCCAGACAATACCTGCGGACAAATGCCTTTACCAGCAGCGGGATGTCATCCTTGCGTTCCCTCAACGGTGGAACATGGATAGAGATGACGTTCAAACGGTAAAAAAGATCTTCACGAAATTTATTTTCTGAAATTGCCTTCTTCAGGTCTCGATTGGTGGCTGCCAAAATACGCACGTCTACTTTAATCTCTTCCTGGCCGCCCAAACGGCTGAACTCTTTTCGCTGCAAAAACCTTAAAAGATCCACCTGTGTTTTCAAACTGATATCACCGATTTCATCCAAAAAAAGGGTTCCTTTATCAGCCATTTCAAAGCGTCCCTTTTTGGTATGCTCTGCACCTGTGAAAGCGCCCCTTTCATAGCCGAACAGTTCACTCTCCAACAGAGAATCGGGCAACGCCCCGCAACTAACGGCAATAAACGGCATGTAGCAGCGTTGACTGTTGCCGTGAATCGCTTGTGCGATCAGTTCTTTCCCGGTACCGCTTTCGCCTGTTATGAGTACGGTAGAATTGGTTG
>JAUWLP010000016.1 GCA_030613575.1 Desulfobacteraceae bacterium
CCAATACCATATCGTTTGGACACCGAAATATCGATTTCGGGTCTTGAAAGACCAAGTTAGCCGAGAGGTTAACAATTGCATAAATATATTCAGTGGTAAATTGGGATGCGAAATTGTAGATCTGAGCATCCAAAGTGACCATATTCATCTAATAATAAATGTTCCACCTAAGGTATCCATATCGCAGCTATTAGGTACGGTCAAAGGCAGAACAGCGATACGGGTTTTCAAACAATTTCCCTATTTAAAGCAGAAACCATATTGGGGGAACCATTTCTGGGCAAAAGGTTACTGTGTTGATACGATAGGATTAAATCCTGAAATGATTCGCAAATACGTTCAGTATCAGGAAAACCAAGAACGTCAAGAAGATCAAAGATCGTTTAATTTCTAATAAATCCCTTGGGGATAACTCTTTCTTGCCTTCTAAGAGGGCAAGAACCCAGCCCCCTTTCAGGGGGCAAAAGCAAAACCAGGTCCTGAGGGCCTGGATTCTTTACTTCAACGGTTTTTGTCATATTTTCAACTATAACAACGCCAGGTTTTAGCACATTCATTCCGCACTCTGAAAGTTGCATCAAAATCGGCCCAAGCTTGATTAAAAATATTTTTGTTGTTTTGGCAAAAAAAGAAGTACTCCTATCCCACAAGAGCAGGTCCCCATATTCAAAATTCATTTTATTCTATGCATTGTTGATTTAAAAATCTGACCAATTTGTACACACCAACTTCCATCTATGATGGTTGACCTTACCGGCATTTTATCCATCTCATCATTAAAAGTGATGACATCTTCCGTCACATACCAGCAATTTTCGACTGGGCCTAACGCTTTTGCTCTTATAATAAGATTATTTTCATTTATTTCCAGCTTCATCCAAAGGGTTTTGTTGCCTTTCATAAAATCCTGAGCCACCAGTTTATTGTTTTCTTTTGAAATGATAAGTACAGGCTCTGGAGGTGGAAAGCTCGGGCATACAAATTTCCACTTACCCAGCAGTCTGTCTTCCACGGTCCCCTTATACGGCGCGGGTTCCGGTCGGTTAACGGCCGCATACGCCCTGGCCTCTTCAGGCGTGACAATGGAGAAGTTCGTATCTGTCTGAGCAGCTCCTTTTAGCTGGCTTAATTTCAGGACAACCTTGTAATCCCCCTGACGACTGGCGGCCTTGAGCTTGATTTCCAAAGGTGTTTTTGCGCCGTTGACCGCTTCAACCGCTTTGATGGCGGACTTGTAAATGACCCTGTCCTGCTTTTTAATTTCATAATAATATTCCACCGGCACGGTTTTCCGGGAATTATTTTCATCAAATACGGAAAACAGTGCTTTTATCAGAATCGTATCACCCCTGGCCACTTTGGCCGGCTCGACCACAGCCTGATGAAAAGCCACGGGTTGTTTTTGCCGGTTATCAGGTGATCCGACTTTTTTGGCTTTAGCGGCTTTGACTGCCAGCTTGTAGTCAGCCAAGTGCCATTTGCTTTTTTTTGCGCTCATAAGGGTATAGGCCACCTCGGTCATGTTTGTGATGATGGCCAGCTTGTTGACGGACACCACCGACAGGGTGATATTATCCCCCTGAATCTGCTTTGACCCGGTAGAATCTGCCCGGTATTTGCCCGGTGCAACACGGGTGATATTTTTAAGCACTACCATTGGATACATAAAATCAGGCAGGTACAGCCTTCCTCTGTCAATAATTATCCTATCACCCCAGGGTGTTTTCCATGTGCCGTCAATGGGTGCTGCTTTTGTGGGTTTATATTGATCAACATGATATTGAAGCGACTTCATTGACGGTCCGCAGCCGGCAAAGCAGCTTATCAAAAATATGAAAAAGAAAAGCAAATTAAATGTTATGCATGTTTCTCGGTTTTTCATTATTTTGTTCCTTTTTTTATTTATTACGAACTCCATTTTTCAGAATCCTGTGCCATCATAATTTCCGCAAACAACCCAATAAGTAACACGTGTCTTTTTCTTAACTATGGCTCCAGGTGCGGGAGACTACCTTTCAACCAATCCGAGATTCGGATAATTTTTCTTAGAAGATATGATTGTTCCATATTTCATTTCTGTACGCAACCCGGCCTGTTACTTCCAATAACCCTTTTTTAAAAGCCACTCTCTACATGCCATAAAGGTATTGGGGCCAAAGATTATTGAATATAGTTTTGGATTTAACGGAGCCTCGTAATATTTTCGAATTACATATGCCTTGGGTCCTGTTTCATTTATATAACGTATCGCACCCCAGACTTTAGGGTTTTTCAGGCCCCTGGTATCATAATGCCAGTTCCCGGAATTATTCCCAGAGCCTGAATCTGGATTGGAACCTGGATTTCCGGAGCGGGTATAGAAAATCCCCTTATCTTCATCTATAACACCGACGTTCAGTAATTCGATACTATCTGTCAATGAATCTAATTCTCCCCCAGTCCCTCCTTGACCCCCCTCACCAGAACCCGGTTGGGAATTTCTTTTTAACCATTTTTCATAGGTACCCGGATAAAACTTTTTGTAAATATTTTTATTTAAGTCTGGTAATGTCTGGGATGTTGCAGATATTTGTTTTCGGGCAACACTTTTTTTCTGGTATTCAGAAAAATCATTGATAGTCCGGGTTAAAAACTCATTTAAAAACTCTTGTGCCTCTTTTTTCTGAGCAGCTCTTTTTTCCCGAAATCCCTTGCCCATGATATTGTCAAGGTTATTGTCAAAATTATGCCAACTGCCACCTTTCCTACCCCCATGGCTCATTCTTGTTGCATCAGATGATTCCCGAAGAATTTTTCGGGTGGATTCTTCTCCGATTTCAGCAAATTCACTTTTTTCTTTAGTATTTTTTTTAGGCTTTCCGACATTTGAACTGAGTTCACTAAAACCATCTTCCACGTACGCTCCGAGGTGGTCACAAAGCCATGATGGATAGTGCTGATCAGTCCATAGCTGGGCCTCGGTTAATGCTTCAAAATTGTCTTCAAGCTTGCGATGATGAACTTGAGGGTCTTTGGTGACAACAATTAATCCGGTTTTAGTATTGCAATAGATTCCCCAGGGGCCTCCTCTAACGGCAGTATCTTGTGAACATTTTCCGGCTTTGTTACATTTTGCCCTGGGGCAGTTGGTTTCAATCCACATTGCCGGTTCCCGAGGACCTGGAAATGGTCCAGCGATGACAATATCACGGGTCAAGTCCAAATGCTGAGTATAAACCACATTATAGTATTGCTTATCACAAACAACATACCAGACATAAGCATCAGCCGGTGGTTTGGGTACCTTTGCAGATTTATCCTGGGGATCGCTTATGGGTGCGGACCAGAATGGATATTCAACATCTATTCTTGCGGTGGCCCGACATCCAAGAAAACCAACCTTGACTTCAAGGCGTTCATTAAAAGAGCTTTTCTGTGGAAATGTATAGTTACGGCCGGGCGCCCATGTCGTTCTCGGATCCAGGGTAACATCCACTTCTTCCAGATCATCCATGAGGGCAATGACACGAAATACACGATCGAAATCAATCGCCTGTCCCGGTTCAGCGCTGATTTTATCAGGCAGGATTTTCATGGACAGGCATTCTGTTCCGTCAGCTTTTGCTAATTCCCTCTCCTTTTCATCGATATCATTGTCCAGAATAAACAATTTGGCAGGATTGGGGGAGTCGATTGTACACCTACCGCTTTGAACCTTAGCATTGTATAGTTCTATGTAGGCATGCTCCAGTCGCTCAGCCTCCTGATCATCGATGATATGAACGGTAATTTTTTTAGGCCCTGATTCTCCGGCGAGCCAGGAAAGTTGTCCGAATACTCCCTTATAGTCGCGATTTATGGTGGTATCGGAATCGTAGATTTTCCATTGTACATCAAGAGGAAGCGTTACGTCACCTCGACGCCGGACATTTACTACTGCTGAACCGGCATCTTCATGGACTTCGTAGGCGAGTTTCTCAAAGCCAACGACCTGTGATCCTCCGGATTGAAGGGTTCCATCCCCAGTATCAGGCTCTATGAGGCCGGCACATTTAGATAGGTTTTCTTTAGAGCTACCGGTCCGTGCCAGCTCAAGACAGCAATCGGCCTTTTGGGTCAGCTTTTTTTTGGTAATCATCAGCCGAGCCTGCCTTAGCTCTGAACGCAATGCACTCAGATGGTCAGAGGCCTTGAGTATATTGATCTCTTTCAGCTCGGCATATAACGCTTTCAGGGGACGCAGTCGATTTTCCACTTCGAGCTTGGCGTTGACCGCCTCACCGGCATCCCGGTTGTACAACTTCAACGTACCCCCGGTTTCGCAATGGTTTATGTTTTGAAGTTCGAAAATGAGTTTTTGCAATTCGTAGATGCGATATTCAGTTGCGGGATCAAGATCATCTGGATAGGCGAGTCTTAACGCCTTGACTTCGGCAGAGAGAGGTACGCCTTTTTCTCTTAAGATTTGAGATGCTGACTGTATGGAGCCGATGGCTTCTTCGATTTGTTGAGAGGAAGGAATCCCTGCTGCGAGGTCGCTGATCCGATCCCGAACTGCAAACGCATTTCGCAATATTGTTCGCGTTTCTAAAAATGATACTTCTGCCGGTTTCAGTGTGCGTACAATCCGATCACATCCATCGATTAGTTTTTTGATCGCACCCAGTTTGCTTTTTGCGGCCTGATAATGATGCAATATGGTCCGGGCGTCACGCTGAGTGTTGCAGCCTGAAGCCGCCGCATCTCCCGCTTCAAGATCCTGTTTGAATTTATTAAAGGTCTGCTCTATTTTCGCAACCCGCTTTTTAAAATGTCTTAGTTGGACTGCTATTTCGCGGTTTTTATCCTGGTTCATCTGAAGTACTGCAATGGTCGCCGGAGACGGAAGTTTTACACGTTCCTTCATAATGGAGTAATTCTGCGTTTTGGCTTTGTCCAAAATCCGGGTCACCTGACGGCATCCGGCATCCATCTTGGCAGCAGGAGGTTCAAGAATGGTCTTGATGCGCTTCCGCAGGGTTTCGATATGGGTATCTAGCCCCTTTGCATCCAGATTTCTCAGGACCCATTTTTTACGGTCTTGTTCGATGCGATAACGTTCATACTCGGCAGATGCCCAGCTTTGAAAGTTGTAAAGTATTTGTGCAGTATCATAAGTGAGCTTGACATAACCTAAAAACCCGCCGATCAGCTCCAGCTTGATCAAAACACCTTGGGACAGCACCTGTGTTGCCACAGCCATGCTGGCAAAAAGACCGTTTTGAACGGTGATCCGAGCCAGACACTCCTGGGCGCTCACTCCCTTATTCCTGCAGTCGATAATGGTTTCCAGATTGGCCATTACAATAACAAAACCGCCTACCTGCTCTTTACTCTCGTTAATTCTTTCTCTTAGGGAAGGTTTCGACCCGGCCGGGGCCTGGACTCCATCGCCGCCGGAGATTCCCTTCTGATGGACCGTATTTTGTCGGCCGGCTGGCGGTGCATCGTCCGGCCCAAGTTTTGCAGTGCCTTTACGATGACTAAAGGGTTGCTGTTCCCGGGGCACCTGACCGGGCTTATTGACTGCCCCGCGTACCCGGGTTTTGTTGCCGGGATCGTCCATGGGAGGCTTCACCTGGCGCGTGCGCGCCTTTTGTATGGTCTTGACCTGCCTATGTCTGACTCTTACCGACAGGGCCAGTTCATCGTTACCTCTCCGGGCAGCCTTAAGCATCCGGATATGAAGCCCTTTTTGACGGAACTGCTTTGGAGTGAGGTTGTAAACTGACGCTCGCCTTGAATAGAGCTCTATTTCTATATCCCTGACAGCAGTGTGATAAATTTGGGCTTTCGTGCGAGTATCTACAGAATTACTGAACCAACGGTTCAAATCTCGGCCTTCTAATTCTAGTGCATGCCGCTCCCTGACCAGCTCTGCGAACTCATTCCATGTGTAACCCCAGCTTTGAATCTCATGCATTGATGGTGTAGGTTGGTCAGCAACGATAGTGGATGGTGTCAGGAAAAGGGTGAATAAAAAAAGGAGTGGTATTAAGCGTATACTAGATTTAAAGCGATTGAGCCATTTCATCTCTCATCTCCTTAAAAAATTTAAACAAAGGTGGGTCAAATTTCCAGATCCTTGGGTCGAATATTTAAAATAATTTATCGTAAGTTACGGCTCACTAATAAATTTAAACTTTGTCATACCCCGTTGCTTGCGGCGGGGTCATTGATTCTCTCAACTTTCGCACATAAAACCAAGTTCTTTTGGGGTGTAAGGGCTTGTGGGCCGCCTTAATTTCTATGGTCTCGACCCAGGCAAAACTTATATTCGCCCCTGGATGTCCACTATCGGCATGACGCAGATAAGGCTCTCAAAAGGGCCTTTTCCTTTGCTATCCTGGTGTACGTTCGCGCAGACGTAATAGAGCTTATGCAAAGACGGCAGGGTCGGCGGCGTAGCCCCGACTCTTTGCCCAGTTCCCCAGACGCACAAGAGCGCCACGTTCAAACCGAGTACGACCAAGGCCAGCTTGCTTTTTCTCATAACTAGCTCCTTTTCAGGTCTTGGTTTTTTGGAACTACTCAGGTTGTGAGGTTCAGGGTTCACGGTTCAGGGTTAAACAATTGCGTGATAGCTGTTAACTGATAAACTATGAGGTATCTGAGCTCATCATGTCCCTCATGATACATCCAACCGTGAACTGTGAACCTCACAACCTGAGTTACGGTTTTTTCCCCGGGTGTGTCCATTAACAAAAGCCTAGACTTCGTCTCATTGTGCCGTGTTATTAGCGGTTCACGGCTACTGACCCATAAGGCCAAGGCCATCCGACCCGCTGCTCGATCCGCGGCCCGACCCGCGGCCATACCCGGTGCCCGACCCTGTCTGGTCGATTTTGCCGGCCCAATAGTCAGCGGCATCACGGCATTTATTCATTTTCGTCACGAGACGGTTGGCATCGTTGTTGTATTTGTGCCAGGTTGTTGTGCCCTTGGGGGCGCGGTCTCGCATGCGCCTGGCAAAGTCCCACTTCATCCTTAAGCTGCGGTGCCGTTCCATCCACAACGTGTAGCGCTCTTTAGCGTATTGCTTCTGGGCCAGTTGGGTTGGAGTGTCGGCTTGGGCCGGTGCTGGCAGCACCAAGAATGAGCCCATCAAAATGGCCGCACAGATAACACCGATCAATTGTTTCATTTTTTTCCCTCCTCTTGTGGTTTGCCTCCGGACAGGACAGAAAGATAGTTGCGCCTACCCTGATGCTGACTGCCCGTGAAGCATTAGGTTTTTTAATAATTACTGTCAATGCTTTTCAGCAGGTTTGGCTTTAATATTTTTTCTTACTTAAAAGGCAAGAAACATGCCACAACGATAAACATCCCGGAACCAGCTACAATGCTCCTTTTTGGTCTTGGTATCTTAAGTTTTGCAGGAGTAAGCAGAAAACAATTTGTTGAATAATTTTATTTGATACAAGAATACAATCAATAGGGCAGGGTCGGGGAAAATGTAAATCGCTAAAGTGGTTGATATGGATCATTTTTGGGGCACCATACTGGTTGATATGAACCAGTTGAATGATGGTCAATTTTCAGCTCAGGAAACCAGATGAAGACCAAGAACCTTATTGTCCGAATCCTGCCATATAACGTGTCCTTTTATCCATAAGGGTTCAGGCTCCTGTATATAGGATGCAAGACTGTTTTTCTTTGGGAAGCATAAAAGCGTCAGTTCAGATGATAACGGCAGCCTGCCTAAAGAACTTGATGTGACCCGCATGCCATCTACACTGATGTCCATGGTTTCCCCAACATGCCAGGACCGGCTGAGGTTTTGTATACCCCGGCATTTGAAAGAAACGGGAATCTTTACTTTATGCCTCGGCCATTTGCGCCTTTCTAAATTATCTGTCATATAATTATATGCTGATCCATATTGGGCTCTGTATCCTTAAGAAAAAGGGTTGTTTTTTTTGTTTACGAGGAGACACGCAAGGAATATGCCTTGAAACACATAAACGATAATTTATATGCATTTCTTGTAAATTCAAATAAACGGTGTTATTCAAATGGAAGGTTGCTTGACGATATCCAATTTGAAAGAAATTAAACAGCGGTTGAAATGAATTAATGCATGTCGAAAAAGGAATAGGCATTTTACATGAATTTATCATTTAGCCTGTTTGACAAGATCCGGAGATATAAACCTGAGAAGCGAAATGGCCGAATCCTATCCAACTTTTTTCTTCTTTTATTTGCCTTTTTGCCTGTGTTATGGGGTGTTGTTCTTTCAATTATTATTTTGTCCCAGGAAACACCAGGGTTTAGAGTAGAAGTTACCCAGGATTGTTTTGTTGTCTCGAAAGTTGATCAACAGATTAATCAAATTTCAGAAAGGGATTGCATCACACATATTTCAGGAAAAGAGTATCATACGGTTTTAGGTGCTCTGTTTGTGTTGAATAAAGAATCATTAGAACCCAAAACCCTTACCATCAAAAAAAATGGGACCAATAAAACACTTGCCTACAACACTGTACCGATAAAATTGACTGAATATGTTGAAGGTGTCTGGCTTCAGCTTTTGGCGGTATTGATAGTTACGTTTCTTGTTATTGCTGCTCTTTTGAAAGCTCCTTCTGAACAGCCGGCTGATCTGTTTTTATTGACCTTAACGCTTTTCAGCCTGGTCATAATTAATGAGTTTCCATGCCATTTTGGCCTATTAACCCCATGGCTTATGTCTTTTTCATTTTTATCGGTTGCTTTGATTCACTGGCTTGCTTTCAGTTCGTGGGCTCATTTTGTATTTCAATTTCCAATAGAGCGTCAGTTTTTAACCGGGCAACCGTTAATAATAGCGGCCATTTATATTCTTCCTCCTGCTGTTGCCATAGGTATGTCCTTTATGATGTCAGGCAGTTCCGGCAGCTTTATGGGTTTGCTCCAGCATTATCGCTATTGGGCGACGCCCTGGATAATTGTCGGCACCTTACTAAAACAACTCATTGATTATTGGAAAGTAAAATCATCATTGGCCAAAAGCCAGTTGAAGCTGCTGTTGTCCGGTGGATTTGCAGGAATAGGACCATATCTTTTTTTATATCTTTTACCCAATATCTTTTTTGATCAGCCCGTCGTTGCCTTCCGTGTTGTTATTTTATTCGGTATGTTGATTCCCTTGGCTCTTTTTTTTGCCATTATCCGGTATAAATTGATGGATGTTGATCAACTTATCAGCAAAGGCGCAACATATATTATACTTATCCTTTCTCTTATTCTTGCTTATTCAGGATTTATTGTATTTTTAAAGCAGTGGATATGGGGAAAAGGTCTTCTTTCCCAGGAAATTTCTTTGGTTTTCATTCTTTTGATTGCTCTCGTGTTCAATCCCTTGAAGACCAGGCTGCAATATTTAATTGACCGGGTTTTTTCTAAGGATCAACTTAATTATGGCTTGCTGTTGCATGATTTCAGCAATAGAATTGTAAAATCAATAAAGCTTTCAGACCTGATTGAATTACTTACTCAAAATTTTCCTGAAGAGTTCAGGATTCAAAAGGCGGCTTTGATTATATCAGATGGCAAAAGGATCAGGATTTATCCTGAAGAATCCTGTCTGGCCAAGCATATTGAAAAGCAAAAAAGACTCATGAACACTCTTAAAAATAAAAAAGACTATTTGTGTGTGTATGAGGGTAATTCAGATCCTCAATTGACAGGTGCTGTTAAGATTATGGATGATACCGGTTACCCTGTTGCCTTTGGCCTTAAAAGCTCAAAGAATTTTTTTGGAGCACTCATATTAGGAAATAAGATAAATAATAAAATTTATTCCAGGGCTGAAATTCAAATTTTTGCCACGCTTGCCAATAATGCTTCAATAGCAGTGGAAAATTCATTAATGTATGAATCCTTACAGGAAAGCAGGGATCAGATTCATCAAATGTTCAATAAGGTGACCCAGGCAGAAAAATTGGCGACCATTGGTGAAATGACGGCTGTTTTCGCCCACGAAATCAGGAATCCTTTGGGGATTATCAGAAGCAGTGCCGAATATCTCATAAATAAAAAACGTGATCAAAAGATCCAGGAAGAATTGCTGTTTAATATTATTCAGGAGGTTGATACGCTGAATATTGTCATTAACAACACATTGGGATTAGCCAGGTATAAACCGCCGGAATTCAGCCAAATTGATGTTAGTGAGCACATCAGACTTTTGCTGGAACAGTGGATAAAATCATCTGAGCATAATTCTGGTGTGGATATAAAATTTGAAAAGCATCATCAAATTCCTGAAATCTTTGCTGATGAAAAGCAGCTGTCACAGATTTTTATTAATTTAATTATGAATAGTGAAGATGCCATGCCGGATGGCGGGGAAATAAACATCGAAATTCTTGATAATTCAGAGAAAAATGAGGTAATATTATTATTCAAGGATACTGGATCAGGAATATCACAAGATCAGAAAAAAAATATTTTCAAAAAGTTCTATACCAGCAAAGAGAATGGGCTCGGGTTGGGTCTTGCTGTATGTGAGCAGATTGTCAGTGCCCATAACGGTTCAATATCACTTGAAAATAATAAAAACCTGGGAGTTTGTGCAAAGGTGTGTCTTCCTTATCACCCTTATAGAAAAATGCCATTGTCGTTGACCGAACTTAGTAACCTATGAGAATAAGATACAAAATGCCCAAAAAGGTTCTTATTATAGATGATGAACAGCGTATGCGTCGAATTCTGCAGCTCCTTCTTGAGGAGAACCATTATAAGGTTAAAACAGCCGGGGATGGAATTGAGGGTATGGCTGTCTGGCGAGAATTTGATCCCCATGTTGTCTTGACAGACATTAAGATGCCCAGGGCGGACGGTTTGCAAGTCCTGGAGTTTAAAAACAAAAATCATCTGAAAGCACCGCTGATCATTCTCACTGCTTTCGGGACCATTGAAAAGGCGGTTTTTGCCATAAAACAAGGAGCCTTTAACTATATTACAAAACCTTTTAAAAACGCTGATGTTATCAAAGTGATAAAGAAAGCCATTTTGGAAAGTGATTCTAAATCATTTCCAAAACCTGTTAAGAATAAGATCATCGGCTCCTCCCAGGCTGTAAAAAAAATACTACAGGATATCGCTATTGTTGCAACAACCAGAACATCGGTTCTCATAACCGGGGAAAGCGGAACAGGAAAGGAACTTGTTGCGCAGTCCATCCATGCTTTAGGTGATCGCAGACAAAAACCAATGGTTAAGGTTAATTGTTCGGCTATACCCAGAGACCTTTTGGAAAGCGAATTGTTCGGCCATGTAAAAGGATCATTTACAGGTGCAATATCCAATAGGTCGGGAAGCTTTCAAAAAGCCCATAATGGAATACTTTTTCTCGATGAAATCGGAGATCTTCCCGTGAGCCTGCAGCCCAAGCTGTTACATGCTGTTGAAGACAAAACAGTGACTCCTATCGGCTCATCTGAAATCCGAAACATAGATGTCAAAATAATATCTGCATCAAACAGGGATTTCAAAAAGATGATTGGTTCCGGTGAATTTAGGAAAGATCTTTATTTCAGGCTCAATACTTTTAATATTCATCTGCCTGCTCTTAAGGAAAGGCTTGAAGATATAGAAGAATTGGCTCATTTTTTTATTGAGCATTTTTTAAATGAGTTTAAAAAACCAGTCACTAATATCAGGCCTGAAGCAATTGATCTTCTGAAATCTCATGAATGGCCCGGAAATATACGAGAGCTTCGTAATGTGATCGAAAGGGCTGTGCTGATATGCCGGACAAATGAAATAAGTCTTAAGGATTTCCCGGAAAATATTGAGAATATTTTAAACCATAATGAAAAACAAGGAAGCAAAACTGATCTTGATCTTGAAGCAAAGGAAAAGCAATTGATAATTAAGGCATTGCAAAAGACAGGAGGGAATCAAGTCAGGGCAGCAAGGTTGCTAAATATCTCAAGGAACACTTTAAGATACAGATTAAAAAAATATGGAATCGCAGGCACCAAATAGAAATTTGATTTTGATATTCTTAATTGATTCAATCATAAGAAGGGATAGGGAGAAGCATCACAGCATATACTACACCTGATTGGCTCATCCCTAATCGTTTCGCCAAATGCGTCCCGCTTATCCCCAACTCACGAACCGCCCAGTAACAAAAAATACTCCTTGCTTCTGATCGAATTTTCTGACGCCCTTTCAAATATAACTCACCAGAATCTATCTCATATATCTCTGCTACCCTCGCCCTCAGAGGGTTCAGATGAATATAGCGAACCAATTCTTTTAGATAAGCATCCCAATACATACCCATCCCGTAATAGGTCTCTGGTAGGAACTCGGTCGTACCCTCTTTCCATGCTATGCTGTGACTATCGCTACCCCGAACGCTGGTCCTACCCGGCCCCGGGACCCTGTAGTGTCTGAACCGCATTGGGATCGACTCTGGCTTGACACACAAGGCCGATTTCTGTTATACTCCTTGGCAACACCTCAAGCAGCAGCTTACGTTCAACGAAACCCTCAGCACCGTGATGATCCTAAAGGAGAAGCTCAAACACATCTGGTATCGCTCCCAGGCCTGGGTAGCCAAGGCACTTGATTCCTGGTGTTCACTGGCCCGATCCTTAAACCACCAGTCGGTGAACGCCTTTGCCGCGATGTTTCAGCGTCATCGCTACGGCATCCTCAATCACTGCTATTACCCCATTCACACCGAATAACTTGAAGGGTTGAATAACAAAATAAAGGTTATTAAACGAAAAGCCTATGGATTCCATGACCTGCGCTACTTCACGCTGAAAATCTAACAGGCCTTCTCCAACTAATCGGGAGAAGAACCTGAAATTAAATATTTTGAAAAAATCACATGTTACTTTTAAAAAATCCTGCATTGCGGGCCTTTGTATTGCCGGAACCCTGGTCATAGTCTGGACCGTTTTTTTGACACTGGATATGCTCTTTCCATTGGACCGCAACCGTCTGTTCAAACCCCCAGCCCAGCGAATCTATGACAGAGAGAATCGCCTGATCCGGATGCACCTCAGCCCGGATGGATATTGGCGCTTTCCGGTAAAGAGAGACGAAATTCCCGAAATACTCAAACAGGCGATTCTGTGTTTTGAAGACCGTTATTTTTATTTTCATTTGGGCATCAATCCAATTGCCCTGATACGGGCGGCATGGCACAATCTATCTACCCACCGGCTCATGGGAGGCTCTACCATCACTATGCAGGTGGCCCGCATGATGAACCGCAAGCCGAGAACTCTCCAAAACAAACTAGCGGAAATCTTTACGGCCCTTCAATTGGAATATCATTTCAAAAAGTCTGAGATACTTGACATCTACCTGAATCTTGCCCCATACGGAGGCAATATCGAAGGCGTTGCCGCAGCCGCTCATTTTTATTTTAACAAGCCGTTACATGCGCTTTCAATATCTGAAATCGCCATTCTTACCATCATTCCCAAAAACCCGAATGCCAACCGGCCGGATCGGGCAAATGATTTGTCATCCAAGCGGCAACGGGTCATTGCCGCGCTTATTACAAGTAACGTCATCAAACCGGATCAGGCCCGGCGGGCGTTGCAAGAGCCGATTCAAGGCCGGCGTCAACATGCTACCTTTCGGGCACCTCATTTCTCACGATCCGTTGCCCAAGACCGCGAGGGTCATGCCATAATTAGAACTGCCTTTTATTTACCCTTATACGAGTTCACACGGCAACTGCTCCAAACCCGGGTGGACCAGCTGCGCACCTATGACGTGCATAATGCCGCGGCTGTAATCATTCATAATCCCTCTATGACCGTGAGAGCTTATGTGGGGTCCCAAAGTTTTTACGACCAACAACATGGCGGACAAAACGATGGTGCCCGCATGATCCGTTCCCCTGGTTCAGCTCTCAAACCGTTTGTGTATGCCCGGGCCCTGGATACCGGTCTGATCACTCCCAAGCAGAAACTCTTTGATCTTCCGTTCTACATCAAACACTATGAGCCGAAAAACTTTAACGACCGCTTTTTCGGTATCGTTCCCGCAGACGAAGCATTGCAAGGCTCTTTGAATATTCCGGCCATCGCGCTCAATCTTTTGCTTGGAGATGCCTCCCTCTACGAACTGATACAACAGGCAGGTATCTTGTCGGTTCACCGTCCCAAAGCCTATTATGGTGCGGGTATCGCCGTGGGGAACGTAGAGATATCCCTTCTGGATTTAACCCGACTATATACAGCATTTGCAAACAATGGCAGCCTCCGCCCCCTGGTTTACGACTTGTCCGATTCATCAAAGCACACTGCAATTCCGCTTTTTTCAGCTGAAGCCGCTTTTTTAGTATCAGAGATTTTGGCTGACGGCTTTCGTAAGGAAATGTCCGCTTATTGGGAGTCCGGCGCAGACATCCCCAAAGTGGCCTTCAAGACCGGCACCTCCTCTAAAAACCGGGATCTGCTAACCATCGGATATAACAAGGAGTTCACCGTGGGCGTCTGGCTGGGAAATTTCAACGGCCGACCCACGGAAGAACTGACCGGTATCGACGCCACCAGCGATGTAGTGTTCGATATCTTTCGCTATTTGAGCCAAAACAACCAGTTTGCCTGGTTTCAGCAACCCCGAGGACTCACGCAAACAGAGATCTGCACCGATCCCATCATCCTGGACGGCGGCTGCAGAACCATGGAAATGGACTGGATCATTGACGGTGTGGATCGAATCCGGCCTTGCAAACTGCTGCGCGCCGAGGTGTTGGCCCATCTGATGGAAAGCGGACTCATTAACACCATGGACGATTTGAAATTCCATCCCTGTTACGAACAGCTGGTGGCCAATGCTCCTAAAATCGTTTCTCCTTATGACAAGGAGATTCTAACGCTGGATCGGTACCGGGACGATGTCTTTCAAAAAATTCAGCTCAAATGTTTCAGCTTTCAGCCCGATCCTACTGTGTATTGGTTTATTGATCGGGAAAAACCGTTGCTGTCCCGTTCCGGTGACGATCTCTTTGTCAATTTGAACCCTGGAAACCACCAAATTGCATGCATGGACAGCAGTGCTAAAATTAACCGCAGTCAGATATTGATAACAAAGGAGTAGATAGTGAAACGGATATTATTTCTCACAGGATTTCTCACCCTGCTGTTAATGTGTAACGGAGCCTATGGCGAAGATCTGAAATTGCGATCATTTGATGAGCCAGTGGCTGTAAACGCTCCCTCTATCTTATTTGGACTGTCAACAGCCCTGAAAGAAGAAACAATAGGCCGTATCACCAACCAGCCGGTGATTCTGGCCGACGGGCTAAAAGGCAGTTTTGAATTTGAAACAGCGAATGCCATTCGTTTCTATCCAACCGAACCTTTACGGGCCGACACAATTTACCAATGCCGATTAAACCCCGATTTTTTCAAAAAGCAAAAGGTCTCGGGCAAGGCCGTGCCCTTAAAAACCGAGCCCCTCTTCATTCAAGACGCGCAGTTTTTTCGAGAAGCCCGGGGAACGATCCGGTTAACCTTCAACGATATCATCGACTTTCAGAGCCTCCGCCGGAACCTGCAGGTGTTTAAAAAACAAGCCCTGGCCGAGATATCGCTGTCCTTTGGCATTTCACCGGCAAGTAACGCCCGGACATTCCTGATCGATATCAAAGAACCAACAGGGGAAGCTGCCGTGGCAGTTGCCGTGGGCCCGCAATTAGCTTCCACGGCAGGCAAAACCTTGACACAGGCCTTTTCTCGGACCTTTACGGAGGAAGCAGCACCCATTGAACTGGACAAGCGACGGCGAAGCCTTGTGATTCAAGATCCGCCTCGCTTCGAAGCCATGACGGACGGAGGTCTGGGCATCCGTGTCTATCTTCCCAACGGTTTTTCCGTCAACACATCCATACATCCCCATGTAAAAATCGACGGCCTGGAAAGCTTTGAAATCAGCCGTGCCACCTATATTCCATCCAAAGAACGCACAACCTATAAACTAAGCCGCCACAGTCAGTACTACTATAATATTACAGGCGATTTTAAGCCTCATAAAACCTATCGGATTACGTTCAAAAAAGGAATGCAGGATTCCTACCGGTTTGAACTGAAAGCGGATAAAAGCTTCTCCATTACCATGGGAGACCGCCGACCAAGCTTACGTTTCGACAGCGACAAACCCTATTTGTCCACCAAGGGGACCATCGGATTCAATGCCACCAACATCGAGCGCGTCACACTCATCGCAGAACGATTGGCTGATCAAAACTTCCGCTACTTTATTAATTTCCTGGGAGGCAACCAGCAATCATCTTATAAGGTGTCCGAAGAGATCCTAAACACAGAACTGGTTCTGGACTATCGAAAAAATGATATCATCCGGCATCGAATCGGCCTGACATCACTCCTTGAAAAATGGCAGAGCGGGATCTACCGTTTCAGCATCCGTTTCAAAAACTACACCGCCGTCAAAACAGCATTCATCAGCGATATTGGTCTGAGCGCCCGGCTCAGTCGTGATCAGCTGTTTGTTACAGCCGTTTCTCTGGCCGGCGCTGTACCTGTAGACGATGCCCAGGTCACAATCTATTCTGCAAAGAATGCATTGGTAGCAAAAGGAAAGACCGATGAGGAGGGTGTGTTCATTCTGGATCGAAACGCCTTGGTGGATCAACATCTTCGCTCCATCGTGGTGGAAAAAGACGAAGACAAAAACTTTTTGGTCTTCAACAATCCTTTGAACAAAGTGACCTTTGGCAGGCCAAAGCCGCTGGAAGCCACTTACCGGGCCATGATCTACCTCCAGAGCGAACTGATACGACCTGGCGGTGATGCCCGTTTCATAACAATCATTAAGGATAAACAATATCAATCTTTGGCAGAGCTGCCGGTGAGAATCCACATCACCGACCCTGGCAATGGAACGGTTTTTGATGAGGTTATCAAAACCGATCAGGTGGGAGTGGGTACGGTTTCACTCCACATTTCCAAAAGTCATAAGACCGGTCGATATCGCATTCGCGTAATGCTGGGAGACCGGGAAATCGGCCGAAAACATTTTCGGGTTGAGGCATTTATGCCCCAGCGGATTAAAAATCGGATATTCGTGGACACGGAGCATGTCAAAACCGGTACACCCCTTAAGGCGACTGTGGAATCCATGTATTTATTCGGCGCACCGGCGGCCGGTCTATCCGGCGAGGTACGCTTGCATGCCGTGGCCAAAAACTTCAAGCCAAAAGGTTTTGACGGCTTCAGCTTTACCAACCGGATTCTGGCCCGGGACAACCCAATCACATACATGGACATCAAGAAATCCATCATCCTGGACGCAAATGGACACGGCCAGGCGATCTTTCCCACCCAGGTAGAGCAGAAAGCCCCCTCGATTCTCGAAGGACAAATCGCCGCTACGATCTTTGATGATGGCCGCGGAGTGTCGACATACAAAGCCCTGACGCTCTATCCTTATGAAATGATGGTGGGCGTTCAACTTGTGGAGAAACCCAAAAGCAGCGGCGCGCCCTATCGTTTCCAGACCGTACTGATCGATCCGCTAACCAAAGAAAAAGTCATCCGGCCACTATATGCCACCCTCAAACGCCAAATCTGGCATTACAGCTATAACCAACAAGGCCAATATCGCTGGAACCGGGAATATAAAACCGTGAGCTCGTTCACTGTAACACCGGAGCAGGTAGTGAAACGCAAGCTATCAGACGCCGGCCGGTATGCCCTGGTTGTAACAGATCGATTGACCGGTCACAGCGCCAGCGTCGAATTCAACGTATATGGCTGGAGCTATGATAGCATGGGCCCCACTGATGACATGGCCAGGGTGGAACTGGAATTCAACGATCAGTATTATAGCCAAGGCGATGTACTCAAGGCCGGCATTCGGTCTCCGATCAGTGGCCGGTTACTGGTCACCGTAGAAAGCGACAAAGTGCTGTGGCACAGGTTTTACAACCTCGATGCAAACACGGCCGCTATAGAGATACCGTTGGATTTTGATTTACAAGATGGTGCCTATCTGCATGCGTATGTTGTACGGCCCACAGATAAACCCAGTGCGCTTCAGCCGTTTCGGGCCAAAGGACATCGCTTCATCAAACCAAATCGAGAACAACACCGCCTGAAGGTAGCCCTTGATGTTCCGGAGCGCACCCAAAGTCGTCAACAGGTGCGCCTGAATGTTATGACGGATCAAAAAGACGCCATGGTAATGATTTCCGTGGTGGACACCGGCATTCTTCAAATCGTGGATCAGCAGCCTCCGGACCCGTTCGCGTTTTTCTACCAACAAGATTCCATGAAGGTGGCCCTGTATGACCTGTACGACCAGGTGATGCACCATCTTATTAAGGGCAAACTGTTGTCCATTGGTGGTGACGACGCCCGTATGCTGGCCAAACTAAAGAAGCATCTGGCACCGGAAACCGGAGCTAAACGCGTCAAACCCTTCCTATTTTGGTCTGGTTTGATACCGGTTGATAAAAACGGAACAGCTGAAATCATACTGGATGTTCCCAATTTCAGCGGCCAGGTCGAAGTCGTGGCCCTGGGAATCACCAATGACCGTGTCGGCGTGGCCCATCAGTCCATGACAGTCAAAGATGATGTCATTGTCAAAGTGACTACCCCCCGGTTCATGCTGTCCGGGGATATTTTGGATATCCCTGTACGGATTTTCAACACCACAGATCAGGCATTGACCCTTACGCTGAATGCAACTTTGTCTGAAAACCTCCGCTTGGAAATGTTGCCGCCGGAAGTAACTGTTGCGTCCAATACAAATACCCTCTTAACCTGCCGCCTTGAGGCCCTTTCCCAAGGCAAAGGCCTATTGAAGCTATCGGCACATAACGGCAACCAGGAATTCTTTTATGATGTAGAACTGCCGATTTACACGGCCAGTGTCCTGAACACCCGCGTATACAGCGGTGAAAATGCCGGCCGGGTGGAACTGACGATTCCGGATCAATATTTTGCAGAAAGCCCACCCCTGGTGGAAATCGCCATATCCGACCTGCTGATAACTCGGCTCAAAGGGAGTTTCAACAATCTGATCGGTTACCCTTATGGATGTGCTGAGCAAACCAGTTCCAAAATGCTGGCAATGTTATACGCAGAGCCATTTCTCAAGGGCGAATCAGAGGATCAGACGGAAGCATTGAAGGCTGATCGTAAAGCCCTTTTGATCGCCGGCATTGAAAAATTACATGGCATGCAGCGAAGCGACGGTGCTTTCAGCTACTGGGAAGGTGGTGACAGGGTAAACTCTTACGCTTCCGTGTATGCCGACGATGTGCTTCTAAACGCCAAAGCACAGAAACTCCCCATACCGGATGACATGATCCGGGGCATTTACCGATCCCTGGCGGATATCGCCGCCGGCCGGGACCGCAACGAACGCTATGGGATCAGCAACTTTACCCGATTATATGCAGCGTATCTCTTATCAGTGGAAGGTCGCCTGGAAAAATCCTTGATCAACCACCTTTACGATCGCGCCAAATTCAAAAACAACCTGGTTGGTCTCTACATGATGGCTGCCATGCTCAAACAAGCCGGCATGACAAATGCCATGCAACAGGTGTTGTCAAATATAGAGAATTTTCATGCCCGTGGGCTCAAGGAGCATCGGGACTATGGAGGCGACTTTTATTCCAAAGCACGGAACCTCGGCTTTGCCCTGTACCTTCATGCCCGGCATTTTCAAAAAAACGAAATATCCCAACGCCTTTTAGAATCGGTGGCCAAAACCATCGACGGCCTGTATTCGACCCAGGACAGGGCCTTTGTGCTGAGGGGACTGAACGAATACTACAAGGATATCGTGCCCAAACCCATGGATGTTGATATCCAATTTAACGGGAAAACCGTTCGGATACAGAAAGCGAAGATTATCTCCGAATCGCTCAAAGAAAAAAGCATCATACTTACATCCAACAGCGGTATGTTCTACTATATGGTGGAAGTATCCGGCTATCGGCCCCTCACTCCCAACCACAACCTAAACAAACAAAAAAATCCCTTACGCATTTACCGGGAATACGTAGATGAAACCGGCGAGTCAGTACAAATGGATAAACTCCGTCAAAACGATCTGATCTTTTCAAGGGTGCGTATCCGCGCAACCCAAAAAATCCAAAACCTGATCATAAATGACCGCATCCCGTCGTGCTTTGAAATTGTCAATACACGCCTGGACCGTTTACCTAAATCAAAGAGTCTTAAAAATAAAAATTTCCATCCGGAATACCAGGATATCCGGGATGATCGATTGTTGACTTTTCTGGGGATAAACCAGCCTCAACGGAAGAGGCCCGACAGCAATGAAATTATTTTTCATACCCCGGTCCGTGTATCGCTCACCGGCATCTGCAAGTTACCGCCAATACAAACAGAAGCAATGTACGACAGCCGGATTAACGATTATGACCTGATGGAAGGAGTCGTAACGGTCATGTCTGCAAAGCAGGTGAATGCAGATGATGGACTAAAAAATAAATGGTAGGAGAAATTGAATTGATGAATCAACCAAAGGCATCTGATAAAACCGTTGACAAAATGAATCGTTCCAAAATGAAGCGTCTCCTTGTTCTGTTGACACTGCTCGTCTGCCTGATTGTGATTTCATATCCAAAAATCAAATCAGCCTATGATAGGTAAACGAGTCGCACTCTCCGAGGCGGAGGCCAGGCCGGGCTGAATAATCTATAATGGATGTTCGGTGGAGAAGGGTTGACCCGTGGCGGGGGTCTTGCCTTCAGTTCCCATAATCCAAGACATAACGGTTCTGAAAAAGCTGGCCATATCGCTTATGGCGACGATTGAAACTGACTGCGGAATGCAACTATCCGACCCTGGTTCATTTTACATCTTTCTCAACCTGGCAAGGGAGGAAATGTATCGCCCTTTCCTATGCCTGTAATTATACCTAAAAATGGTATCAACTAAACCTTCATGCAACTTTCCGAACGTCTGGGCATAGGATTTACTCAACCACCGATAGTACTTTTCCATGCTCTTCATGTTTTGAGGGAATACGATCTTGATAAGTTCATCAATGTGTTTGTCAGCATCATCATCAAAAAAATCTGACAAATCCGGATGCGGCCCTCCGGGGATCGGTTTATAGCATTGAACAAACACATAGGCCCCGGGAAGAGCCCGTAGGAAGCAAAAGCGCCTCACGTCTTCCGCCAATGTTGTGTTGTATCCGTACATGCAAATGAATTCAACATTATCACTATTTCCGAATCCCAGCTGGTGATACTTGCGGCGAATCAGTTCCATGTCACGGAGGCTATTCATGCTGAAATGGTAAACGTGACGGGAAAACCTGACGTTTGAACAGCGTAGCTGTCGCAACAATCTTGCGTTTTTCTTGTTTACCAGCCGGATATCTAGTGTCTGATTGAAATTGACCTGGATATCACGCCGAACCATCTCCTCGAGAAACTCAGCGGCCTTGGGATGAGACAATATGTTGTCATCCAACAAGATCAACTTGTGTCGGCCCTGTAATAGTTCGTCCAGGTCACTAACCTGTCGCGTTTTACCTTCCTTGATCGGCACAATGCAGAAAGGACACTCAAATGGACAACCCCGCGTTAGAAAGCCGATTGCCCGGTCTTTGAGTTCTGGGTAAAGGCCAAAGTCGGCGGTCGCGTTTTCTATCTCCTCGGGCAGACGGCGCTTGAGATCAACTCCGGAACCTGCGACATCGATACGTTTTCCGTAGAAATCTCGCAGTTTCGTTACCTTGTTGCGTGACTGAGGGGTAAAGAAAACACAACTGGCATAGACTGTTTTCACACCTTTTATGAACCAGTCCTTCCCCGCAATGACTACCCGCTTGCCCTGCTTCTTGAAATAACTACTAAGCTTCATTAAAGCCAAATTCGGCAGTCGGCTGTCCACATCAACAAGCAGAATCGCTCCTCTTGGCGGTCGGCACCGCCGCATTGGCTGCTTCTGTTTAGTGGGTAAGGGAAGTTGAAGGCGCTTTCTTCTGATGGGTACCGGAAAATCAGATGCCGCCTTTTCTGCAAGGTTCACAATGAATTGCATATTGGGAAATAGACGATCCAGCACCCCAATCCAACGAGGGGATACCGTAGGAGGGCAAAAGCGATCCGGTCGGTTCATCAATACAATGCCTGATTTATCCAAGGGCTTTCCTATCTTTGGGGACGCATCCATTACGTGGCGCAACGCATCCAGCAGCGGCAGGACTACCCGCTGTTGCCACGGGCGAAGTACGTTCCATTCCTTTTCAAAATCGCAACCCTTTTCTATCCATGGCATAGTATCTATAGCAAGGTGCTCTTGCAGTAAGTGACGTAGTCGTCGCATGGAAAGCTTTGCGGGAAAGCGGGATTTCAGAACAGCCTTATAGTGTAGCTTCTCAAGAAAAAGAACCGGATCAGTAACCCGCGCGTGTGGACTAAAGAGTGAGTGAAACCGGACAATCCGGTGAAATGGATCACTAAAATCATAGACATCCACATCATTTCGAGGGCTCAACTGCGGACCGTACCCGAGCAGAAAGTAGTGCAAATTGCCCGTCCCCATGGCAGGTTTACGGATTCTCAACTTTGATGGCAGGTGGCGGGAATCCTTTTTTCTTATATGCCTGACTGAACCATCAGGGTCTACCTGCACTCCACTGCCGAGCGTAGGATGTTGGCCTATATCACATTCTCCAGGAGCATGGCAGCCAAGCATGAATTCGATACGAAGAGGCCTTGTCCGATTCCGAAGCAAATGGCTCAAATCACTGGGGAGTTGGGGCACAAAACTAACACCGCCACATCCCAGGGCTATCAGTTGAAGCAGCTCCTGACTGTCCTTGCCTGAACGAAGGATGGTCCATTTCCGAAGCTTGCCATGATCTATATGTGCCTGAAATTTGCCTGATCCGTTCTTTTTGGCATTTTCGAAAAACATATTCAAAAGGAACAAATGCTTTTCCTCCAAGGCTATTGTTGATCATGCAGCGCTTTCCGGCGCCACGATCACGCCGAAAAAGTCAATCACAGTATTCCCGGAACATCAACGACTCCTATTCTTCTTTCTACTCGCCTTGGACATCTGC
>JAUWLP010000024.1 GCA_030613575.1 Desulfobacteraceae bacterium
GGAGCCCCGCCCCACGGCGGGATAGCCATCGGTTTTGACCGGCTGGTAATGATTTTGTGCGCACAGCCTTCCATCCGGGACGTCATCGCCTTCCCAAAAACTCAGAAAGCGGCATGCCTGCTTACCAATGCCCCTGCTCAAGCCGTCAAGGCCCAGCTTGACGAACTCTATTTAAGAATAAAAAAGTTATAACCTAAATTCTGCAAAAATCATATAGACTCTACTTTACTCATGAGTAAAATCGTGTTCTATAGATTTTACCAGGTGCATATCGGCAATAAGGATTATGAAAAAAACGAATGGGGTGACATAATGCTTTTGATCCTCTCGGAAAATGTCATTTGTGAACGTGCCGCACCTGATATTTTTGATATGTATTTCTGTTTCTTCAAAGACTTCTCTTTGGGCGCATTCTTCAATAGACCCATTGAATTTTAAATGACCGCCTGGGAAAGCCCAAGTTCCCGCTCCATGAGCTTTTTTTCTTTTACCAAGCAACACCTTATGATCTTTAATGACAATCGCTGCCACACCCACTGAAGGTCTGATTGCCATGTTTATTTCTTTCAAATACCTTTAAGACGCTATGATGAAAACCTTATGCATCAATCTGTCTTCAACCAATCCAGACACTTACTAAAAACCTGGATCTGAACATCCTTTTCAGTCCGTGGATCAGATTTGAGCAGTTTGAATGAATGATCCCCACCGTCAACTATTCCCAGCGAGTACCAGACGCTGACAACTTTTTGGTAATCGATATCTTCTATACAGTTCTCCCAGTCCGGTTGACCCTGTTAATTCAAGTTAAATAGGACGCAGATTTTCGCAGATATACACAGATAATATTGTTATTTTGCAATTTAAGAATCTTGACAATCTGTGTTCACCTGCCCGCTTATGCCTCGCATGGCAGGCGGGTCTGTGTCCAAAAAAGGAAATTCCTATACTATCGAGTTATGGCCTCCAGCCAAAAGGAAAAATTTGGCAATTGACCCGCATAATTGTTTTCTGGATATATCGTGACCATGGTGAAATATTGACATTTGATTATAAAAAAACTAAGCGCACAACACTTTGATCTTTTTTGCTGGATTCTATTTTATTCATTTAAATCAGACAGATAAATTTTATCAGGCAGGAAATGTCAATATTTTATCACCATTCCCTATATTGTTCATAGGCTTTTAATACTGATCAATCATCAATGTCCACGATCTGTGTTTTTATGGAACTTCCCCGAATATGGAGTAAGGCCAGCGACGCCGAAGAATTCCGGCGGGGCTGTGCGGCACTGCCGGGATTCACAAAGAGCACGCCGTTTTGTTGCGAAACAGAAGGATAATGGAGATGGCCGAAGATTACAGCGTCAAAATCAGCCTTCGACGGAGCAATATCCAGGTTATGAATGCCATGAATGATATACAGCAGAACATCACCGACCTGGATGGCCTCTGTTTCGGGAAGTTCCCTTAGATCTTCATTCATATCCATGTTGCCTCGGACAGCCACGACCGGAGCGATGGATTTCAGTTCATCCATAACCCCGGTATTGCCAATGTCTCCGGCATGAATAATCAGATCAACACCGTGAAGGGCTTTTATGGCCGCCGGCACAAGGAGACCATGAGTGTCCGAAATGACCCCTACCACAACATGTTCCTTGTTTTGGAAATATATCGACATGAGGCCTTTACCATTATTTCATTCGACGTTCTATCTTTGCCGTAATTCCAGTGTACAGCATCCCGTTACGGTTGCAAAGATCAACAATATATACTATTCCCCAATAAAAAAGGCCAGATTTTATCCCGGCCTGAAATTTGTTGCCTAATCTTAACACTCAGCGAACAAAAACCGCAACGGGCAAAAAACAAACCATTGACCTAACCTTGCTCATTCAGGCGAAACATGGGATTTTTGTTTCCGTCAATACGTTTCTTTAAAAAATTTGAATAATTCGGTGAGTCCCTAAAAATGACCTTGCCTTCGATGCCGTGAATATTGATATGATGCAGGGCTCTATGCGCATCCATGCGAGGGTTCCTTGCCCCAAACACTCGTTGAGATTAGATCATGAGATTCAGTTCTTCAAGTATGTTGGAGAAATCACTGGTTTGAAAACCAGTCAAAACATTGTTAGATCAATTAGATGGACGAAACCGCTTCGCGGTAGCTTTGCCTCAGTTTTTCCAGAATTCTTTTGAGGTTTAAGATTTATTTTCTTTATTTTGTCATTTTGGTTAAATATTTAAAGTAGGGAATTGAAGTTTTAGCTTTTATTTTTTTCAAGAGTGTGCAATATTACTCACTGTAATTATAATGAAAAAGAGGGAGTGGATATTTTACCCATATAGCATATTTCATGCCAGAATGATTGGCGGCTTCGCACATCCTTGTTTTATCAATAATCCCGCTGACAATTACCTCAACTTATAATTTTAAATTTGGCCGAAGACTTGATCAAAGCTTTGGCCTTTTTTTAACGGGACTATGGATAAAACACTTATTAGATAGATATTGGGGACGCCCATTGGAATATTGGTTGACAACTGATAGGGATTATTCTACTAGGAAAGTCGGCCGGCGGTGCGAACGAGCGTGAGATGAGCGACCGCTATGTAATTTCATATTTACAATGAGGTTGAATTGGATGGCACATATCAGAAAGAAAGCTATTGAGGGATTAAATGTGGGTGATACGTTTTCCGTTTCGCGTAAATTCACAGAGAGGGATGTGATTCTGTTTGCTGATATTACCAGAGATTACAACCCAGTTCATTTTGATGAACGATTTACAGAGGTGAAGGGGTTCAAAGGTCTTATCTGCCATGGGTTTTTGGTGGCAAGTATGATCTCCGAAATTGGAGGACAAATTGGGTGGTTGGCCTCGGAAATGAATTTGAGCTTTAAGAAGCCAGTTTATTTTGGGGACAAAGTCGTATGTGATTTTACTATTACAGATATTGAAGATAATGGTTGGGCTTCTGCAAAGGCAGAATACAAGAATCAAGATGGAACCATTGTTGTTGTGGCATTTCTAAAAGGCATCATACCAGGTTCTAAAGAGAAAGACGTAATGAATGTTATGATTGCTGAAGGCGATCCATAATCCACTCAAGTCCCGCTGAAAGCAGGACATAAAATTGAATTATACCTGAAGCTACTGGGAAATCGATTTTTTTCAAAGAACTAAACTGTTACAAAAGATCAAAGGTCTTAAAATTAATGCTAAACAAGCGACAGCAATTCGGTAAAGAAAGTGAGTCCATAGCCGTCAGACACCTTAAAAAGAACGGATACAAGATTCTGGAACAGAATTACCATAACAAGCTGGGCGAAATCGACATTATTGCAAAAGATAAGGACACACTTGTCTTTGTCGAGGTCAAAGCAAGAAAATCCGGCCTTTTCGGGAATCCCAAATGGGCCATAACACCTAAAAAGCAGCGTAAAATTTCGATGGTGGCACTCTACTATCTAAAAGCCTCGAAACAGCATAATGTAAAAGCAAGGTTTGATGTTGTAAGCATAGTTACTGCAGAAAAGAACCCTTACATAGAGATCGTTAAAAATGCCTTCGAACTCGCATATGTATGAACTAGGCGCACTTTACGTGGTTGCCACTCCCATTGGGAACAGGGACGATATTACCATAAGAGCTCTCAATATCCTCGGGAACGTCGATCTTGTGGCCGCAGAAGATACAAGACATACAGGCAGACTGCTGGCACATCACAATATTAAATGTCATATGATCTCTTGCCATGAACATAATGAAGGTGAGCGTACGCCGGATCTTATTAATAGGCTCAAAGCCGGATCATCGGTGGCCCTGGTATCAAATGCAGGCACACCATCAGTGTCCGACCCGGGCTACAGGCTCGTAAAAGAAGCCATTGCTAACAGTATTAGAGTTATTCCCATTCCCGGTGTGTCTGCGGCCATTGCCGCTCTCAGTGTTTCAGGACTGCCAACCGATTCCTTTGTTTTCATAGGATTCCCCGCTAAAAAGAAAGCAAAGCGGCTCAAGCAACTTCAAGTCCTTGCCGGTGAAAGCAGAACCATGGTATTTTATGAATCTCCAAAGCGAATTTTGACATTATTAAAGGAAATCATAAATGTTATGGGTGACAGGTACGGTGTTCTGTCCCGGGAAATGACCAAGTTACATGAAGAATTTATTAGGGGCTTTTTATCTGAAATTCTTTCCAGCTTGGATGCACGACCGGCAATAAAGGGCGAATGCACTCTTTTAGTAACGGGATGTGAAGAGAGCAAAGAAGTTTCTCTTAAGACCGTTAGAGCCGAGATAATGAAAGCGCTGGAGAAAAAAGAAAGCAAACTTTCCGAGATTTCAAAAATCATCGGCAAAAAATACGGCCTTCCGAAAAAAAAGGTATATGATGAAGCGTTGAAGTTGAAGCGCAAAGCGTAGAGTGCAAAACGCAATTCGAATTAATATGGATACAATCCCAAACCCGAAACCCCAAACCCCAAACTCTATTATCTATCCGGTAATTCTTGCTGTTCCTGATAAAGAACAACAATTTACAGGTAGGGAAAAGGTTTCCTTTCTAAGCAAACATGCCAGAAAAGCCCTTGAAATATCCGCTAAAAAGAGCCACATCAAATTAAGCGATCTTAAAAAAGATGAAAAAGGTGTCCCTTTGCCTTTTAATGGGCATTACTGGTCCCTTACTCACAAGCTCAAATATGTTGCTGGCGTGGTTGCTTCAACACCGATTGGTATTGATCTCGAAAAGATCCGGCCTTGTTCAAAGGCTCTTTTCAAAAAAACAGCCCATGACAATGAATGGGAACTTTCAGACACAGACCCATTCATCCTTTTTTATCGCTACTGGACGTCAAAGGAGTCGGTATTAAAGGCTTCAGGAACAGGCATCAAGGATCTTTCAAAATGCCGCATTATGCAGATAATCGACGATAATCATCTGGTAATAGACTACAGGTACCAAGAGTGGCTCATAGGACACTTTTATTTCGACGAACACATTGCATCTGTTGTCAAAAACGATTTGGACGTTGAATGGACAATCTACCCACAAAAAAGTAGCTTCCAGCGCTGTTATGACACAGTATAACGGTTTAGTAGAAAATCAGGAACTTCCCTTTTTAGCCGCCATCTTTACCGTATTTCTGTGCGCATTGTTCGGTGCTAATGCCGTTGCTATTAAAATCAGTCTTTCCGGACTGGGTGTATTTACCACCGCCGGGCTCCGTTTCAGTATGGCCTCGGTGGCGGTTTTTATATGGGCTCGAATTACTGGCAGATCCTTTCACATCAAGAAAGGACAGGTTCATCAGCTACTGATTATCTCCATGATGTTTACGGTGCAACTGTCACTGTTTTATCTCGGAATCAGCAAAAGTAATGCTTCCCGAGCAACCCTGATGGTCAATTTGCAACCATTTTTTACACTTTTTCTGGCACATTTTTTCATTTCCGGAGACCTGATTACCAAAAGAAAAACCCTTGGAATCATGCTTGGGTTTGCCGGAGTGATTTTTGTATTTATGGAAAAAAAAGGAGTCACAGCCGATTTTCAGGTCGGGGATCTAATAATCCTTTTCGCAGCTTTTCTCTGGGCCTGCAACGCAGTTTACACCAAAAGGATTATACATGCCTTTAAACCTTTTCATATGGTGCTTTATCCCATGATATTTTCGGTTCCTTTCTTTTTTCTCGAAGGATTTGTTTGGGACAGCACCATGATAGCCCATGTTGACGCAAAAGTTTTTTGCGCTCTTTTATACCAGGGCCTTGTAGCGGCTTCTTTTTGTTTTGTAGCATGGACTACCTTGCTGCAAAAATACGGTGCCGTGGCTCTGCATTCTTTTATTTTCATCATGCCTGTTTCAGGGGTTTTGTTGGGAGGACTTGTTCTGGGGGAACCGATCACGGTCAATATTATTATAGCCCTGTTGTTGATCGTGTCAGGTATTCTGTTGGTTAACTTCAAACAGAAAAAACCAATACCGCTGTTTCCACTTGGAAGAAATGTTTAAAACGGATTTCTAAATGCGATAATTTGTTTCAAAGGGCTAAATCGAGTTTAATGCCATGACAGTGCGAAATATTCGAAGAAAGTTACAACAACTCGGGAGCAAGGACAAAGCTAAAGTCTTACAGAGATTTTTTAAAACCGGTCCCGGTGAATATGGTGAAGGTGATGTTTTTATAGGGGTCAGGGTTCCTGATTTAAGGAAGCTGGCCAAAGAATATCAGGCAATAACAATAAAGGAAGTTATGCAATTACTCAGGTCCACGATTCATGAGGAGAGGTTTTTTGCACTCTTGATACTTGTCAGCAAATATTCAAAGGGAAATGAAACTGTAAAAAAGAAAATTTATGAGCTGTACTTACAGAACACACAATTTATAAATAGCTGGGATCTTGTTGACGGGTCGGCTCAACATATTGTGGGCGCCTTCTTAATGGACAAAGGCAAAAAACCGCTTTACCTCCTTGCAAAATCTAAAAATTTGTGGGAACGGCGAATTGCAATATTGTCGACGTTCCATTTTATTAAGCATGATAATTACACAGAGACACTCAAAATTTCAAAAATTCTGTTGTTGGATGAACAAGATTTGATTCATAAAGCCGTAGGATGGATGCTGCGAGAAATCGGAAAGCGTCATATTACCACTGAAGAGATATTCATGAAAAAATATTATAAAAAGATGCCCCGCATCATGTTGCGGTATGCCATTGAAAAATTTCCGGAGCCAAAAAGACAGAAATATTTGAAAGGAAAACTTTTATGATGAGTTCGACTTTTTGTGAATTTATCAAGATTTTTTTTGCAAATTGAGAAAATGGGTTGATAATTTGCCAATAAGAATGTATAAAATAAGAATATTTTAACCAGTGGGAAAAGTAAGAGACGTACAACAATCTTCAGTGTCAAAGGACTTTATATGAAAAAGGAGGTATACGATGCCTACATACGAATTCATTTGTGAAAAATGTAAAAAGCCCTTTACCCTGATCATGAAAATTTCGGAGTATGAGAAGAAAAAATTCCAATGTCCGAAATGTAAAAGCCGTAAAGTTAAACAGCAGATTACTTCCTTCCAAACCATAACCTCCAGCAAGAGTTAACCAGTGAAAAATCCGTGTCAGCCCGAATTTTTCTTGAGTTATATCGAGAAATAAGGAGTTGTTGCAAAAAAAATCAGCTCAATCTGTGTCTTAAATAAGTATAGCGTTTTTGTGTTTTGTCGTTATTTATCCCTATGGCCAGGGCTTTCCGGGTGCCGACAATCACCACCAGATCCCGGCCTCTGGTTATGGCTGTGTAAATCAGGTTGCGCTGCAGGAGGATGTAATGCTGTGTGAGAATGGGAATCACAACGGCCGGATATTCTGAGCCCTGGGATTTGTGAACCGAAATAGCATAGGCCATGACAATTTCGTCCAAATTCGAAAAATCATAGGATACCTGCCTGCCGTCGAAGTTGACGACAATTTCCCGCCTCACAGGCTCAATATCTATGATTCTTCCTATATCGCCGTTGTAGACATCCTTGTCGTAATTGTTCCGGATCTGCATCACCTTGTCGTTGAGCCGATAGGTTCGTTCACCGCGCATTACTCCTTCGTGTCCCGGATTCAGCGCCTCCTGCAGCGCTCTGTTGAGGTTTCCAGCACCAACGATCCCTTTGTGCATTGGTGTGAGAACCTGGATGTCATCCACCGGATCGAACTTGAACTGTTGCGGTATTCTCTTTTTCACCAGCTTCAGAATAATACCGAGCACCTCTTCGGGGTCTTCTTTTTCAATGAAGTAAAAATCGGTATTCTCTCCTGCCTTGGGAAAAGACGGCATATCACCGCCATTAATCCGATGGGCATTGACGATGATTCGGCTGGTTTTGGCTTGGCGGAAAATTTCTTTGAGTTCCACAACCGGCACGATCCCCGATGTAATGATATCGTTCAATACGTTTCCCGCCCCAACGGACGGAAGCTGATGGATGTCGCCCACCAGCACAAAAGTGGCCCCTGAAGGGATCGCTTTCATGAGATGGTGCATCAGGACCGTATCAATCATGGAGGCTTCATCCACAACCAGCAGATCGCAATTCAACGGCTTTGTCTCGTCTCTCTGAAACCCTCCTTTCTGGAAGCTGAACTCCAGCAGCCGGTGTATGGTTTTCGCATCGTGTCCGGTGGTCTCGCTCATGCGCTTGGCAGCCCTCCCGGTTGGAGCCGCCAGTAGTGTCTTGACCCGGAGTCGCTTGAATATCTTCAGAATGGCATTGACAATAGTGGTTTTGCCGGTACCGGGGCCCCCGGTGATCACCATGACCTTGTGCAAAAGAGCACATTTGACCGCTTCAACCTGGTTGTCCGCCAGAGTTATATCCAGTCTCTCCTGCACCCATTCAACAGCCTTTTCTATGTCGACCGGACGGATAGCTTTGGGGGTACGGACCAGCGATTTGAGAAGATCGGCGATCATGGTCTCACAGAAGTAATATTTAGCGAGGTATACTGCCTTGTTGTTGTCCTTGAATTCATCAATGGTCTCGTTCAGGTCTTCAATGACCACCTTTTTTTCAAATGCGATATTTCCCAGTGCCGCTTCCACCAGCTCCCTTTCGACCTCAAGAATCTCACGGCATTTCTGAAAAAGATGCTTGTAAGGATAGTACACGTGTCCTTCTTCGGCCAGTTGGTTAAGCACATAGAGTATACCCGCTTCAACCCTCAAAGGTGAATCTTTTGGAAATCCGAGTTTTGCGGCGATACTGTCGGCAATAACAAATCCGATTCCGAAAATATCAATGGCAAGGCGATAGGGGTTGTCTGTCACTACAGCGATGGATCGGTTTCCATATTGTTTGAATATTTTCGTGGCATATCCGGAGCTGACACCATAGGTCTGGAGAAAAATCATCACCTCGCGGATTTCCTTCTGGGCTTCCCATGCCTTTTGAATCATGGCGATACGTTTTTTGCCGATACCTTCAACCTGAGCCAGTTTTTCGGTTTCATTTTCGATGACATCAAGTGTTTTTTTTCCGAATTTTTTAACGATACGGTTGGCCATGACAGGACCGAGCCCTTTGATGAGTCCGGAACCCAGATACTTTCGAATTCCATAAACGGTTGCCGGAACCGCGGTTTTGAATTCCACCACCTTGAACTGCTCACCAAATCTTGGATGGTTGACCCACTCACCGCGCATGTTGAGGATTTCGCCTGGTGCAGGCGATACAAGGTGTCCCACTACGGTTACAAGATCCCTTTGCCCGTGAACTTTAACTCTGGCAATGGTGAAACCGTTCTGGTCGTTAGTGTATGTAATTCTTTCAATCTGGCCGGAAAGGTCCGTAAGCATAGTTTCTCTCTGTTTTATACCCAGTCAGGCAACCGTATGTTTTGTTTTAAAGCTCTGCTGGGAATGAAACATTTTATGTCAATAACCGGGGACCCGTCAAACGCATCGATCTTGTCGATGTGAATAGTGTTTTCTTCTATCGATTGTATCTTACATATGGATATGGCAATCAGATTGGGTCTTAACGGGGAATGGGTTGCAAACACCCCTGTTAAAGGGTTCTTCTTATTTTTTCTTGGATGGATTTGCATTACTTTCCTTTTTTCAGGGGTGTCATTCTCATGAAACCAGTAACATACGGTTATATGAGAGAATTCATCTAAACCCAAAAGAGCCTCATTATATTTCTCGTAGACCTCAATCCATACATTTTCATCCTGTTTTTTTATTACGCCCACAGGAACAATATAAAAGCTGTTTTTCATCTACAGTCTCCCTTCAGCGGGTGATACAATCCGATCGTGAACTAGTTTCCGAGATTTTATCATTTAGTTTCGTAAAAAGTCAAAGAGTGACTTTTTACGAACGTTTTAAGTTTTAGGTGTTACGTTTTAAGCGGCTGTTAAAACAATAAATTATAATTGCCTAAAACCAGATGAATTCGACCTTTTAAGAATTCGTCATTATTAGTGGGCTATATTAGTTTAAATAAATTAATTTATCCATATATGGTATTTTTTATTGACATTAACCCCAACATATTGCATAAACTAATTGCTATGTGTAATATTGATAATATACTTTAGTAACTTAGCATGCGGCATTCGGTCAATCAATAACTGCGGCGTAATATTCAGGTTTAAAAAGCGATGGGCATGTGAATAGAAGGGATTTTTTGCTGAAAAGTGTCGGTTTGTTGATCGGGAGTTTTTTCGGGCTCAACAGTTTTTCAAAGGCGTTTGCTATGAAAAAACATCAAAATCGCCCTTTTGATCAGCCTTGCATTGCACTGATTATCGATGATATCGGATATAGCCTTTCCCATGCGAGACAATTCCTGAATCTGGGTGTTCCCATTACCTTTGCCATCTTGCCACAACTGGCATATTCTTATGATCTGGCCCTTGAGATTCATGATAAAGGACATGAAATCTTGCTTCACCAACCCATGGAGCCTTACAACGTTGATTCTTTTGATCCAGGCCCTGGAGCACTCTATGTAGGAGATGGGCCCGACAGGATCAGGAGAATTATAGAGGAGAATATCGCCGGCGTGCCTTATGTCATTGGGATGAATAACCATATGGGTTCAAGATTTACAGCGTCATATAAAAAAATTAGAGAAGCACTCCAGGTTGTAAAAAAAAGAGGCCTTTTTTTTGTTGACAGTCTTACATCAAGCCATTCTATGGGGTATAAAACTGCAAGAAGGCTTCATATGGCAACTACAGGCAGAAACATTTTTCTGGACAATCTTCATGACGAATCCGCCGTTTATGATCAACTAAACAAGCTAAAAAGACATTCAAAAAAATACGGGCATGCGGTGGGAATCGGCCATCCGTTTCCGGAAACAGTACATACCATCGGCCGGTTTGTAAAAAATCTTAAGGATTCTGATATCTCATTGGTCCATGTGTCCAATGTTTTGAAAAGGTCTTAAAGAAAGGATTGTGGAATGAAATTTTTAATAGCTGAGCAAAATATAGGAGACGACGCCACAAAGGAGCGGGCTGAAAAATTAATTGAACTTTTGAAAGCAAAGGGTTGGGATGTTGAATATGGAATCGGGAGAAATGTGGCAACCGACGTTTCTGAGTTCGGACAGGAGGAGAAGATTCAGGACTCCTTTGCAGATGATTTTATGCTCTGTTTATCTCAGATGGAAAATGATATGCTTTAGAAATTGCATGTGTTAATAAACAGGACTAAAAATTCAATTATTGCAGGAAAAAAAAGGCTCTTGAGCTCAATGCTCAGCAAAGCAAAAGGCCTTATGTTTACGTCGAGTTCTGCTGTTGATGACAAAGCTATTGTGTTTGTCTTCAAAAAGGAGCGGACTGTATCACTACACATGTTCTTTGTTTTCTATTCGATTGATGTAATATTTCTTGATAATGCAATGAAAGTGATAGATATAAAAGAGAGTTTTAAGCCGTTTGCAATTTACATTCCAAAGAAGAAGGCGCAATACGTTGTCGAATGCAGTGCTGGCACTGTGAGAAAGAGTAGGACAAAAATCGGGGATCGAATCGTGTTATAAAAATCCATGTCACGATCGCTCTCGGGGAGAGATTATAACCATGTTTCAAACTGCCATAGAAGAAAACTACACGGATGGGCAGATCATCTTTGAGGAGGGGAGTTCCGGAGACTGGATCTACGTAATTGAATCTGGTGCAGTGGAGATTTCCAAAATAATGGACGGAGAAAAGGTGGTATTGGTGGTGCTAGAGCCCGGAGAAGTAATCGGAGAGCTAGGTTTTATTACCAAAACGCCACGTACCGCTACCGCTACCGCAGTCGGCGATACAACTGTAGGAATCATCGATCCTATTTTTTTTGAACAGGAGTTCAACAAGCTGTCCGCCGGTTTCCAGGCAGTTCTTACCAGCCTTGCCACACGCCTTAAAAAGACTACCGAGACTGTCTGTCTCATCAAAAAAACCTCCTGCGGACAGAAGTGATTTCTTTTTTTGCGGTCAATATTCTTTTTTGAAATTCATTAAAAGGACATAAATATCATGGGAAAAACATTATCTATTATCAAGCCCGACGGTGTTGCCCAAGGATTGATCGGCGAAGTTATTAAACGATTGGAAAACAACGGACTCAAGATCATTTGTATGAAAATGTTGACAATGACCAAAGACCAAGCAGAAAGTTTTTATGAAGTGCACAAAGAAAAGCCGTTTTTTGAAAGTCTGACGTATTTCATGACATCCGGATCTATTGTGGTTATGGTTCTTGAAGGGGAAAATGCCATAGCCAAATACCGTGAAATAATGGGTGCCACCAATTACAGGGAAGCTGCTGAAGGGACTATTCGGAGAGATTTTGCAACGGATATCGAAAAAAATATAGTACACGGTTCAGATTCCCCCAAGACCGCCGCTTTTGAAATAGGTTTCTTTTTCAGTAGCTTTGAAGTTACCGGCTGATGTCCAAAACAATCAATTTTGACAACATCACTATAGTTTTGCACCAGCCACGACATCCTGAAAATATTGGGTCTGTTGCCCGTGCCATGTGCAATATGGGCTTCAGTCGGCTTGTGGTCATCGACCCCCCAAACTTTGACCTGAATAAAATTCTGAAATTGGCGACTCATGCCGCTTCAGATGTTGTTGATAAAAGTAGCATTTGCACAGGTCTCAAGGACGCACTTTCCCATTTTAATTATGTTGTTGGTGCTACGGCGCGGCTGGGAGGACAGCGGCAGGTCATGAATAACCCTTCTAAACTGGCTCAAAAGCTGGCTCCTATTTCCATTGAAAATCGTATAGCCATGCTCTTTGGCCCGGAAGACAGGGGGCTTTCCAACGAGGAGATCCGGTACTGCCATGCGCTTGTAAATATCCCCACAGCCGAATTTTCATCCCTTAACCTGGCCCAGGCGGTAATGATCATATGTTATGAAATTTTTACTGCCGGCCTTGAAAAAAACAAGGAATTTGTTCCTCGCCTTGCCAGTCGGCATGAACTTGATGGGATGTATGATCAGCTCAAAGATATACTGGTCAGGATAAGTTATATCAATCCTGAAAATCCGGATTACTGGATCAACAATTTACGCCATTTTTTTACCAGGCTTCAGCTTTGTGCCAAAGAGGTCAGTATGATCCGTGGTATATGCAGGCAGATCGACTGGTATGGAAAGAAGTGCTATGCGGACGGGCAAAAAATGTTGCAAAATGATGCCACACGGGAGCCCGAAGAATTTTGCTAAATAAGCTTCCAAAAAAGGAGACCCATGAGATTAGTCAGATTTGGTCAAAGGGGTAAGGCGAAGCCTGGTCTGTGGAAAGATGGCAAAATAGTCGACTTGAGAGAGATCTTCCCTCAGATTCCTGATATAAGCGAAGCATTTTTCAGAGACGGATGGCTTGAAAAGGTTGCCGGGGTTAAGAATCCGGGCCGAAAAATCGAAGCGCGGATTGCGAGCCCGATTCATCGCCCTTCCAAGATCATCTGTCTTGGGAAAAATTATGCCGAACATGCCAAAGAAGGAGGCTTTGAAAATCCTGAAAAACCGCTGATATTCTGTAAAACGCCAAATGCCTTGAGTGGCCCTTATGACCCCATAATACTTCCCAGAAGCAGCAGTCAGGTGGACTGGGAGGTGGAACTTGCAGTAATCATTTCAAAACAAGGGAAAAGAATTAATAAAACAGATGCATTCGATTACGTTGCAGGATTTACTGTCATGAATGATGTGTCCGGGCGGGAGGCTCAGTTTTCCGATTCCCAATGGTTCAGGGGAAAATCGTTTGACAGCTTTGCGCCGACCGGTCCTTTCATCGTTACTCCGGATGAGATTGACAATGTAAATAACCTGAGGTTGACCGCTGTCGTAGACGGCAAAATCATGCAGGACGGAAATACCCGGGATATGATTTTCGACATTCCTGCCATAATAGAAAACATTAGTGAAGATATCACGCTTATTCCGGGCGACATAATTTCGACCGGAACTCCTGCAGGAGTGGGCATATTCAGGAACCCGCCGGTAGTTTTAAAGCCGGGAAATGTGGTGGAATGCTACATCGAAAAGATCGGCACCATTATCAATAAAGTTATAAATGGTTGATCAGAGAAATAATTACTGATAATTCAGGTTCAATACTTCGAATCAGCATATTCCACCCACCCCCCGGTCATTACCAGGGCGCGGTCAAAGTCGGAAATTGAAAAAGATACCTCTAAATGGTGTTCGTTAGCTGTTATGATAAAGATATTTTTTTTAAGATTCGTTTCAAGGTAGGTTTCTTTGCCGGCAAAGTCTCTGAAAATACGGTCGATGGTTTTCGCCGGCAGCTCCACTGCCATCATACCGCAGTTAAACATGTTCTGTCTGAAAATCCTGGCAAAACTTTCTGCGATGACCAGGTTAATGTTGTTCACTTCAAGTGCCCAGGCGGCATGTTCTCTAGAAGACCCGCATCCGAAGTTTGTTTTTGTGATGATAACGCTCTTTTCTTGAATATCAGTTCGGGGCATGAATCCATCTATCTTGATATCTTCTAACAGGTAGGGCCGAAGTGCCTGCTTGGAAATCTCAGAAAGATATTTTGCCGGAATAATTTCGTCGGTGTTGATATCATTTCTATCAAGGAAGAGAACTTTTCCGCTAAAATTTTTCATGATATATCCTTCATCCTTTGACGGTCTCGTAAAAAGTCAGATTTTGCCATCACCCTTTGAAAAGTTTGGAATTTGTAATGTAACCTGCGATTGCTGTAGCTGCCGCTGTAGCAGGGCTTACAAGGTGCACCATACCTCCTTTGCCCATGCGTCCGTTGAAATTTCTGTTTGTTGTGGATGCACAGACTTCGCCTTGGGCTAATACGCCGTTGCTCATACCCAGGCAGGCGCCACATGTCGGATTTGTAATGCAGAATCCCGCATCCAAAAATATTTTCAGAATCCCTTCCTCCATCGCCTGGCGGTAAATCTTTGGTGTAGCCGGAGAGACAATGCCCCGCACGGAATTACTGATCTTTTGACCTTTAAGCTCATGAGCGGCAACCCTGAGATCTTCGATTCTTCCATTAGTACATGATCCTATGTACACCTGGTCCACCTTTATGGCTTCCATTTCCTTGACCGGTTTTACCTGATCAGGCTTATATCCAAAGGTAACCAGCGGTTCCAGGCGGCTTACATCATGCTCAATCACCTGATCATACCGGGCGTCAGCATCAGAAAGAAACCGGTTAAAATCATCAAGAGCTTCTTTTTTATCGGAATATTCATTTTTAATGAACTCCCATAAATATTCAACTGTTGTCATGTCAGGAAAGCAGATACCTGAGGTTGCCCCGGCTTCAACAGCCATATTGCAAAGCGTCATCCTCGATTCCATGGTCATGGCATCCACAATCGACCCGGTAAATTCCAGGACTTTGTTGGTTGCACCGTTAACACCCAGGCGGCCGATCACTGAAAGGATCACATCCTTGGCGAAGACACCTTCAGACATCTGGCCGCTGATGTCTATTTTAATGGTTGACGGATAGTGAAAAGCGCAAACACCCTTAAGAATTCCCACCTCAAGATCTGTGGTTCCGACTCCGGCGGCAAATGCACCGAATGCACCATGGGTACAGGTATGGGAATCACCCATGATCACCGTAAAACCCGGGTACACAAATCCCTTTTCAGGGAAAAGCGCATGACAGATCCCGTTTCTGCCGATGTCAAAAAAATCAAGAATATTGTGGCGTCTGGCCCAATCTCTGAGGATTTTGCCCTGTTCGGCGGTCTTTGAGTCTTTTGCCGGCGTAACATGATCTATAACGGCCTTGATCTTATCAGGGTCAAAAACATGGTCCTTGTTGCGGCTGACCAGATCATTGATTGCCATCGGTGTTGTGATCTCATGACAGAATACCGCGTCCAGTCGGATCACATGAATATCTTCCGCAGGGTTATCAACATGGTGGGCATCAAAAATTTTTTCGGCAATGGTTTTCCCCATTTATTCACCTTTTCATCAGAGACCTTTTTTCAAAGGTCTCAATCTGTGTCTGTTTTCAGCACTGACAGAAATGCGGATTGGGGGATCATTACCTGACCCACCATCTTCATCCGTTTTTTTCCTTTTTTCTGTTTTTCGAGCAGTTTACGTTTTCGTGTTATGTCACCGCCATAACATTTTGCGGTAACGTCCTTTCTAAAGGCTGAAACCGTCTTGCGGGCAATAATATTACCGCCGATAGCCCCTTGGATGGCTATTTTAAACATCTGTCTCGGAATTTCATCACGAAGTTTTTCACATGCGCGCCTTGCCTGCTCAACCGCCCTGTCTCGATGAACCAGCTGGGAAAGCGCATCAACACGATCCCCGTTGATCAGAATATCCACCTTGACAAGGTCGGTTTTCCTGAAATCTATCAATTCGTAGTCAAAAGATCCATACCCCTGTGTAACAGATTTAAGCTTGTCGTAAAAATCATAAACAACTTCGGCCAGGGGAAGTTCAAATATCATCTCCAGCCGATTATTGGTCAGATACTGATAATTCTTATTAATCCCTCTTCGATCCAGGCAGAGCTTCATAACCGACCCCATGTAACGATCAGGTATTATGATAGAGGCACGAATAAACGGCTCTTTTGTGTATTCAATCTTTGTAGGATCCGGGTATAAGGCCGGATTGTCGATAGTTAATGTCGAACCGTCATTCATGACAATCTTGTATTTGACCGAAGGAGCCGTAAGGATCAAAGAAAGATCGTATTCACGCTCAAGACGCTCCTGAACAACCTCAAGATGGAGTAGCCCTAAAAAGCCGCAGCGGAACCCAAAACCCAGAGCCACGGACGTGTCTTTTTCATATATAAGGGAAGCATCATTTAGTTTCAGTTTTTCCAGGCCGGTGGCCAGTTCCTCGTAACCATCAGAGGCAACAGGGTAAATCGAAGAAAAGACCACCGGTTTCGCTTCCTTGAATCCGAGCATGGACGTTTTACAGGAGCGGTCTTTTAAAGTTATGGTATCCCCGCATCGGGTGTCGCTGACAGTCTTTATACCTGCAATTATATAACCTACCTGGCCTGCTGAAATTTCTTTCTGTGGTATACGGTCGATCTGAAATATCCCGACTTCTTCGACCTTATAAACGGCATTATTCGACATAAAGGTAATCAGATCTTTTGGTTTTACTCTTCCCTGGAAGGCCCGAAAGTGAACAATAGTCCCCCGAAAAGGATCATAGTGGGAGTCAAAAATCAAAGCTTTAAAGGGTGCATCCGGGTCTCCTGTGGGAGGTGGTAAATAATTTACAACCCCCTCAAGCACATCTTCGATGCCTATCCCTTCCTTGGCTGATATAAGTATTGCAGTTTCCGGATCAAGTCCCAAGTCCTCTTCTATCTGTTTTTTTGTCCGCTCAATATCAGCCGACGGTAGATCTATTTTATTGATTACGGGAATAATTTCAAGGTCATGTTCCAGAGCCAGATAAAGGTTTGCCAGGGTTTGGGCTTCCACTCCCTGGCTGGCATCTACCAAAAGCAGTGCACCTTCACAAGAAGCAAGCGCCCGGGAAACTTCGTAAGTAAAGTCTACATGTCCTGGTGTATCTATGAGATTCAAGGAGTAGATCTGATTATTCTGTGATGTATATGGCAGGCAAATGGTCTGACTTTTTATTGTAATGCCACGTTCCCGTTCAATGTCCATAGTGTCTAGTATCTGATCTTTAAAATCCCGGTCCATAACCACATTGGTCACCTGTATCAGGCGATCGGAAAGAGTCGATTTGCCATGATCAATATGGGCTACAATGCTGAAATTTCTTATGTGTTTCATTATTACTTATTATATCTCTTTTAACAACCACCCAAAATCAAAACCCTGTTGACACAATCTGGCTTTAAAGTTATAATAGTGGCCTTTAACAGGACCACACCGTAGTTCCGCGGCGCGGCGATTTTAAATAAATTAAAGTAAAAAAGGTGTTCCTTATCAAATTGTTATTAAATATGTCAACCCCGGTACTTAAGAAGTATATATTCATATAAAAAGAAATTGGCTGGACAAAAAAGAAATGGATGAACACATTTTAATAGTCGACGACGATGCTGACATAAAAGATTCGATTCACGAATTTATGGAAAGGTCCGGATACAACTCCTTAACGGCTTCAAGCGCGGAAGAGGCACTCGAGTTATTAAAATCGAACCGTGTGAATGTGGTAATAACCGATATCATGCTGCCCGGCCTGGATGGTCTCTACCTTACTGACTTCATAAAACAAAATCATGACATAGATGTCATTGTAATAACAGGTTACAGTAACAAATATTCTTATGAAGAAGCCATAAACAAAGGCGCCAGCGATCTTGTCTTTAAACCTTTTCAGTTCGAAGAACTGCTGGTAAGATTAAAAAAAGTATTGAAAAATCGGCAAGTACTCAAGGATCGTGCCCGGGTAATCGGTAAATTAGAGGAACTTGCAATAACAGATGGTCTCACAAAACTATATAATTTAAGGCATTTTTATAATCAGCTCGAAGTAGAGATTGGCCGGTGCAACCGCTACGGCCATTCACTTGCGCTTTTGCTTTTGGACATTGATAATTTCAAAATGTATAATGATTCATACGGACATCTTGAAGGCGACAAAGTCCTGGTCAGGCTTAGCCAGATTATTAAGTCATGCCTCAGAACAATGGATTCCGCTTACAGATATGGCGGAGAGGAATTTACTGTTATCCTGCCGGAAACAAAAGGTGAAGAGGCAAAAAATGTCGCCAACAGAATACGAACTGCCGTGGAATTAGAAAGTTTTTTGCTGGAACCCGATAAAATTGTAACAATAACCATAAGTATAGGTCTTACTGAATATTTTAAAAAAGAACAACTATCAACATTTATCAAAAGAGCTGACCAGGCAATGTATAATTCAAAAGCCAAAGGCCGAAATAGAATCTCCTCCCTCTTTGTTGATCCAGCTTCTAATCAAGATAACAATGCTTGACTTTACCTTCCCGCAAACCAGATATTCAATCGGTTACCGATGGTTCATGCAAGAATAACAGGTCGCACATTTTGCGTCGTGAATAATAATTTTAAGGTCAAAAGTGGTTTGAGCAGACTTGACCACATTATTTTACAAGTGATTTAAAATAAGTAGGAACCTTTGTCTCAAAGGTCATCTTCTCTTTTGTATAGGGATGTAATATTGTTATGGAGGCCGCATGCAGTGTAAGTCTCTTAATACCTTTTTCTTTTTCCCCATACATTTTATCTCCAGCTACAGGACAACCTTTTTCCGAAAAATGGACCCGGATCTGATTTTTCCTACCTGTAAGCAGATCTATTTCAAGCAGACTGTACTTTTTTGATTCTCTCAGAACTTTAAACCCGGTCTTAGCAAGCTTACCTTTTTCAGGATCATCAACAGAATACATTTTATGAGCACGGTTTTCTGCAAGATATGAAGTAATTATGCCCTCCTTCTTCGGTAACGTTCCATGAACTACGGCATAGTACTTTTTTTTAAATCCATGCCACTCTTCCTGAAGATAACGCTTGGCTTTTTCATTTTTAGCAAAAACGATAACACCGGAAGAATCTCTATCCAAACGGTGCACGATAAATACCCGGTTTCTTGATTTCTGATTCCCTTTTCTTACGTACGTATTTAAAAGATAATAAGCTGTATTTTCTCTGACTTTCTCAGTACTCACTGTTAAAAGACCACTCATTTTATCCACAACCAGAATATCATGA
>JAUWLP010000159.1 GCA_030613575.1 Desulfobacteraceae bacterium
AGGTGGTGATGAATATCTCGGATGAGATTTTGGTGTTAAACTATGGCCAGAAGATTGCCGAGGGCACGCCTGAAGATGTCCGGAACAGTCCCAGGGTTATTGAAGCATATCTAGGAGGAGAGGCCTAACCCGGACAAGCCGGCCTCCGGCTCGTAGAGCCTACAGCTCGGAGAGAACCAAAAAAGATCGGTTTTATTTTTACCACGAAGATTACGAAGGAAAAGAAGAATAAAATATATAACCTTCGTGTTCTTCGTGGTGTGATCAAACTTTTTTTTGCCACAAAATGCACAAAATTCAACTTTAAGGAACTAAATAGTGCTTGACCGAAAACCCCATGAAGGGGAATTCAGCTCTAATCGTGCCACTACCAACTCTATGAATTTATTTTGGTTTTTAAATCAACAATCATCAATCGTGCCTGAACGGTGTTTTCGTTCAGGTACCAATTATATGACCTTAGCCTCTTCATGCAAAATTCTGACAAGTTCCACAGCCTTTGCCTGTGCAGAGTCGCCGGTTATCATGCTTCCGCCTTTTCGCTCCGGAGGAGTCTGCATTGCCACGATTCTTGTCAGCGGTTTCCTGATCCGGTCAGCGTCAAGTCCGATGTCTGATAAGGTTTTAATATCGATGGGTTTCTTTTTTGCTTTCATGATTCCCGGAAGAGAAGCATAGCGAGGCTCGTTCAGTCCGCGCTGGGTAGTAAAAAGAGCAGGCAGCGGCGCCTCCAGGATGACGGTCCCACCATCAATTGTAGCATGGCATCTGATCTTAGAGTCAATGATTTCTTGCTTGATAACCATGGAAATATGTGAAATACTTAAAAATTCTGCTGTGGCCGGTCCCACCTGAAAGTTATCATCATCAACAGCCCTTTGACCTGCGATAATCAGGTCAAAAGGAGTTTCCTTCAACACCGCCGCTAAAATTCGTGCCGTGCTTAAACCATCGCAATCTGCAGCAGCCGGATCATGGATAAGTATCCCCTTGTCGGCGCCCATTGCCAGGGCGGTTCTTATGGCTTCAGTCATTTTTTCCGGTCCCACAGAAATGATGGTAACCGAACCGCCATGAGCTTCCTTTATTTGCAGTGCTTCTTCAACCGCAAATTCGTCATAAGGGTTAATAACCCACTTGATGTCATCGGTCTTTATGGATACGCCGTCGTCGGCGATCCCGATTAACGATTCTGTTGCCGGGACCTGTTTTAACAATACTACGATTTCCACGCTCTTCACCTTTCCTTTAATAAATTGGATTACGCTTTTTTAGGAGAAAAAAGTACAGTACTAGTCTTTTTATGTCAATAAATTTTGATGGCTTCGTAAAAAGTCCAACTTCTGCGTTGCGCTGCATTCCTCGTCACTGTGACGTACTATATGTACGTCTCATTCCTCGGAATTTGCGCGCCTTGAATTTGGAGCTTTTTACTTTGCCATCAAAACCTGACTTTTTACAAGATCGTCAATTTTCGAGCCATGAATTATCCCTTCCTTTGGGATATAAAACCTTTTGAATAGTAATCGGTCAAGGTTCCATCATCTGCTCGAACAACGATTAAACATTCCGTGTTGTCGAGGCTGTTCACCAGTTCAAGGCCTTTTTTATGACCCAGAACCATAACCGCAGTGGCCAGCCCGTCTGCAAATGTGCAGGTATCCGCCACAATTGAAACACTGACCACCCCGTTGTTTATGGGATATCCATTTCTCGGATCGAGTATGTGGGAGAAGCGTTTTCCTTCAAATTCGAAATAATTTCTGTAATCACCACTTGTTGCAAAGGCTTTGTCTTGTATGGATACAGCTTTATATACCTGGTCAAAGGGCGAATCTTTCAGGGGATTATTGATACCGATTTGCCACTTTTTACCGTCCTTGCGAAAGCCTGCAGCAAACACTTCCCCCCCGATTTCCACTAAAAATTTTTTTATCCCATCCATTTTTATAATTGCTGCAACCTGATCCACGCCATAACCCTTTGCAATAGAAGCAAAATCGAGTGATATAAACGCTTTTCTTTTGACAAGATAACGGTTGGCTGAAATCTCAATATTATTGAACCCGATATCAGCTAAAAGAGCATCTATTTCTAACTTTGACGGGATCCTTTTTTTATTCTCAGAGTTGCCGAAGCCCCAAATATTTACAAGCGGTTCGATAGTGCCATCCCAGGCTCCACCGGTTAATTTGTAAAGATTTTGTGCCACTGTCATGACATTAAAAAAATCGTTCGATATGTAAAACTTTTCTCCGGTTTGCTTTAATGCATTAAACCGGCTTATTTCACTGTCTTTTCTGTAGGTGGACATACTTTTGTTGATCTCATCAAGCCGCATGTCAATCTTGTCTTTCAGTACTTTTGTATTTTTAAAAAAACCGGTTACAACTGTAATATGATAGGTTGTGCCCATGGTTTTACCTGAAAAGGAGACTTGTTTTTGAAAACCGCATCCGACAAATAATAATAGGGAAAAAATCAAAAGAGTTGTACTAATACATTTTTTCATCAACAAATCCTCGGGTGTTGATCTTCTGTCACAATCCTAAGACGCACATCTTTATTAAAAAAATTCTATTATTTAACAGTTACTTAGATTCGTATTCGGCCTGATGTTCACGGAGTTCGATTTGATCAGAGGGTATTTTTAACAATCATCTTCTTGAAACGTTCTAGACAGTTTATTCGAGTGCGGTTGATACGAACCATCTTTTTGAGTTTATTATCTAAAATCATTTTTTTCTCACATAAACATTTTACATTTCAATACCGGGTTAAAATGATCTTCTTTGATGGGTATTGTCTACAGATTCGACACATAAAGACTATTTTGTCGAAATATTGCTTAAATTTCGACAGATGAGCGCTCATGTGTCGATGACGTCGACATGTTAATATAGCAACAATTCATAAAGCTTGATGTTCAAATACAGATTGGCGGTTCCCACTTTCTTGCTTTTTAGAACCCCTATTTTTTCTAATTTCTTTAAATACTCCGCGGCGGTTTGTCTTTTTACAATATTGGCATCAACTAATTGTTTTACCTTGCAATAGGGTTGAGCAAATAAAAGTTCGATCAATTCTTTCGAATAAACCCTTTTGGGCAGTTTGGCTTTGGCCTGTTCAATGGTATCATCAAGCAATTTTCGAATGTGAATAATTTTTTCTTTGGTATATATCGCGGTGTTTCTATTCCATCCAAAACATATTCAATCCACGGCTCCCTGTTGCGGTCAAATTGCAGCCAGGAATGTCCTGTATGCAAAAAATGATTTTATGAAAAATTTGGTCTAATCATCATCTTCGTTATTTGCTGATTCATTATCGATTTTTTGAGACTTCGTAATTTTTTCTATTTCGTTTTTGTCATCATAATCCGGTTCAGGGGTATCTTCTTCAAGCAGTTCATCAATTTCGACTGTTTCGTCTTCACTTTCAATGTTATCTTCAACCGCTGGCTCTTCCTGTTCTTTTTTCAAAAGATCATGGTCATCAAAAAGCAGCTCAACGGATTGATCATTTCCGGATTCATACATTTTTGTAACTGCTGCAGCTATTTCTTTTGCGTATAAACCGATAGGAAACAGGCTGTTATTTCTCAATGTTTCGATAAGGGCTTCTTGACCTATCGCAATTGCTGATTTTACAGACTCATCGTCAAATGTCTCTTCACAGAGAAATGAAAACATTTCTTTATCCAACTCGGCAAATTCTCTAATGATAAGTTTGGTTTTTTCATCGTTTTTTAAAATTAAATATTTTTGTTTCATGGTCGATTTTCCTTATACAATTAGTCTTTGATCAATTTGCAAAAAGTCAAATTCATCAAACATTTAGTGCCTAACCCGGATAAGCCGGAACCAAAAATATTTGCCACAAAGACACAAAGGATATATTTATTATTCTTTCTTTGTGCCTTGGTGCCTTAGTGGCAGAATGGAAAAAGTTTTGCCACAAAAAGCACAAAATTTACAACTAAGGAATCTAATATTTCGTCGGAAATCATAAAAAACGAATCATGTCAACCAACAATAACAATAACAACAACAAAAATATTGACCTGCAATTCGCAAAATGATAATTAAAAATTTAACTTGACCGGAGGGATGGCTGAGTGGTCGAAAGCGGCGGTCTTGAAAACCGTTGAGTGTAACAGCTCCGTGGGTTCGAATCCTACTCCCTCCGCCATTTAACTGTAACTGGAGAGATGGCCGAGTCGGCTGAAGGCGCTCGCCTGCTAAGCGAGTGAGGGGTGAAAGCTCCTCCGAGGGTTCGAATCCCTCTCTCTCCGCCAAAAAATCAAAAAGCCCGATATATAAAATCGGGCCTTTTTATTTTTACATTAAAAACTTAGAGTTCACGAAAAAGGGGGTTAAGCTCTGTTCATCTCACCTATCATCTGGTCCTTGTAAATCTGATAATATTCAAAGACTTTTTTGATATAGTACCGGGTTGCCTTAAAAGGTGGTATCCCCTGATAATGCCTTACGTTTCTGCTCCCGGCATTGTATGCCGCAAGAGCCAGTTTGATGTCTCCGTCAAATTGGTTAACAAGTTGTTTGAAGTACCGGACACCACCGCTTATGTTTTGCTTGGGGTTGAAAACATCCTCCACACCAAGCGCCTGGGCGGTTGCCGGCATCAGCTGCATAAGGCCTTTTGCACCTTTGTTAGAAATTGCTCTGGCATTATATCCGGACTCCGCCATAATGATAGCTTTTACAAGAGCAGGATCAATCTGGTAGCGATAGGCCGCTTGAATTACAATCGGGTGTATGAGACGTTCGGCTTTATTACCGCCAATGGATGATAAACTGTATTCCGTGTTGGCAGCAAGATACTTCTCTTTCAAAGATTGGGAACTCAAAGCTTTTTGAGTGTTATGATTATAGGCGACAGTTACACTCAGAATCATTATAAAAATGAACAGAAATTTTACAAGTCCTATTGATAATAGCTGTATGATTGTTTTTTTATTCATTGTAGATATATATCCCATTTCAGTAAATTGTCTACTTAACAATGTCTGTGCTTATAGGAAGATAATTTTGTCTTGAAATATAATCCTTATTTATTGTATGTCAAGCAAAAAAAGACCACAACATATTGTGCTTCAACGCAGGTTTGTGCATATAAATATACAGGATTTATAACTTTGCGGTGTTCATACCCTCCCCGATTTTTTTTTACAATAACAAAATTTACAGTTTCGTAAAAAGTCTATTTTACTTCTTCCGTCTCTCCTTCTGTTTCTTAAGTTGTGCAAGAAGCATGCAAAAATTTTGGTTAAATTGTTTCTTTAAATTTCAATTGGTTAGACTATTTCTAAGGATGAAAGTCTAAAATTTTGTGAAATTCATTTGCTAGCTTTTGTGAAATTCATTTCACAATTTGAAAAAATATTCGAATAATATTTCTAAAAAATCTATGAAATAACACCTGAATTTTGTCAGGTAACAAAAGACTTTAGTCTGTTGAGATTAATTTGATCGTAATCTTTTCCATCTTTTTGTTTAGGCGTTTCAATAATCTTCGGAATATTGATGAACCGTCTGTCGTTCATCAACAATTCAAATGCTTTAGTACCTATAAATCCTTCCCCGATATGTTCGTGTCGATCAACCCTGGAACCAAGTTCTTTTTTGGAATCATTTAAATGGATAAGATAAAGATTTTCAAGGCCTGTTACGGCATCAAAAACATCAATTGTCTGGTCGTATGAGTCCGGGGTGCGGATATCGTAGCCGGCGGCAAAAATATGTGCCGTATCGAGACAAACCCCGACCAGGTTGCTATTTTCAACCTTGTCCATAATCGAGACAATTTGTTCAAAGGTATGCCCCAAATTTGAGCCTTGCCCTGCGGTAGTTTCAAGGAGAAGGCGCGTTTGTATACCGGGTGTTTGGAAGAATATTTCATTTATGCTTTCTGCGATTCTCCGAATCCCCTGGTTTTCACCCTTTCTCATGTGAGCTCCGGGGTGAAGAACCACAAACGGGATGCCGAGCATTGAAGATCTGACAAGCTCATTTTTAAGGGCATTACATGACATGGCATGCTTTTTCTTTTCAGGGGTTGCCAGGTTAATAAGATAAGAAGTGTGTGAAGCGATTGCCGTTATACCTGTACGTTCTTTGGCTTCGTTAAAGCTGTTTATCTCG
>JAUWLP010000093.1 GCA_030613575.1 Desulfobacteraceae bacterium
ATCAATAAAAAACTCTTTATCCTTAAAGCGCATTTTGCCGAAATCTCCTCTGAATTGCGGTTCAAAGGCCTCACGTATTTCGTGCTTTCCATGATTTTGTTTCCCGTTAAATTCCACATAGGTTGCATCTTCCGTGAAAAATTCCATTACGAAATCAAGATCATCACGATTGAATCCATCTGTAAAACGGTTGATAAGGTCCTCTATTTGCGATTTATTAAGCTCTGACATACTTACTCCTTTTAATATAGTTTGTTGTTCAAATTGTAAAATTATGCTTCATTGCCACTCGGTCTTTTATAATAAACTCTATCATTTTATTATTTGTACCCGTTCACACCCATTCGGAACAAAAAGGTCGCACAATCTCCGTCCTGTAAGCGTTCACAGGTGCTGCAGATGTGCGTGATCAGGGCGACCAGCTATAGTTTGCTATGCTGGTCGCCCTGATCGCGTGCAGCTGCGGTGCCTGTGAACGCTTACTATTATTTGGGCGGAATGTTACTCATAGCATGTTCGGCGAGGGCGGTAATCGTCAGGCTTGGATTAACTCCCAGATTGGCCGGGATCATAGATCCGTCGACAACATAAAGGCCGTCATAACCGTAAACTTTATTCTGCCCGTCTATAACACCATTCTTTAGATTTGAGCCAATGGCGCAGCCCCCTAAAATGTGGGCTGTAAGACCCTTGTTTAAGAGAACTTCGCTGACAGTATTTCTTGGAATACCGTCGACTTTTTTTGCAAACGCTCTGGTTACTTTCTGTGCTACAGGAATATATGCAGGTGCTCTCTTTTTACCTTTTTCCGGTTCTGATCCCATCGACCGGGAAAAGGGCCACCACCATCGCCTTTTGCGTATGACCCGGATACTGTTGTCAAGTGACTGCATAACCAGAAGCAACGTAGTTCGTCTCATTATGCCGAAGGGCCACACCAATGGGCGCAAGAATTCAATCGGATGACAGATGACATTCCAAAGCCAAATCAAAGGGCGGAGAAACCTGTTATCGCTGTCTGTGAAAAGCGTCCCCAGAAGGCTCATGGCATCAGAACCGTCCGGGTAGCGTATCGGTTCAATATGGGTTACATCATCCGGGTAGATGCTTGATGTAATGGATAGCCCTTCTGTGTAATCGATATCTCTGTCTTTTGCCGTTACACTCGTTATAACCTCACTGTTTGTCCTCACCCTATGCCCGAGCATTGGGGAAATACGGGTTAAGGTGCCCTTTTCGCGGCATTTGAATAGAAGGTCAAGCGTTCCCAGGACACCTCCGGACAATATCAGGTTTTTTGTCACAAAAGATTTTTTCCCGCCACATGAAAAAAGAGAAGTTGTCCGAACGGTATCTATTTGATAACCTCCTTGTGTCAGTTCATGGATTAAGGTCGCCTTTGTTTCGGCAAATACCTTTACTCCAAGTTTCTCGGCCAGAAAGAGATAATTTTTTACAAGTGTATTCTTGGCGTTATATCGGCAACCGACTATGCATCCGCCACAAAAGCGGCAGCCTGTCCGGTCAGGTCCTCGTCCGTCGAAGTAAGGATCGGGTATAGTCTCCTCAGGAGGTCCGAAAAAAACTCCGACATCCTGCATTTTAAAGGTATGTCCCCGTCCCATTTCTTCTGCAATCTCCTGCAATACTTTATCAGCCCGAGTGACTTTTTCGTTCCGGGTTACCCCTAGCATTTTTTTAGCGGTTCTGTAAAAGGGGGCAAGGGTTGCCTTCCATTCATTCATTTTTGCCCATTGGAGATCACCATAAAAAGGATCGGGTGGCTCCAACAGTGTATTGGCATAGCCTAAGCTGCCGCCGCCAACACCTGTTCCACTCATGATGAGCGCATCGGACAGCGAAGTCAGGCGCAAAATACCAAAGCAGCGTAAAAATGGAGCCCAAAAATATCTGCGGGCATCCCAGGTGCTTTTGGGAAAATCTTCGTCCTTAAAGCGTTTGCCCGCCTCAAGTACAGCCACCCTGTAACCTTTTTCCGCCAACCGTAAGGCTGAAACAGATCCACCGAATCCTGATCCAATAATAATAAAGTCGTACATAATCCCTCCTTTTTTCGATTTCCGATATGGTCTTACTAATAATATAGGTCAAAATATATGTCAAGTGTAAAGTGTCACTTTTTACTTGACACAACATATTTAGCCTGATATAGTTTCTAAAAACAACCTGAAACAGGAGGCATTCTATGAGTAAGGAAACATTAAAAAGTCCCTCCGGTCCGAAAGGCAAAGGATCGATGCTTAAAATGAAAAAATTGGTGGAGGCCACAGGAGTGGCCAAATCCACCATTCTCCATTATGTCAACGAGGGCCTCCTTCCAAAACCGGTTAAAACCAGTCCCAACATGGCATATTACGCCCACACGTGTATTGAAAGAATCAGGTTTATCAAACAATTGCAGTCCAAACACCGCCTTGGACTATCCCAGATTAAGATAATCCTGAAACAACGGGATAAGGGCAGAGAAGTGACACCTTTGATTGAACTCAAAGAGATCGTGTTCGGTAAAAGCGGGTCTGAACGTATGGATACAAAGGCCTTTTGCCGGGCAACCGGCCTTTCCCCCGAAGATGTTGATAAGTTCATTGCCGCAGGGTCGCTGATGCCTGAGAAAAAAGGCCGTTTCGACACGGAAGACGTGGCTATTGGGCAGGTGTTGCATCAATATATGGATATGGGGTTGAGAGCTAGGGATACCACATATTATCACCATTTTGCCGAGAAGATAGTAGCAAAAGAGATGGCCCTTCGCAAGCGCCTCGTTAAAGATCAATCTTATGATGAGGCTGTTGTTTTAACCATGCGGCTCACTAAGAATGCACGATTTTTAAGGGCCTATGTCATTGATCGTGTTTTTCAAAAGCATGCCGCTTTAATAGACAATTTTGAAAATAAACCGGATAAGCAGGCATGAACTAGATATTTGAACCACTTTTTCAGGGTGGAACGAGACTTAATAAAAAGGCTGCCGTTCACAGGTTCAACGTTCAGGGTTAGGGACAAGGACAAAATTGAAGACCCGAAGTTCTCGTAAAAATGCTGATTTGCCACATAATTGCCAATGTGCCGCTAATTATCAGATTGGGAATGACGAAGCCGGACGCTACTCACATAAATACGCCTCCAAAATGGAGTCCGGGGACAAGAATGCAACCTTGAACCCCTGAACCTTTGAACCCGTGAACGATTACATAAAAAGAGGAGAAAAGCATATGGAAAAACTGATCGGTATGTCCAAAAAAGTTATAGAGGTTAACCTTTCAAGCCAATCTTTTAGTATTTTTAATGTGCCGGACGCAGATATTAAAATGTATCTCGGAGGCAAAGGCCTTGGGCTGAAACTTATCTATGACAGAATAAGCCCTGGTATTGATACCCTTGGAGAAGAAAACATTATCGCATTTATGACCGGCGCTCTTTTAGGGACTGGCGTTTCGTGTTCCAGCAGGTTTACTGCGGTGACAAAAACTCCTTTAACCGGGATTATGGCCTCATCTTCCTGCGGGGGACCCTTTGGCGAAAGCCTTAAAACCGCGGGATGGGACGGAATTCTTATTAAAGGAAAGTCAAAAAATCCAGTGTATCTTGTTGTTTCTTCCGATGGCGTTGAATTTAAAGACGCAAAAGATCTTTGGGGTAAAGATGCAATGCGTGCCCAGGAAATGCTGGGTAATAACGAAGGGATGCTTGTAATCGGCCAGGCCGGGGAGAACCTTGTCAGAGTCGCCAACATTGCCTCCGGCCATCGTTTCCTGGGCCGGGCCGGATTGGGTGCGGTTATGGGTTCCAAGAATCTCAAAGCGATTATGGCGGTCGGCAAAGCCTATAAAATCGTTCCAAAGGACAAACAGGCATTTGATAAATTAAAGAAAAGGGCGTTGAAATATATAAATGCCAACCCTTTTACCTCCAATGATTATAGAAAATACGGAACGCCTTCCCATCTGTTCCATTCTAACAAGTACGGCAGCCTTCCGGTACACAATTTTAAAAAAGGAATGCACAAGGATGGCTACAAAATATCCGGTGAGGAAATCAGGGCCAAGCACGACACAAAGCACCATGCCTGCAAGCATTGCACTATCCTTTGCGGCAAAAAGGGGACATTTGATGGAAAGCAAAGAGTGGTCCCGGAATATGAGACCCTGGCTCTTTTGGGTGCCAATATCGGTATTTTCGATCCGGTGAGGATCGCTAAATGGAACGAGCTGTGCGGGATATACGGGATGGATACCATTTCTGTGGGAAATATTATTGCATGGGTCATGGAGGCGACGGAAAAAGGGTTGATAGAATCAGACCTTAAATTCGGAAATCCCGAGGGTGTTGATAAGATTATTACAGATATGGCATTAACTAAAGGTCTGGGAAAGGACATGGCCTTTGGCGTTAAATCCCTTTCGGAAAAATATGGGGGGAAGGATTTTGCGATTCAAGTCAAAGGACTCGAATGGTCGGGCTATGATCCACGGGGCGCTTTTGGCCAGGGTCTTTCCTATGCCGTGGCCAATCGGGGAGCTTGCCATCTTTCCGCCTCGCTTTTGTTTCTTGAAAACAATGCGGGTTTGCTTAAGTCAAATACCCCAAGGGCAAAAGCGGGCTTTGTAAAATTCTTCGAGGACATGTTCAATGGAATTAACTCCATCAGTATCTGTGTCTTTACATCTTCCGCCTTTACTTTGGAACCTCCGCTGTCAAAATATACGCCTAATCTCATGCTTGGTTTTTTAATGCAGTATTTTTCAAAAATTGCAATCCCCACGACGGATATCAGCATTTATCCGAAGCTATGGTCATCGGTTACAGGAATTAAATTATCCAAGGCCGAATTTTTAAGAGCAGGCGCAAGAATACATGTTTTGGAAAGATATATGAATACCCGGGAAGGTATTTCCAGAAAAGACGATACATTGCCGGAGCGGTTTTTGAATGAAGGCAGGGATTCTGATCCAAAGAAGACAACGGTGCCGCTGCATAAAATGCTGGACACATATTACAAAGTGAGAGGATTTGATAAAAATGGAATACCAACCCCTAAAACCATGCAAAAGCTTAATATTGCATATGGATAATGGTAACCGTTCACAGGTTCAGGGTTCAACGTTCAGGGTTAAGAGCAAAAAGACATTGAAGACCCAAAGTCTTCGTTGAACATGGTCATTTCCCAAAGTAACTGTAAATTTGGTTCCAAATTTTCAATTATGACTGTCGAAGATGACATTATTTTTATAAATACACGTTCCAAATGTAGTCCGGGAACGAAAATGGAACCTTGAACCTCTGAACCTTTGAACCCGTGAACGCCTACGGATAATGAAAGGAGAAAAAAATGCAATCAAAACTGTGGCATCAATTTAAATGGCCAAAGGGTGTAGCTCACGAAATTTCCGGTTATGACAAACCCCTGTATACTTTTTTGGATGATTCCGTACGTAATTATCCCGATTTAACCTACACAATTTATAGTGACGCCAAACGCACATACAGGCAGGTGAAAGAAGCGGCGGATCGGATCGCGAACTTTCTGGCTTCCAGCGGAATAAAAAAAGGTGACCGGGTGGCCATGTTCCTGCCTAATCTGCCCCATTATCCGGCTATATTTTTTGGTATCCTCAAAGCCGGAGCCGTGTGTGTGACCTGCAATCCCCTGTATACTCAGGATGAATTAAATTTTCAGCTTAATGACTGCGGCGCCAAAATGGTTTTTTGTATGGATCACCCCCAATTCTATCCAACCACCGTAAAAGCCATAAAAGGAACAGGCGTTAAGACAGTGGTTATTTGCGGAGTCAAAGCGTTTTTACCCCGCGTTAAAGCTTTCATGGGATCTCTTCTCAATAAGATTCCAAAAGCAAAAGAATATGTCCCGGGACACCTTTTCTTTGATGACATTCTGAAACAATTTCGTCCGGAGCCACCGCCGGTTGATATTGACCCATCTGAAGATTCGGCCATAATTATCTACTCCGGAGGGACTACCGGTCGCCCCAAAGGCGCAGCCCTGACCCATGCCAACCTGGTCTTCCTCGTAAAAACTCTGGACGAATACGCCCGGATAGCCCATGCGCCGGGTGGAGACCCGGAAAGGCTCCGTCGTGGGGGATTCCATTGCTTTCTGGGCGTTCTTCCCTGGTACCACAGTATTGGAATGACATCGACTCTGCTATCTTCGTGCTATACGGGCAGTAAGCTGGTCTGCATACCCGATCCCCGGGCCGGGGACCCGCCCTTTACCGATGTCCTGCAGGCCATTGAAAAGCATAAGGTTACGGTAGTTGCGGCTGTACCCACCATCTTTATTGCAATAACCAACCATCCTTTAGTCGATAAATTTGATTTGACTTCAATTCTAGGATGCCCTTCGGGCGGCGCTCCGCTTGCGGTAGAATCGGCCAGGCGATATGAGGCCAAAACCGGTGCTGTCATTTTTGAAGGCTACGGGCTTAGTGAAACTACCGGCATCGCGTGTATTAACCCGACAAACCTGGAAGGCCGTAAGTTCGGTACCGTGGGCTTTCCCCTGTGCAATACAGATGTGAAAATCGTGGACATTGAAACCGGCTTGGAAGAGTTACCCCAGGGAGAAGATGGTGAAATAGCCATCAGCGGCCCCCAGGTCATGAAAGGGTATTGGAATAAACCCGAAGCCGATAAAGAAATTTTCCGTGAGCTTTCCGGCCGCCGTTATTTACTTTCAGGTGATATTGGTCACATTGATGAGGAGGGATACGTCGTTATAACCGACCGAAAAAAGGATATGATCATAGTTGGCGGGTTTAATGTTTTCCCGGCAGACGTGGAAGAGGTGATTTTTACTCATCCCAAAGTCGCTCTGGTTGCCGTGGTTGGTGTGCCCGATTCAAAAGGCGGGGAGAAAGTAAAAGCCTTTGTTACCCTCATACCCGGTGAAAAAGTGACAGAGCAGGAGATTCTTGATTTTTGTAAAGAAAAACTTACCGGATACAAGCGCCCCCGCGAGTTAGAATTCCGTGATCAACTGCCTACTTCTATCATTGGAAAAGTGCTTCGTCGTGTTCTCAGGGATGAGGAGGCAGGAAAAAATTGAGCTGTAAAGCTTATGAATAATTTTTTGATGTGAAAAAAACAAGGTTATTAACAAGGTCCATCAGTAAAAACTAATATGGATCTAAAAAGAAAAGAGGTTTAAATATGTCAGATTATGATGTTGTCGTTATAGGAGCGGGCAACGGCGGGCTTACGTCTGCGCTCAGCCTTGCAAAAAATGGATTGAGCGTGCTTATGCTGGAAAGGCATAACATTCCCGGAGGGTGTGCCACCAGCTTTATCAGGGGAAGATTCGAGTTTGAAGTAGCCCTGCATCAGCTCAGTGGTCTGGGGACGGAAGAATTTCCCGGCCCCCTCAGGAACACCCTGGGAGAACTCGGCGTTATGGACAAACTTGAGTTTGTTCGCATGGACAACCTTTATCGTCTCACTATGCCGGGCAGTCTGGATATCTGCCTGAAGGCTGATCGCGCGGAAGCCATTGCCGCCTTAAAAGAGCAGTTTCCCGAAGAGTCCTCAAACATTGATCGATTCTTTGACCTGCTTTATGAATACTGTACCCAGTGGATCCATGTAACGATGCTGCGTGATCCAAAAGCCTCAAAAGACAAATACCCCCTTTATTTTAAATATGCATTAAAATCAACCCAGGAGGTGTTTGACGAATTTTTTCAGAATCCACAACTTAAGACCGTTATTGGTGTTTACTGGTCCTACCAGGGCCTGCCACCCTCAAAGGTTACATTTGGTGATTTTGCTATTATTTTGTGGGCTTATATCGAATTTAAACCCTGGCATCTCAAGGGGGGATCCCAGGCGCTTTCCAGTACCTTGCTCAACACTTATCTTGAAGCCGGCGGCGATGTTCGCTTTAACTGTGGTGCTAAAAAGATTATGGTATCAAACGGCCGGGTCACCGGTGTAATCACTGAAGAAGGGGATGAAATATCGACAGACCGTGTGGTTTCCAATGCCGGGACAGCCACCACATATGTTGAACTGATCGAACCGGAACATATCCCGAATCAGTTGTTGCGTGAACTTGGCACCATGACGCTGGGCACATCCTTTGTGTCCATTTTCATGGGCTTTGATCAAGAACCTCATCAGATGGGCATTGATCAAACAACCAATTTTATTACGACCTCTCCGGATGCTGATCACGTCTGGGATAGAAGCAAAACACTATCAACTCCTGAATGGTTGTTATTTTCCTGCTATGATGTGGATGATCCTGATTTTTCTCCGAAAGGCGCAAGCCAGGGCTCTTTAGTCACCATATCTTATGCTAAGCCGTGGTTATCGGTACCGCCGCATCAATATCATGAAATTAAATATGCTTATGCTCAAAAAATGGTCGATACCCTGGCAGGAGTTTTTCCGGCCATAAAGGATCACATTGAAGAGATTGAGGTGGGAACACCACTGACCCACATGCGCTATCTGGGTCATCCCGGAGGTTCCGCTTATGGTTTTGACAGGTACGCCAAGGATACTGAGTTTTTTATAGAAAGCAGATCGCCGATAAAAGGTCTGTACATTGCCGGTGCCTGGCCGGGAATGGGAGGATTTCAACCTTCCATTCAATCGGGTGTAACAATTGCAAAATCAATACAAAAATCCATGGAAACACAGGGAGGTGAGCGCTCATGATTTCAAGAAATTTACACAACGACCTTGAAGGCTATGCAGAAATAAAAGAAGAGATAGCTGTCTTAAAAAAATATGGAACAGATTTTACACTACAGAAAGGAGAAGTCGCACGTATAATCAATTTGCACCATCCCAAAAAACTAAGCTTGAGAATATCACAGATCATACATGAGACAGAGAGCACCAAAACTTTCAGGCTGGTTTCCAGCACCCGGCCCTTGCCGCCTTTTCAGGCAGGGCAGTATATTAATCTCTTTGTCGAAGTAGATGGCGTCAGAACGAGCCGTCCCTATAGCATCTCCTCGCCGCCCAGCCAAACTGCATACTATGACATCACTGTGCGCCGGGTGGCAGAGGGCTTTGTCTCGACCTATCTTCTTGATGAGGTAAAGGTGGGAGACATTTTTCAGAGCACATCACCATCGGGCCAGTTTTATCATAATCCGCTTTTCCACGGGGAAAACCTGGTTTTCCTGGCCGGCGGCAGCGGAATTACGCCTTTTATGAGTATGATCCGTGAGATAACAGACCGCGGCCTTAACCGGCAGGTTCAACTCATATACGGAAATCGAATCAATGATGACATCATTTTCAATAAAGAGATGGAAGAGAGATCCGCCTGCTGTGATAATGTGACAGTTCATTCGGTTCTTTCCGAGCCCGCTGATGGCTACAATGGCCTATCCGGGTTTATCACAGCCGAATTGATAAAAGAGCGGGTGGGTAACCTTGATGATAAAATGTTTTATGTCTGCGGTCCTGCAGCCATGTATACCTTTGTCCTGGGCGAATTAAAAAAACTGGGCATCCCCAAACGGAAAATCCGGATGGAGGTTTTCGGTCCGCCGCCGGATATCAAGTCACAGCCCGGCTGGCCTGAAGATGTGAGCATCAATGACCGCTTTGATGTTAAAATGAAGGGTAAAACGACCATCAAGGCAAAAGCAGGGGAACCCTTGATGAACTCTCTGGAAAGAGCAGGTATAGTGGTAACAGCCTCATGCAGGTCGGGTGAATGCAGCCTGTGCCGGACCAAGCTGGTTTCGGGAAAAGTCTTTCAACCCCGGGGAGTGAAACTCAGGAAGTCCGACAGGGCCTTTGGGTACATACACCCATGTATGGCCTATCCGCTGGAGAACCTTGAAATAATAATATAGTTGATTTTTTAAATTAAAAGCTAAGGAGAAGTACTAACATGAAAAAATTTATGTGGATATGTTTATTGTCCGTATTTGTCATGCTCATTCCAATAAATCTGATGGCCGAAGATTATATGGAGCAAGCGGATGTCTTATGCGAGAAAGGAGGGCCGGCTGATTTCAAGCAGGCCATCAGCCTTTACCAGAAGGCATTGGATCTGAACTCTGATGATTTTGAACTAAACTGGAAGTGCTCCAAGGCATACAAGAAGTTTGGGTATGCGGCAAAGGAACAAAAAGTAGAAGGCTGGAAGGATATCTGCGCCGAGTATGGCAGGAAAGGCATGGAATACGCAAAAAAGGCCGCTGACCTTAATCCCGGCAGGGTGGAAGGACACTTCTACTATGGTCGGAACATCGGAATCTACTCTGATGGCGTGAGCATACTGACTGCCATAAGGAAAGGGTTTAAAAATAAGGCTCAGAAGAGTTTTGAAAAGGCATATGAGTTAGATAAAATGTTT
>JAUWLP010000090.1 GCA_030613575.1 Desulfobacteraceae bacterium
GGGCGGCAATCAGTTGATGATCATCCGGACCCAACACCCCGACACCCAACATGAAAGAAAAATCGTGATCCGCATCGATCTGACAGCTCTGCTCCATGAGGGTGACCAGCAGTCAAACCTGCTTCTTATGGACAGGGACCTCCTTTATATTCCCAAGGCCAAGCAGATTTTCCTGATCGGCCAGGTGAAAAACCCGGGATCGTTTTACTTCATTAATAAGGATATCACCCTGGTGGAAGCCATTATCATGGCAGGTGGTTTTACCAAGATCGCCGCCCGGAACCGGACCAGAATCGTGCGCATGGAGGACGGCATTGAAAAGATCATTGTGGTCAAGGTAGATGCCATCACCAAGGCCGGAAAAAAGGGGCAGGATGTCCTGCTACGGCCCGGTGACGTGATCGTGGTTCCGGAAAGTTTTTTCTAATAAAGGACCAGGTTTTTCAAGGCAAAATAAAATAATTGGGAATTTAAGCTGGTAAATTAAAAATCACAGATACCCGTATAATTTTGAGGTGTAATTTTTTTTAATTCTTCTTTAACAGTTTGATCAACATTCAGGCTTTCTATAAATTTGACAATCGCCTTGTGGTCAATGCGCAAATTGGTCCGCGTTAATTCCTTCAGGGCTTCATACGGCTCCGGGTACCCTTCCCTGCGCAAAACAGTCTGGATGGCTTCGCCAACCACAGCCCAATTATCCTGCAGGTCGTCATGAATCGCCTCGGAATTTAAAATCAATTTATCCAGTCCTTTTAAAAGAGATTTAAAGGCAATCAGAGTATGGGCAAGGGGCACTCCGATATTTCTTGTAACCGTGGAATCGGTCAAATCCCTCTGCAGCCTTGAAACCGGTAGCTTGGCGGAAAGATGTTCAAAAACTGCATTGGCCACACCCAGGTTGCCTTCTGAATTTTCAAAGTCGATGGGATTGACTTTATGCGGCATGGCCGAAGATCCTACTTCATCGTCTTTAATCTTTTGTTTGAAATAATTCATGGAGATGTACGACCATATATCCCTGTTTAGATCGATGAGAATGGTATTGATTCGTTTGAGGTTATCACAGAATGCGGCCAGATTGTCATAATGCTCGATCTGAGTGGTAACCCTAGAACGTTCAAGGCCTAAAACCTGGTTTATCAGATGATCTCCGAACCCTATCCAGTCGATTTCAGGATAGGCTACATAATGCGCATTGAAATTACCGGTCGCCCCACCGAATTTTGCGGAAAACGGAATTGTTCCCAAAAGGTTTTTCTGTTTTTTAAGCCGCTCAACAAATACAAATATTTCTTTGCCAAGGCTGGTAGGTGATGCCGGCTGGCCGTGAGTACGGGCAAGCATGGGCACATCTTTCCATTGAACCGCTTGTTCATTCAAAGTTTCAACAACTTCATCTAAAACAGGTTGCAAAACATCGACCCATGCATCTTTTAAAGAGCATGGCAGAGCGGTGTTGTTAATATCCTGGGAAGTTAAACCAAAATGGATAAACTCCCTGAAGCCATGCAACCCAAGCTCATCAAATTTTTCCTTGAGAAAATATTCAATCGCCTTGACGTCATGGTTTGTGACGGCCTCGATATCTTTTACTCTACGAGCATCTTCATGGGAAAAGTCCTTATAAATACCCCTCAGGGTTTCAAACATACTCTTGTCGATACCCGCCAATTGAGGAAGCGGCAAATTGCATAATGCAATAAAATATTCCACCTCCACCAGCACCCGATATTTTATCAATGCACCTTCGGAAAAATAATCGGCAAGTTTTTCAGTAGCTTTGCGATAACGGCCGTCAACAGGAGAAATAGCGCTTAAGGATGAAAGTTCCATGGTATTTTTATCCTCGATTTAAAAAGATTTATATTGTCACTCTATCAGAAAAAAACGGTCGGCCTGCTTAATTGATTTAATGAATTCGTAAAAAGTCAGACAGATGTTGGGTGCTCTATCCGTCCCCATCAAAAAAGCCACCCAACGATCCCAGGATGGAACCTTCTCCCTTTCCTCCTCCCCTTTTTGGAGAAGCTTGCAGCATCCTGCCAGCCAGACGTGAAAACGGTAATGACTGCAGCCAGATTTTCCCCGGACCATGAAGGGTTGCAAAAAAGAGGCCTTCACCGCCGAACAGCGCCGTCTTGATATTGCCCGCCTGCTGAATTTCAAACTGAACACTATTCTCCATAGCAACTATGCATCCCGTATCCACATGCAAAACTTCACCTGGCTGAAGATTTCGATCCACTACGGTTCCGCCGGCGTGAACAAATACCAGTCCGTCGCCCTCGAGTTTCTGCATAATGAAACCTTCACCGCCGAACAACCCGGTCAGAATCTTGCGCTGGAGATGAATCCCGATGGAAACTCCTTTGGCGGCACATAAAAAGCTGTCTTTCTGGCAAATCAGGCAGCCGTCTACACTTGTCAATGGAACGGGAATGATGTTCCCTGGATATGGAGCACCGAACGCCACATGGGCTTTTCCCTGCCCGGTATGGGTAAAGACTGTCATAAACAGACTTTCACCGGTTAGCAACCGCTTCCCGGCTCCTAACAATTTGTCCATGAATCCGCCGCCTTGACTTGCGCTGGAAGCATCGCCGAATACCGTCTCCATGGCAATGGAGCTGTCCTTATACATCATGGCGCCCGCCTCAGCCACTGCACTCTCACCCGGATCCAGCTCCACTTCAACAAACTGCATCTCCGAACCCATAATTTTAAAATCGATTTCATCTGCCGCACTTCTCGCAGAAGGAGGGGGTCCGGGAATCTCACGGGGGGACGAGCTCAATTCGTCAAGCTGAGAAATGGGCAGCCATTCCGCAAAGCCTTCACGCCAGACATGTCCGTTCGGATTTTTTTGAGCATGGGCAATAACCTGTTCCTTGTCAATTGGGCCAATTTGGTTTCCTTCATAACTTAAATACCACTGTGACATGATATATCCTCCTTTTTGTTACCCAACCCGGATAAACCGGAAATAACAAATCACAAGCATCAAATCTCAAATAAATTCCAAACTACAAGCTCCAAATTTCAAATAAGATCCACAGCCAATCGTTTGTTATTTGTTTTTTTGGTCATTGAGATTTGTTTGTTATTTGTTTTTTGTAATTTGATTTTTTGACATAAAAACACAAGAGATCAGAGTTTAGGTACTAAAAATATTCGTTATTCGATATTGCTTATTCCATATTCGTCGTTCTTCAGATCTGTATGGATGAGATGGATTCACTCGTATTTAATATGTAATTCTTTATCTATCCTCTTTCTTAAATAGACAGAAAGCAGCATTCCCAGGATCGCCAGGCATTCCGCATCCAGATACTTTTCTGCTCGCCTTTCAAAAAGTATGGAACAATGAGAAGGAAATTCATCATCCTCATTATTAAAAAGTAATAGAACCGGAATCTTTGGAAGGAGATTGAATTGCATGGAGAGTTCATACGAAAGTTTAATATAAGGCTGAAATCCTCCAAGCATTTTACACGACTCTTTAAGCTCATCCAATCTGCCTGAAAAATGCTTGGCGACAGGTTGTTCCACAGAATTAAAAAAATAACTTGTTAATGGACCCGAATCCTTAAAATCTCTGTACGATACCCATTGGTCTGCAATTGGATTTGTTTTCGGGCAAAGAAGAAGATATTTACATAGAACAACGCTTATTTCTAAAGGCGGCTGCTTTCCTGACGGGTCAAAAACACCTTCTGCAGAAACCCTGTACGGTTTGCCGAAAAAAGGGACTATAACTTCATCTTTTTCAATTTCCACCCCAAGTTTGCTTTCTAATGATTTTAACTCTATTTGGCCGACCTGGCCCAGGTAGTTTTTTAAAGTTTCATCAAATACCGCTGACTTTGTAATCATATTTTTTCCTTTCATATATAAACAGAATACTAACGAATAACAAAATTGGCAAGCTTTTTTGGACTGACCCACGGGGTAACGTTTGACTAAAATATAAAGTTATGGAATATGGTTTAGTATAATCGAGGGAAAGGATGAAAACAAGCCATCAGATAATTTTTAATAATTCAAAAATAAAAAAGCCATGGTTCATCGCAGGAAATTCAAATTCTTCTCACATCGCAATATGGCCCACCCTCCGGGATCCGGGAAACCCCATCATACAAAAAATGGGTTTCAAAATCTTTATCCCCATGAAAAACCGAGTTTCCTTGACTTTTTAAAATGGCGGTGGAGACGGCGCTCAAAAATTATTTTGCCCGGCCAAGACTATAATTTCACCCCGGCCCACAACAATACCGCTTTTCTTCAATCCAATCACAAACTGAACACCCTGACCTGGATCGGCCATGCCACGGTTTTGCTTCAGCTGGAAGGAAAAAATATTCTTACGGATCCACATTTTTCAACGTATGCATCTCCATTGCGATTGGCCGGTTTACAAAGGGTGGTACCGCCCGGGCTTTCCTTTGAGGAGCTGCCGAAAATCGATATGGTCGTGATCTCCCATGACCACTATGACTCTTTGGACACACAAACCATAGAAAAACTCTATGACCTTGAACAGGGCAAGGAGACAACTTTTTTTGTTCCCCTGGGGTTAAAGCGTTGGTTTAAACGCCGGGGAATCAGCCGTGTGGTTGAGCTGGACTGGTGGGAAAGCCATGGTCAAGAAAAATTTAAGATCACGGCCGTTCCCGCTCAACACTGGAGCAAAAGAAGCCTGTTTTTTAAAAATAAAACACTATGGGCCGGCTGGGTTGTACAAACAAAAGATTTTAATTTCTTTTTTGCCGGAGATACGGGATACTCCCCGATCTTCAGGGAAATTGGCCGGAAATTAGGACCCTTTGATTTATCAGCCATCCCAATAGGGGCTTATGAACCGAGATGGTTCATGCGACATCATCATGTCTCCCCTGAAGAAGCCCTCCGGATTCATCTGGATGTGGCATCAAAAAAGTCCGTGGCCATTCATTGGGGCACTTTCGTTCTTACCGATGAACCCCTTGATGAGCCTCCTCAGAGGCTTAAAACAGCCCTAAAGAAAAAACAAATGCCGGACGACGGTTTTCTGGTTATAAAACATGGAGAGACAATTATTTTGTAAATATTTGAGGATAGCTTAAATGCATGGTAGAAGGCAGAAGTCACCATGCCCATAACAGCTGCAGGTTTGTCTGAAGATTATTTTTTATCCAAGATCCCCCTCATATTTCGTGACAGATCTTCCATGTTAAAAGGTTTCTGAATAAAGCCATTACAACCTCGCTCTAATATCTCGTTTGCCTGGCCATTGATGCTGTTACCGCTGGTAAGAAGGACTTTTATATCAGGGTTTATCTCTTTTAATCTATTATAAGTTTCTCCGCCTCCCATTCCAGGCATAATTATGTCAAGGATGACCAGATCTACCTTCTCAGGGCTTTTTCTGTAGATTTCAATGGCCTCTCTTCCGTTTTTGGCAATCGAGACAATATATCCCATTTTTTCTAACACTTCCCTACAGCCTTCAATAACCGCATTCTCATCGTCTACCAAAAGGATTGTCTCTTTGCCTTTCAGAATCTCAACAATAGGCTCCTTTTCCTCTTTTATCCCTTTCTCTGTTGTCGGCAGATAAATACTGAAAGTTGTTCCAACCCCCTTTTCAGAATCAACATCAATATATCCACCATGATCCTTCATAATATTATAGGTAGAAGAAAGTCCGAGGCCTGTGCCTTGAATAAAATCTTTTGTTGTAAAGAACGGTTCAAAGACACGCTCTTTAGTCTTTTTATCCATCCCTATGCCTGTATCTCTAACAGTTAATAAAACATATTTCCCTGGCTTTGGCTTATAGGTCTTGCCAATCATATCTTGATCTGTGACGTTCATAGTTTTGAAGAAAAGATCCCCTCCCTCTGGCATAGCATCAACAGCATTAATATAGAGATTTAATAAGGCCTGTTCAAGTTGCTCTTTATCTGCCTCTATAATATGTAACTTCTCAGCTATATTTTGATGAAGCCGAATCTTCTTTTTGCCCATTCCAAAAGTATCGGAGGTCTCTTTCAACAATTGGTTCATATTAATTGGTTTAAACTCATATCTTTTTACCCTTGCATATCCGGTAAACTGTATAGCCACTTTAGATCCACTTTTAACCAGTTTTTCAATGTTCTTTAGATATTTATAGTGTTGATGATTGGAATCAATATCGAAAAGCATTATAGATGTATTTGCAATGATGCCCATAAGCAAGTTATTAAAATTATGAGCAAAGCCGCTTGCTAAGGTGCCAATGGCTTCCATTTTATGGGCTTGTTGGAGTTGGGCTTCAAGTTTCTTTTTTTCTCCCTCTGCCAGTTTGCGATCTGTAATGTCTCGAAGAGTTACCTGTATCCATGCCTTCTCCCCTTTGTGTTTTATCAAGCGAGGATTGGCTTCCATAAAAAAATAACTTTTATCCTTGTTCATAATGGTCAGCTCAAATGGCGGACGTTTTGTGCCTGTAATAACAAGTGCAAACTCCTTTAATGCTTTTGGAATGGATTGCTTTGCCAAGACGCCAATCTTGGTAAAATGTTTACCAATAACCTCCTCTGATGATAATCCGCTTATACGTTCAGCCGCTGGATTGAAAGATAGTAAATTACCTGTATTTGCCAGTGAAATAATAGCATCTGGAGATTCTTGAACCAGAGCGGAATACTTGTGTTCACTTTTCCGCACCGCCTCTTCCGTCTGCTTTAGTTCGGTAATTTCCAGTGTAACTTCAATCCCACCCACAATATCGCCATTTCTATCTCTCAATGGATAGCCCCGGATGAACCAGTATCTCCCATCAGGAGTGGACTTTTCTATCACTTGAGGTTGGCCCATTTCCATAGCTTTTATAACTGGACAATCTGAGCATGGATCGCTACGTTTCGGCCATATCTCATAACAATAGTGCCCTACTATTTCTTCATATGGAAGATTCGCTGATTCACAGGCAGCACGGTTGGCCCATAGAATCCTCATTTCAGTGTCTTGATATATAACATGTTCCATAAGGCTATTGAGGATTGCTTCTTTTTCCTGATCCGACGCCAGGAATACCTTCGATGTTCTCCTGCGCTCATCAGCTACTTTTTCAAGTTCCTTAACCCTTCTTTCCAACTCCTCATAGGTTGGTTTTTTAGGCATTTTTCTCACTTAACCATTGGGTGTTAAATTTATCTAATTGGATTGAAAATTGCTTGCCACAGTGTTCAGTTTAAACAAGCCACATTTCACTGCAGAATGCAAGTGATAGTCTGAATCGACCGTTGCGTTATCTTGCCAGTCTAACAACCTGAATCAAGTCTAACTGTTTTACATATACCATAAAAATGAAAAGGTAAAAACTTGTAAAACGGATTTGTCCTTAATTGAAAAAAACGATATCTCAAATATTTTAAGCTCATGATATTTTGGGTGCAGATAGCACACGCTTTGGGAATCGAGTCATTGGGTTTTGCTATCTGCAATTTTTATTGTCTGGCTTTGTTACAAATTCATTGACCTTATGTTTCTGATTTAATAATGTTTCAGCTTTACAGCGGGTTCGGCGAATTGAAAGTTCCCATCATGTTATGGGACTGTATCAATACCATACTCTGATTTTCACTACCGAGCACAACAAGGTCGTTCAAGCCGTCATTGTCAATGTCGCCGGCTGCCACTCTGCTAACCGAAATAGGCATATTATAAACGCCTGTTAAAGAAAAAGCTCCGCCACCAGACTGCATGAATATATTGAGCCGCGACTTGACTTTCGAGGGCGAGCCTTCTGGAAAGAATCCGACCACTGCAAAGTCTGGTCGACCGTCGCCATTTAGGTCTGCGACTACTGCATCGTCAATACCCCTTATGCCGGCCAGCGAGGTATCAACCGGTGCGGCAAAGGTTCCTGGTACCGATTCCTGAAGAACTACAGTAAGCTTGGCTTTATAGTCGACACTGAATGGGGTGAAGAAAACAAAGAGGTCATTTGCTCCGTCGCCGTTGTAATCAGCTATCGTTAGATGCCTCACATTTAAGCCTGTCTGCGGTGCTAATGTTGCTATTGGGCCTAGTGTACCATTTGGCTGCTGCAAGCTGATGGCGAGCACTCCGTTCGGAGTCCAGCCGCTGGATGCCAGATAGATCCACGCGAGCAAGTCAGTCAAACCGTCTCCATCGAGGTCGCCAGCGGCTATATTGGACGACGATGTGCCCGGTACCATGAAATCCATTGCAGGTAGGAACATGCCTTGATGCACCGGATCCTGATAAAGCATTACAATTCGTTTTGAACCATTGTGATTATCGCTGATTGCGATGTCGGATGTACTATCATTATTAAAATCGGCGACCGCAGCATAATAGGCGTATATGCCGCTGGCGATCTGCCGTGGAGGTAGGAACTGCCCAATGCTGTTCGGGTCCTGCAGCAATAGCCGGACGTCTCGTAAATCTGGGTCGGTTACCAACAAATCGGGCAGCGCGTCGCCGTCGATGTCGCTGACTACTAGTTGCCACGGGTATTCATCGACAATATAAGTGCTTGGCGCCGAGAACTCTCCTTGATCTATCTGGCGATATACCCTTAGATGCCCCTCATCATTTGACATGCTCGTCGACAACATGGCAAGCGTCAAGACATCATTACGTCCATCAACATCAATGTCTGAAACGACGATATCGGTTTGAACCCATAATGGAAAGAGCCAAGAGTCATCGCCACCACCGCCGGTACCGATGATACTGATAAACCCAAACACAATAACACATGAAATACAAATATATCGTAAAATTTTGTGAATCCTGTCTGCTTTTATCAGTTTCATGATTCTTCCCCTTTCATTGTGGCTGATAAAACGAAATAAGCCGATAGAGTACCAAAGACAATCGCTGTAAGATCATTAAAATCAAACGTTCCTGATAAAAAATAATTCTTGCTGTTTTCCAAAAATAGTATCCCAGAAAACCAATCTGGGACCATTGTTGAAGACAATGCCTTGAATTTTTGCCCTAATTCAAAAACAACATCTTCAAGAAACCAGCACGCACAGATTATGAGGCAGCCTCTTTTTTGGCAGTGTAACAAGCCCGCCGTAATCAAAATGAAAGAGAATGCATGGATGAATGATGGTAAACTGTTGCCAATAAATCCGAACAAATTTGGAAGGATGTTGTGAAGGCTTATGTTTACAGAATTTTTGTAAAGAAAATAGATTTGATCAGGAGGACGATCAACAACGTATACCAAAGTTCCTAAAAGCAGAACGCTTAGGCCGATCAAAATTTGGCGTATATTGATCATGTTGCCGAATGCTTTTAGATTTTTTTTCATTTAATCTCCCCCTTGAACAGAGGAAAGACAGATCTTGGTCTTAATTATTGTTTATCTGTTGTTTGATTTGTAGAGCAAACTTCGTTCCAAATATTCAATTCGAACTCCATTTAGATCAGAAATTTGTATCTCTATGGTTGTTTCCAATAGAAAGACTAACATTAAATTGTATTAATTTTAGCTAATTATTTAAGGAAGTGAGAAAAGAAGATCCTTATTCAAAATTTTTAAAAGATTGAGTCTGGCAGGTATTTTGGATAGGAATAGAATTTGCGGAAGGGTGCAGTAAATGTTGACAGGATTTTTCTATAATGCACTAAAATATATTCGAATCAAGATGTTAGGATGTGCAATAAATGTTAACCATGCAACAAGTTTTGCAGGGTTTCTAATAAGGAAAGACCTTTAGGGTTGGCTGAATTGTTGAGTCGTTGATGTTTGATTTCGTGTATGAAGCTTCAATTATCGCAAAGGGAGGTGTATGACCGAAATCAAGCCTGGATTTAAAGTCATCGGACAGCACTGGGTATTTATTTATTATTCTTTTCTTTTTTTCAATTTTAGTTTTTCCTTTACATTCACGATTGCAGACTTTTTCATGATCTGGCTGTACGATATAGATAACAAAGGTTTTCTGTTTGCACCGATCACAAATCATTTTGGTCCCCCCTTCTTTAGCAGTTTATTCTTTATCTTTTATGCTCTGAAGGAATTTGCCTTATAACAACAGCAAAAATCGTGCCGGATTAGACAAATGGAATCAATTCATTAAATTTCATCATGTCTCCCCTGAAGAAGCTCTCCAGATTCATCTGGATGTGGCATCAAAAAAGTCCGCATTCATTGGGGCACTTTCGTTCTTACCGATGAACCCCTTGATGAGCCTCCTCAGAGGCTTAAAACGGCCCTAAAGAAAAAACAAATGCCGGACGACGCTTTTCTGGTTATAAAACATGGAGAAACCATTATTTTCTAAAATTTGAAGTGGTTAACTTTGTTAGGGGTAACATCTCAACAAGTTAAATAGGACACAGATTTTCGCAGATAAGCTCAGATAATATTATTATTTCTTAAATCTTGATAATCTGTGTTCACCTGCCCGCTCGTGCCTTGCAATGGCAGGCGGGTCTGTGTCCAAAAAAGGAAATTCCTATACTATCAAGTTAGGGGCTTCGCCCCAATTGGAATGATGGAATTATGGAGCCTACTGGTGATAAAATGTAAAAGGTCTGGCTGTTTGAGCAGGTTAGTGAGCCTTAAAAAAAAACAGCGAATAAGATCATTCATCTTTTAAACAGATCACGGTTCGTTTAAACAATGGGTATTAAAGGACCGGCACCTGTTTTTTCTTTAGGCTTACTTAACTGCGAGTTCCAGACATTTTACATTCAATAATATTACA
>JAUWLP010000003.1 GCA_030613575.1 Desulfobacteraceae bacterium
AGTGACATCGAACGCCTTTTTGTTCCGACTCCAACATCAGGTGATTAATTTGCTTTGAAGCCTCAGCCATAATTTCTTTTGCGGTCCCATGCTCGCCGGCTTCGGCAAAGGCCGCCGCCGCCATGGACCCCTCGATGAATATCCGGGCATGATCGGCCTTTTTTCGCATTTCTTTGAGGTATTTCCTGTAATTTTTCGGCCGGATAATTTGAAAAACCTTTAATTCCGCCTTTATCCGCTTGCAAAGTTCTACCGCATAGCGAAATGTCTTTCTATCAGGTGTAATTCCGTCAATGGCCAATAATACTTTTTCCATTTTAGTCCCCTTTTGCAGACCAAAAACCAATTTTTGCTACATTCGCATATCCTGTCGAGTTTCTTCCCTGCGCTGGATACGAACATCTGTGCGTTTCCGACTTCTTTTTTCCGGTTTGTCATGCATGATATCGAGAGCGGTGTCATGTTCTCCAGCTTCGGCGAAAGTTATTGCCGCCATCAGTCTGTCGAAAGTTTCTTTAAATTTAAACATGGTTGATTTCCTCCTCTGAAAAATGTGTTAAAAGTTTTTTTCCTTTTTGCTGATGTATAAGCATCTTCCATGCCAACAATATCAATACCGACATATCCTATTGATATTATTAGTTTTAATTGTGTATTCGGGGTGGGAAAGGATCAGACTTTAATCGTTACAATTTGCAATGCTTTTTCAAGCTCATACATTTTATATAGTAAATACAAAATGTTATAATATATTGCGCAAAAGAATCACAATATTGCAGATTGTAACGTTAACCCTGTTTTTATATCTACCCCCAAGAAAAACCGTTGCGTGCCTAATCTTAATCTGTTTTATATTGAGAAAAATCTGAATGAGGACAAATCATGCGCATATTTAAAAGAGAAAAGGGCCAAACAGAAGAATTGTCATCGGAAATAGATGAATTAAAAGAAAATGTCATTAAATCTAACATGCCGGAACAGGTAGAAAAAGTGACATTTAAAGAAATAGAAAGGCTTTATAAAACCAGTCCTTCCAGTGCAGAATATACCATCGGTATAAATTATATCGATTATCTGGTCAGTCTTCCCTGGAATAAAATGACCGACGACAATCTTGATATTAAACGGGCTGAATCAATCTTGAATGAAGAACATTATGGGCTGGCTCAGATTAAAGATCGGATTCTCGAACATCTTGCAGTCAGAATATTAAAGATGTCCCGCCGGCATAAGATATTGGTTGTGGATGATGAAAAAATTACCCGCCGGAATCTGGAGCATGTTTTTAAAAAAGACGGCTATCATGTCAATACTGCTGCCAGCGGAGCTGAAGCCCTGAATTTTCTGGAACAAAGCGCCTTTGATGTTATTGTAACCGATCTTAAAATGGGAAAAGTCGATGGTATGGCGGTCCTGGAAAAAGCAAAGGACATTAATCCGGCCACGGAAGTGATTATCATCACCGGATACGCCACGGTGTCAACAGCCATTGAGGCCATGAAAAAGGGATCATACCACTACCTGACAAAACCATTGAAGCTTGATGAGATCAGATCGACTATCCGGAAAGCGCTGTTCAAGAAAATGGTCCGGCTGGAGCCCAAAGGTCCTGTTCTCTGTTTTGCCGGACCACCCGGTACCGGGAAAACTTCTCTGGGGATGTCAATTGCCCGGAGTCTGGAACGAAAATTCGTACGTATGTCTTTGGCCGGAATGAAAGATGAGTCTGAAATAAGGGGGCATCGTAAAAGCTATGTCGGTGCATTACCCGGCAGAATCATCCAGGAAATTCGTCGCGCTGAAACCAAGAACCCGGTTATTATGCTTGATGAAATCGACAAAGTCGGTCGTGACTTCAAAGGAGACCCTGCCGCTGCGTTGCTGGAAGTTCTCGATCCTGAACAGAATACTAATTTTGTTGATCATTATCTGGATGTTCCCTTTGATCTGTCACGTGTTATGTTTATCGCCACCGCAAACGCTCTTGATCTGATTCCCGGCCCGCTTCTGGACCGGCTGGAGGTTATTACCCTTTTGGGGTATACTGAAGAAGAAAAAGAAAAAATCGCCTCTAACTATTTAATACCCAAAGAAATAGAAGAGGCCGGCCTTTCGGATAATCCGCCTGTTTTTACTTCAGAGGCAATCCACAAAATCATCAGGGAATACACAAGAGAAGCAGGACTGAGGAATCTTAAACGCCAGATATCGTCCATTTGCCGCAAAATTGTCCGGGAAATCTTAAGCGATAGAAATAAAAACGAGCCAAAAATGATAACTCCCGAAATGGTGGAGAGCCTGCTGGGTCCCAGAAAATTTTATTTTGAAGTCGCCGAAGCCAAAGAAAGAATAGGTGTGGCAACAGGGCTGGCATGGACCGAGGCGGGCGGGCAGATTATTTTCATCGAGGCTGCCAAGATGAAAGGAAAAGGGAATCTTATCTTAACCGGTTCTCTGGGTGATGTGATGAAAGAATCTGCTCAGGCGGCAATGAGCTATATTCGAAGTAATGCCGGATTATTAAATATTTCTGACAATATGTTCGAAGAGCATGATATCCATATTCATGTACCGGCAGGCGCAATTCCCAAGGATGGTCCTTCAGCCGGCCTGACCATCGCGGTAGCTCTTATATCTTTGATAACAGACCGCCCCTGTAAAAGAGATACTGCACTGACAGGAGAATTGACATTAACCGGCAGAATTCTTCCTGTGGGGGGAGTAAAGGAAAAAGTTTTAGCGGCTCACAGGGCCGGGGTGAAGTCGGTTGTTTTTCCCGCTAAAAATGAAGCCGACATCAAAGATATTTCGGAAGATATTAAAAAGGATCTGGATATCATCAAAATAAATGAATTAGAGGAGATAGTTGATCTGGTTTTAAAGCAAGGAAATAGTTCTAACAACAATGAAATATAATCACCTTTTCGGACCGGTTCCTTCACGACGGTTGGGGATTTCCCTTGGCGTTGACCTGGTTCCATTGAAAACATGTACATTAAATTGTATCTACTGTGAATGCGGTCGTACAACCAATTTGACTTTAGAGCGAAAAGAGTATGTGCCGTTTACCGCGGTTAAAGAGGAACTTACTTTCTATTTTGCCAATAATCCGAGACCGGACTATATTACCTTTTCCGGTTCAGGTGAACCGACCTTAAATTCAAGAATCGGTGATGTGCTACGTTTCATAGAAAATCAGAACCCTGATATTTCTGTTGCGTTATTGACAAATGGGACCTTATTTTCAGAAAAGCAGGTTCGAGAAGATGTTAAGGATGTTTCGGTCGTCATTCCTTCGCTGGACGCTGCAACGGAAAAGATATTCAAAAAGATAAATCGCCCATCTCCTCATTTACAAGTTGATACAATCATTGACGGGTTAGTCCGGTTCCGCAAAGGATATAGCGGGCTAATTTGGCTGGAAATATTTATAGTCCCCGGCATGAATGATACCGAGCATGAATTGACAGCTTTAAAACAGGCCATTGAAAAAATTGAACCGGACCGGGTCCAGCTTAATACGCTCGACAGACCCGGACCGGTTTCCACTCTTCGCGCGGCCACCCGGCAGGAACTTGAACGAGTACTCGATTTCTGGCAGCTTGAAAATGTTTCCATAATCGCTGATGTGTCTGAAAGAAAAGATCTTCTTGCCTATCGCACAGACACCGAATCTACTATTTTGGGAACCATTGCCAGACGCCCGTGCACGTTAAAAGATCTGTCTGAAATTTTAGGATTGCAGATTAATGAAGTGAACAAATATCTGGATGTCCTGGAAGTAGACGGAAAAATAAAAGTTGTAAAGCAGAAGAGGGGATTTTTTTATCAGTTAAAGAAGACGGCTCTGTAACAAGGCTGTTTTTTTGAGATATTGAAAAACCAAAGGCCCTTCGGAAGAAGCCTGTTCCTTTCCTGATGCAACCTTTTGAATAAAATCGATTTTTTCTCTGTCAAAACTTCCTGTCTGCGTTTCGATCAATTTCAAAGAGTTGTGAATGATGCTGTAAAGGACCATGGGGCCATACAGAACCTCCCCGCTTTCTTTTTGGGCTAACGCACCGACAATTTTATGGTGACCAATCCTGAAGGCTTTTGGCGGCACAGTGTAACCCAGAATTTCGGCAAAAAGATCCATAGATTCAATAACCCCGTCTGCATATTCTCTTTCCAGGGATGCCGTGCCGTTCTGTGCTATTTCATCGAGGTCGGATTCATCGTAGGAGAGATCCAAACGGTCGATACATTCTTTTTGAATTGTTTTTACAGATTCCTCTTTTTTACTGATGACTACATCGGTATCCTTTAATATCTTGATAACATTAAACGGGTTCATCATTTCCTTTACCGTGGGGCTTTTACGCATGGCCACGTCATAAACGGAAGTATTGTAAATAGCCAGATCATTGTCCAGAACCAGAATCCTGGTTTTTTCGGCATCAACATCCTCGATAAAAAGATCGAGATCACGCTTTCTTTTATATGTATAGGAAGTCATTTCAAGAAGACTGCGCATGATTTTCTTGTCAACCTTGAGGCCACTCTCCACAGGACCGATTGAAGCGACAACCTGCTTTGCCATTGCATTGATTTTTATCTTCTGTAAAAGATTTTCTTTAAAAGGCATGGCGCCTCCTTATTATTTTAGGAACTCCTTACGTTAGGGAGGGAAGCTTCATTAACCCAGGATTTTACTAATATTTACCACAGCCCCGCATCCAAGTAAACTATACTTTCAATTATTTAATCTCGTTACTTGACCCTAAAACAATATTCAGATATATATAAATTTTTTAACCGACCCATACATAAGGATGAATCATGACTGAATATGCCAAGATTGAATTTGAAGGAAAAATATATGAATTCCCGATTATAGTCGGCTCTGAAGGGGAAAAGGCCATCGATATATCAAATCTTCGCCAGATGACGGGTTTGATTACACTCGATCCGGGATACGCCAATACCGGTAGTTGCATCAGTTCCATCACCTTCATGGACGGTGAAAAGGGAATTTTGCGTTATCGTGGTATTCCGATTGAAGAGCTGGCCGAGCATTCGAGTTTTATTGAGACAACCTATCTATTAATCAACGGGAGGCTTCCTACAAGAGACGAACTCAACCAAACTTCGATTCTTTTCAATGACCATTCTCTGGTGCATGAGGATATGCAGATTTTTTATCAGAACTTTCCCAGGGCATCCCACCCCATGGGAATCCTTTCAGCCATGGTAAACGCTTTAAGAAGCTTTTACCCCGAACTCCAGACCATCGAAGAGGAAATAAACATTACGGTTACCCGTCTGCTTTCCAAAGTAAGAACCATGGCAGCCATGTCTTATAAAATATCCAGAGGTCATAAGGTGGTTTACCCCCGGCCGGATCTCTCGTACTGCGCCAATTTTCTGAACATGATGTTTGACACGCCGGTCAAGCATTATGACATCGATGAAGACCTGGTCAAAGCATTAAATACTTTCTGGATTCTTCATGCGGACCATGAACAGAACTGTTCTACTTCGGCGGTTCGGCTTGTGGGAAGTGGAAGGGTAAACCTTTATGCCGCGATTTCCGCCGGCATTGCAGCCCTCTGGGGCCCCTTGCATGGTGGCGCCAACCAGGCCGTTATCGAAATGCTTTCCGACATTCAAGAAGACGGCGGCAATTATCATCGGGCGATTGAAAGAGCTAAAGATAAAAAAGACCCTTTTCGGCTCATGGGTTTTGGGCACAGAGTCTACAAGTCGTATGACCCCCGTGCCAAAATCATGAAAAAGATGTGCCATAAGGTTCTTAAAAAACTCCACATTACCGATCCGTTACTCAATATGGCAAAGGAACTCGAAGCGGCGGCCTTAAAAGACGATTATTTCATCGAATATAATCTGTATCCCAACGTCGACTTTTACAGCGGCATAATACTGCGTGCCATGGGCATTCCCACCAACATGTTTACGGTCATGTTTGCCATCGGCAGGCTTCCCGGATGGATTGCCCAGTGGAAAGAGGGCGCCGACGATCCCAAATGGAAACTGGGTCGACCCCGCCAGATTTATACGGGCCCTAAAAAGACACAATATATACCTATTGATAAGCGATGCACGCAGTAGATACGGAGCTTAGATGTTTACTGCAACAACTCACCCTGGGTTCAGCGGTAAAGCCGGTAAATTTGCTTGAGGAAAGAGAAGCCTTCCTATATCCTCGTCTGACACGCAGAGTAAAATCTCCTGTATTTAGGTATAATAACTCTCCCTCACAATGGGCTGATTTTGAGCCGGTTTTGTCTCTTGATTCCGTGGATGCTCCTGAAGAGGTAGTTGAAATCTACCGGGAAAAGCAGCGGGAACTGGATATAACGAGGAATATGTTCGCTGCGGTCGGCAGTGACGGATTTACACAATTTGCCATTGAAATCTTCGGCGCCCCAACCGCTGAAGACGCTCGGCAATCTCGCAAGATTCTTGGGAAATTGTCGGATGTTACACCTCCGGAACAAAACTGTTCGGCAAAGGAGTTTGCAAAGCTGCTCGAGACCCGCTTACGGGAACTCGGCATTTCCATGGATATTAGGCCGATATCTTCCATGGCGACAAAGGTGTGGGTAGACAGCGTTTCCCGCGCAATCTATCTTAATAAGAATTCCCTTTTTGCACACCAGGAAGTAAGACGCCTTTTAGTGCATGAGATAGATGTACACGCCACTCGTATTCACAATGGTTCTTGCCTGCCGTGGGGCATTTTCTCCATGGGTACGGCAGGATACAGGGAAGCCGAAGAGGGGTTGGCAGTCCACTTTGAACGCCAATCAGGACACCTTTATCCCTTCCAGGAGAAAATTTACGCGGGGAGATGCCTGGCGGTATACCTCTCGCTTTCATCCGGCTTTGTGGAAGTTTTCGAGGAGCTGCTGATCTATTTCGATGAAAAGACGGCTTACACTATTGTGGAGCGAATTAAACGGGGATTGACAGACACATCCCGTCCGGGTGCGCTTACAAAAGAATTCCACTACTTCACCGGTCCCGCAAAGGTTCGGTCGTATCTTCACGAAGGGGGTAATCTTCTAGTGCTTTTGGCCGGAAAAATAGCTTTTAAACACGCACGAATCATAGCAAAACTGGTGCAAGAAGGACTTGTAAATACCTCAAAATGGGTCTTCCCGTTGGAGATGAACGATGATAGAAAATCTGCACCAGCTGAAGGATACTCTGAGTAAGTGCCGGGGAACCTGGGCCTGGGTGGGGCAGAGGGGAGTCGATGCATATGCAATGGAAGACTTTGTTCCCACAGATGTAGTGTTCTGTTGCGACTTTGGTGAGGAGTATTCCAAACTTTGTACGATGGAGTCCCTATTTTCTGTTGAAAAAGATCTCGGGAGGCGGGAAAATTGGGGGAATCGGGATCTTGAAAAGTTGTGGGAAGGGTCAATCCGGAAACGGATTGAAACGTACATCGACAAATTAAAAGCTCCCATCAACACAGTCTGTTATCGTTCTCTTGCGGTTCTGGAGAAAGACAGACGCTTTCGCCTTTTAGCACCTTCCCTGGCACTTAAGAACATGTTTGACGATAAGTTGTGGCAACTGGAACTGTTCTCCGGATTGAAGGTAAAGACACCAAAAACTTTTGTGCGCTGTCTGGGTGAAATTACTTTTATTGAAGCAAGCGATATTATAGACGGCCCGTTTGTCGTGCAGCCTCCAGTGGGCTCTTCCGGGGAAAACACCTATATTGTCAGCAATGAGTCCGACTTTGACAAGGCAAAGGAGGTTCTTGGCCCCGCTCAACGGGTGAAACTGTCCAAATACATGCCGGTGCCTTCGTTAAACGGACATTGCGTGGTGCTGCGTACCCGGGAAGGATTGAGTGCAATCGCTGTCTGCCCTTCAGTTCAGATTGTAGGCACCCGCGGATGCACAAACCGGGCTGAAATTTACTGTGGAAATGATTTTTCAGCTGCCCATAAGGTTCACAAATCCGTGATAGAAGAAACCTGCACAATCATGGAGAAGATGGGCCTTTTCATGGGCAGTAAAGGCTTTCTCGGGATTTTCGGCATGGATTTCCTTTTAAACGGTTATGAGGTGCTGGCGCTGGAAATAAACCCGAGGTTTCAGGGGTCAACAATGCCTCTGTCTCTGCTGCAAGTAGACAGGGGAGAAGTGCCCTTGACCGCCCTGCACGTGATGCAGTTTATGGGCCTCATAGAAGAGTTCTCCCAAAAGTTCCTCCTGCAGTTGGGAAGGATGTACCGGGATCCTTATTCAGGCGCCCACTTGATCGTCCATAATCTGGAAAGCAAATCTTGCCGTATGGAACACGATCTGAAAGCAGGCATATACACTCTGTTGGATGACACCCTCGAGTGGGTTCGAAGTGGAGCGACCTATCGTGACGTGGAAAGTTCCAATGAGTGGTGTATCCTGGGCAATCTTCCATTCCAGACTATAGAAATCTGTGAAGATGCCCGCATTGCCATGATACAAACCAGTGAAAGTGTTCTTGACGACAATTTACAACAACTCGAGCCCTATGCTGCGGCTTTTGTGAAGACACTTCAAAGTCGCTTCAGTGTGATTCCCTTTCATGGAGGTAGTGAATGAAACAATTCTCATCGGAAACTTACGAAATAGAACAGCGTTTTGTCGAATTGTATTCCCTTGGCCATAATGGACCTATGGTTGAGGCGCCGTTTTACCTTCACGCCCTGGGGTTTGACAGCGAACCAGGGAGACTCGGAGCGGAACTCATCTCTTCTTTCAATAAGCTGGCACAAAAAGACAAAGAACTGTCCAAGTATGCATTGGATTTTACGGATGCCACCAATTTCCCCGAGACTATTGTCTTGATTGATGCTTCCAACGACCGGCTTCCGACCGGCCCTGAATCCTTTCGGGTATTACAGGACGAGACAACACGGTCAGGTATAAAGGCTCGTTGTTTACTGGTGAACACAAAGGAAGAACTGATGGAGGCTGTGAATGAAAACCCCAAGTCTACCTTGGTTATAAGTGAATGTGTTGACTCCAGTGCGTACAACGTTGAAGTCCTGGAGATTCTCGAGCGTATGGGAGTTATTGTACTGCCCGGGCGGGTCACGGCACCGGGGTACATCTTCTCCGACAAAGGGACCACCTACCAGATGCTTCAAGATGCGGGACAAGAAAATCTGCTGGCACGATACGTATTGGCACCTGCATCACAAATGAACACTTCCCGGGTAGTTTCGACTATTTTAGATAGTGTAGATGAATACTCTCGAAAATGGAAAACCAACCGCTTCTTTGTAAAACCAGTCACTGGCGGCAGCGGTGTAGGAGGATTCCGGATATCGCTCACAAACAAAGGGTATTTCGTTCCCGACCTTTCCAAGGTCACCGGAGATGCTTTAGAAGTCCATCCCATCCATATGGACGTGGATCCGCAGGACGACCACAGGCTTGACGAACTCTTGTGGATTTTTTCCTTGTTTTCAGCCGACCCATATTACAGCAGGCAATACATGTGGGTGAGCCTTGAGACGCTGAAGCACCGCTATGGAACCGACGATGACCGGGAGGCACTCAGGCAGCACCTGTTAAAGACTATCGCAATCCACACAGCCAAGGTTGAAGAGAGAAGTCTGGACCGCAACAGTATGCACGCAAAGCTTGAAGATGCTGTCCGGCAATACGAAGGGTACTTCTCCAAACGATATGATCCGGTAATCTGCGAGTATATCGACTTCGGAGCATGGGGACTCAGAGCTCACTATCGCCTCACCGACCGGGGCATACAGCTCGAGTGCGTATACGCCAGGATTTTTCAGTTGGCCCTGACCGAAGAAGGGGCCTGTTATGTCGGTTCCGACAACATTTCCAACAAACACACCGGGGTGCTCGAGGCTGTGCGGCTTACCCCCATAAAAGAAGTCATGGTTAATACAGTAGGGGGCAGCGCTGCTTTCCAAGACCTTCTCAGGAAAGGAGGCCTGGCCGCTTCGGCGCTTGTTTCTACTCAGGAACCTGAATTGCGCCGCCGCATCCCGGTGCGCTGCCAGATGGACTTAGCACCTATTGGTGGGAAAATAGGAGAAGGCAACGCAGACACAGCCAGAGGACAAGCCCTGGGGACGAAATGGCCTGACTTCGTAGCCAACATGCGGGAGTGGTTCAAGGATTGCTTAAGACTCTATTCTCTCCGAAGATCAGTCAATGAGAAAACTTGACAGCGCATCGTAATTATTTCAAATCTATCTCTTTCGATGTGTCTTGTGGCTGAACTATTACCTATAGATCTATTTTCATAAGATCCTCTGCAAGGAGCAGCGGGCCGGAATAGGTTTTTCGGCACTGTTTTTCGATATCGACCTGATCGCATTCCGGATAAAAATGGGTCAAAACCAGTTTGCGGACATTGGCCCGGGTTGCAATCTCGCCTGCCAGAGAGGGGGTAAGATGCCCCTTTACCTTCAATTCATCGGGAAGAGCCGATTCACAAATAAGAAGATCCGCATCCTTTGAAAGCGTCACCAGATTATCGGAAAAATCCGTATCACCGGAATAGACCATGGATATTCCGCCGGCACTTGTTATTTTGTATGCAATACTCTCCGGGTTGTGCTCAACCGGAAGTGATTCAACATTAAAATCATCAAACCTTCTCATGTCATGACCGTTATTGTCGAGTTCAACAATGTTTAAAAGACCCGGCGCGAGTTCGATCCAATGACCATAAACATTTTTCAGGTTGTCATAAAACGTTGAAAATCCCCTCCCAGCCACCAATGTAAGCGGAATTTTACGCCGGCTCCCATCAGGGTATTTGTTGGCGAATAAAAACGGGACCAGTTCACCGGTATGATCCGGGTGGAAATGGCTGTAAAAAACAAAGGAAATATCAAAAATGTCTATGCCGGCTTCAAGAAGTCTTCGCATGGTGCCGGCTCCGGAATCGAAAACAAGCAATTTGTCCCTTATTTTCGTAAGTATCGAGCATGAGCTTCGCCTGAGAGAAGGGACACATGTTCCTGAACCGAGAATGGTCACCGATATTTCCATATTATCAGAACTCATTTTTTGCCTGCTTTTTTTTCAATCTTGTTTATGATCCACCTTAAGAGCTTTTTCTCATCCTTATAATCAACAACCTCTTTTAGGTCTGTAAACGGAATTTCAGCGCGCGCCATGCTTTTATGGCCGCCGCCGGATCCGAAACTCAGTTTGGCAACCTTTCCGGCATCCTTGCGAAGCCCGTCATTTCGGAAGACAAGGACCAGTTTTTTATTATATAAACCAGAGACAATGCTCCAGTTTGCAGAATTTATTTTCATGAAAAAATCTGCTATTAGCACACAGACATCAGGGTTTACGACCGTCCCAAGATGGGCAAAGATTTTCCCTTTTCGCATGCGCCTGTTTTCGAGTGCGCTTTTGAAATATTTTAAAAAATCGAGCCTGATTTCTGACTGCTCGATTTTACGGGCAAGGTGGATATTGGCATATCGATAAAGAAACTGAAATGCCCTGACATCTTCAGTTAAGGTTTGCCGCTCAAAATTACATGTATCTGTTTTAATGGCATGAAAGAGACCGGTAGATAGTTTGGCAGAAGGTTTAATTTTGGCTGCCCTTATGTATTCGGTCATTATGCTGGCAGTGGCTCCGTATTTAGGGCGGATATCAGAAAAATTTGCGTGGACGTCCGTCTCAGGATGATGATCTATAACGACATCCGGCGGATACTCTGTAAATATTTCATTATGGTCCGGTTGGGAATCGACAATTACAAAACGGGTGAAGCGATCTTTGACAATGTCTTTAATTGGAACAAGTTCGACACCCAATAGTCGGATCATGGCAATATTGTCCGGACGTTTAATGATGTTGATATTGGATATGGTTACACCGGATACTTTGCGCCAGAGCAATCTTTTGACAGCCATAGCGCTTGCAATGGCATCCGGATCGGCGTTAATAACAATGAGAACATTATCTTCGCCTGAAAACTGATCATAAAAACGACGCAATTTTTCGGCAGCAGAGAGTGTCATATGGACGCTTCTTCCTCAGGTAGTCTTAAACAAAACGCATTTAACTTACAATATCTTACAAAAAAATTTAATGCAATCATACTTTTTTCGATTCATGTAAAGCAAAAAAAATTTGTTTATCTGCTTGACAGTTACGAATAATATTTGTTACCTATCTGTGATTTTTTTAGAGGCATTATCAAATATCAAAATAATGCTTCAAATTTAAAGAACATAATCAGCATAATCAGACAGTATGGCGAAACAAAAAAAAAACATCTCGATTATAAAAAAAATCAGCCCTGGGTCGAAAATCTTTACATTGTAACGCAACTGGGCCTTACAATGGTCGGCTGCATCGCTTTTTGTTTTTTTATCGGACTATATCTTGACAAATGGTTGGGAACCAAGGGGATTTTCATAACCATATTTATCATTTTAGGTGTTATCGGCGGCGCAAACGTTGTATACCGTCAGATTCTCGAGATAACAGAACCAAAGGAAAATGATAAATTAAATTCCAACAATGGAACAGATTAGACAGACACAAAAAAAATACTGTTCCGCAGCAATCGCTGTGGCAATTTTTGCAGGACTTCTTTTTATCCTGGCCGATCAAAAACCGATTGGCAAAGCACTAATTTTGGGGACAGTTTTCAGTATTGTAAATTTTATTTTAATTGGTGAAACACTTCCGCTAAGAATTGGCAAATCAAAAGGTAAAACATTTTTTATATCATTAGGTTCGATATATTTCAGATATATTATTTTGGCTATACCACTTATAATGGCTATTAAACTTGAACAATTTAACCTTTTTGCCGTAATTTTTGGTATCTTTATGGTCCAGATTGTAATAATGGCCGATCATTTTTATAACTATATATCTTCTGCCCGCAGAAAACAATTTTGACGGTTTCGTAAAAAGCCCAACTTCTGCGTTGTGCTGCATTTTGTAATCATTCAACGTACGAAAAGTACGCCTCATGATTACAAAATTTGCACGCCTTGAATTTGAACTTTTTACGAAACCGTCTAAATCGGACTTTTTACGAGTTCATCAATTTTAGGACAACAATATTATGCAAGAATTAGGTAGAATACACCAGTTGATAATCCCTTTTATGGGACGTGAAATCATTTTCAATCTTGAAGTCATGTTTATGACCTGGATTGTCATCACAGTGCTGCTTGTTTTCGGTTTTTTTGCCACTCGAAAAGCAAGTATGCTTCCCGGGCCGGTACAGGTATCTGGAGAAATATTCGTAAAAATGATTTACGATATGACCGAAGATGCGCTGGGCGAACGTTCAAAAACATATGCCCCCCTTATATGCGCTTTGTTCATGTTTTTACTTACCTGCAACTGGATAGGGCTGTTTCCCCATCTTCATGAGCCCACGAAAGATCTTAATACACCGTTAAGTCTCGGCATTATGGGGTTTTTTATTGCCCATTATGCTGGAATAAGGGCCAAGGGTATTGGTTCATATCTTAAAGAATACTGCGAGCCGATCTTTTTGATGGCACCGCTAAATGTTATCGGAGAACTTGCCAAAGTGGTTTCCATCTCCTTTCGTCTGTTTGGAAACATCATGGGCGGCTCGATCATTATCCTTGTAGTATCGTATCTGACTTTTAGCATTCTTCTTCCACCGTTTCTTAATTTCTTTTTCGTGATTTTCATAGGTGCAATTCAGGCCTTTGTCTTTACAATGCTAACACTTGTTTATATTTCGGTACAGGTACATTAACATATGGCATATGATATTCAAACATGGGGGAATATTGCTGCTTTTGTCGGAGGCGGAATGTGCATGGGAGTCGGCGCAATAGGAGCAGCTATTGGTGAGGGTTATACGGCGGCGGAAGCCAATTTGGCTATATCGAGGAACGCGGAATCGGCCGGCGATATTTTTAAATCCATGCTGATTGGGCAGGCCATTGCTGAGTCTGCCTCGATTTTTGCCCTGGTAATTGCGATGATACTGCTGTTTACGAAGTTCTCGGTAACGTCTTATGTAACAGTATGTGCTATATTCGCGGCGGGATTATCAATGGGATTTGGGGCTATCGGTTCCGGCATAGGCGCAGGTTTTCCGGCCGGGGCCGCCTGTACCGGCATGTCCCGGCAGCCGGCCATGAGCGGCAAATTAACCACAAATATGCTAATCGGTTCAGCAGTGTGCCAGACCCCATCTATTTTTGCACTTGTAGTATCCTTTATTTTGTTATTTACAGATTTTTCCGGATATCCGGTTTCACCTGGATGGGCGGCTATGCTGGGTGCAGGGCTTGCTATCGGACTGGGTGCCATAGGCTCGGGTATCGGTGGCGGCGTGGTTGCCGAATCGAGTTGTGATGGAATTGCAAGGCAGCCCCTAACGATAACACCTGTAACAAATGTAATGCTTCTGGGGCAGGCCATTGCTCAAACCCCGGCCATATTGGGCCTTTTAATTAGTTTTATTCTTATCTATAAGGGCTTTCCCGCAACAGACTCGCTTGCCCCCTCCATGGCCCTGCTTGGGTCTGGTATATGTATGGGAGTGGGTGCTATCGGTCCGGGGATCGGTGAAGGCATAGCCTCTAGTGGCGGAGTAAAAGCGATAGCAAGAAACCAGGAAGTTGTTGGAGTTATAATGCGGTCGATGTTGGTAGGAATGGCTGTTGCCGAGTCAACAGCAATATACTCAATGGTTATTGCACTGGTCATGATTTTTGTGGCGTGATTTAACCTGAAATTTTAACCAAAATGTTTTTAGGAGGAAAAAAATGGCAATTGAAGGTGCAGACGTTATCAGAGCAGCGGCTTTTATAGGAGCAGGTATTGCAATGGGGTTTGGCGCAATCGGTCCTGGTGTAGGCGAAGGCCTGGTTGCAGCAAGAGCATGTGAAGCAATCGGAAAGAATCCCAAAGAGGCAGGTCTTTTGACCCGAACCATGCTTGTTGGTCAAGCGGTTGCCGAGTCAACCGGAATATATTCACTGGTTATTGCGTTATTGCTCTTATTTGTTGTGTAATTTAAATTAGTTAAATTTTTCTGACTTTATAACCGAAAAAAGTTTATAGTAATTTTCCCTTAAAATATAGCATTAACGTTTATTTTTGCTGAAAGTGGCAGATAATATTTCTTGATGTAGTTTAGGACAGTTAAGAATTTTTACTTTATAATGTTTATACATTAATTTTGGAAGACATCTTATGCACATTGTCAGCAACATAGCCCTTATAAGTATAAATGGGACGTTATTTTTTCAGCTGATTTCGTTTCTGATCTTCCTGTTTATTATAAACCGGCTTATGTTTCGTCCTTTACGAGGCGTAATGAGTGAAAGAGATAACCATATCGAGAAAATCAAACAGGATATTATTGATTCAGAAAATGAGCTCAAGAATGTAACAAACCAACTTCAACAAGAGGAGTCAGCAGCTAAGGATGAGGCTTTTGAGTTACAGCAAGAACTCGAAGCTGAAGCAAGCCGACAAGCTGGTGAAATATTTGTTTTTGTTAGGGACGAAATTGAAACCATAAAAGAGAAGGCTCAAAAAGAAATTGACGCTCAGATATCTGAAGCCAGAAAAGATATCCGGAAGGAATCTGAAGCCCTGGCATTCAGTATCATGGAAAAGATTCTGGATCGGAGACTGGTTCCATGAAAAGAGTTAATAAAACAGTTAGGTTGTGCTGCTTTATCGTAGCGGGAGCCACTAGTTTTCATTTTTTAGGACTTGACGCTCTGGCATCTGAAGGTTCAGGCGGCTGGCGACCCATATATGATGAAATTCTATTATGGATTAATTTCGGAATCATCGCCTTTGTTTTTGTTAAATACGGAAAAACGCCTTTAATGAATTTCTTGCGGGGTCAAAAAGAGAAAATAGCACAGGATATAGAACGAGTAGAGCAAAAGAAGGAAAAGGCTGCAAATAGAATCAAAGAAATCCAAAAAGTGCTTGATGAAAAAGATGCTCGCTTTGCTATAATAAAAGATCGAATTGTTCGACAAGGAGAAAGGAAAAAGCAGGAAATTGTCGAATCTGCTCAGCAGCAAAGTAAAATGATGCTAAATGATGCCAGGCGAAGGATAGATAGCCAATTTGGCCAGGCAAAAAGAGCGTTCCGGGCGGAATTGATAGACGCAGCAATCGAATTGGCCATGCAAAGACTTCCCCAAGAGATTACTGATGAAGACAACGATAAATTCTCGGACCAATACCTGGCCAGCAAATTATCAGACTAACGTTCTGTTATAAAGTTAAATACGATCCGTTCACCTTCGACATCAGCCTCGATCTTGGTGCCTTCCGCAATATTCCCCTGCAGGATCTCCATGGAAAGCGGATTTTCGATATATTTTTGAATGGCTCTCTTTAACGGACGAGCACCATATATCTGATCAAATCCTTTTTCAGCAAGAAAAGAACGTGCATTCTCTGAAAGAACAAGCGCCAGGTTCATTTGAGCCAGTCTTGATCCCAGCCGTTTAACCTGGATGTCGACGATTTCACCGATCTGTTCCTGCGTTAGATTATCAAAAATTATGATCTCATCGATCCGGTTTAAAAATTCAGGCTTAAATTTCGCCCGAAGGGCTTCGGTAATTCTGGATTCCATTTCTTCGCGCCTTGATTCTCCGAGCTCCTGAATCCACCGGCTTCCCACGTTCGAAGTCATGATTATGATAGTATTCTTAAAATCGACCGTCCTTCCGTGGCCGTCTGTCATACGGCCGTCATCTAAAATTTGAAGCAGCACATTAAAAACCTCGGGATGTGCTTTTTCGATTTCATCAAACAGCACTACGGAATAAGGCCTCCTCCGGACAGCCTCTGTAAGATATCCCCCTTCTTCATAACCCACGTACCCCGGAGGGGCTCCGATCAACCTTGAAACAGCATGCTTTTCCATGTATTCCGACATGTCGATCCTGACTATGGCCTGTTCGCTGTCAAAAATAAATTCCGCCAGTGCCTTAGCCAGCTCGGTCTTACCGACACCTGTAGGACCCATAAAAATAAATGATCCGATGGGTCGGTTTGGATCCTGCAATCCTGAACGGGCCCGGCGAACCGCATTCGAGACCGCTGAAATAGCCTCATTCTGCCCGATCATCCTATCCCCGAGACGATCCTCCATATGGATAAGTTTCTCTTTTTCGCCCTCAAGCATCCTGCTGACAGGGATGCCGGTCCATCCGGATATGACTTGGGCAATGTCTTCGGCATCGACATCCTCTTTAAGCATTTTTTTGTTTTTCTGCAGCCGGGCGAGTTTTTGATTGGTCTGGTTCAAGCTATTTCTGAGTTCTGCAGCTTTCCCGTATCTAATCTCCGCAACCTTTGCCAGATTCCCTTCTCTTTCAGCTTGTTGTTCTTCAATGCCGAGCTGCTCCTGCTGTTCTTTGATCTTTCTTATTGTCTGGATAAGATCCTTTTCATTCTGCCAGTGGGCTTTCATTTCAAGAATTGCATCCTTCAGGTTATTTATATTCGCTTCAAGCCCGGCAAGACGCTCTTTGGATGCAGAATCAGATTCTTTTTTCAATGCTTCCCGTTCTATCTCAGCCTGGGTTATCTTTCGCTGGATCTCATCTATTTCCACAGGCATACTATCGATTTCGATCCTGAGTTTTGAAGCACATTCATCTATCAAGTCGATGGCCTTATCCGGAAGAAAGCGGTCGGAAATATAGCGGTGAGAAAGAGTCGCAGCGGCAACGATGGCCGAATCCTTGATCCGCACACCGTGATGTACTTCGTATTTTTCCTTTAGACCACGGAGGATAGATATTGTATCCTCCACCGTGGATTCAAGTACCATAACCGGTTGGAAGCGCCGTTCCAGAGCAGCGTCTTTTTCAATGTACTTACGGTATTCATTTAATGTGGTCGCTCCCACACATCGCAGTGTGCCCCTGGCAAGGGCCGGTTTTAACATATTTGAGGCATCCATGGCGCCTTCGCTGGCTCCGGCTCCCACAAGGGTGTGCAGCTCATCGATAAAAAGAATAACTTCTCCTTCTGCTTTCTCCACCTCTTTTAGAACCGCTTTCAGACGATCTTCAAATTCTCCTCTGTATTTGGCGCCGGCAATAAGCGCACCCATATCAAGGGCAACAAGCCGTCTGTTTTTAAGGCTTTCAGATACATCTCCGGAGACAATACGTTGGGCCAAACCCTCAATAATAGCGGTTTTTCCCACACCCGGCTCTCCGATTAAAACAGGGTTGTTTTTTTTACGCCGGGAGAGTACCTGGACAATCCGCCGGATTTCATCATCACGGCCGATAACGGGGTCGAGCTTTCCCAGACGGGCCAGATCGGTCAGATTCCGGCTGAACCTGTCAAGCGCCTGGTATTTTTCTTCCGGACTCGGATCGGTGATACGCTGAGTACCACGAATATCCAGGAGAACCTTTAAAATCGTTTCTCTTGAAATTCCCTTTTCCCTTAAAATTTCGGCAGCCTCTCCCTTCTTTTCATCTGATATGGCAAGAAAGATGTGTTCAATGCTGACGTATTGATCTTTCATCTTGGCGGCCTCTGCAAAAGCAGCATCAAGAACCGTTTTTGTTCGGGGAGATATGAAGGCATCTCCAACCGTACTCCCGCTTACTTTTGGAAATCTGTCAATTAATGCGTCAAGTTCGCGGGAAACATCATCAGAATAAACACCCAGTTTATCCAGCATAGCCCTGGCGATTCCTTCCGGTTCATTGAGCATGGCAAGAAGTAGATGCTCCGGCTCGATCTGCTGGTTGTTATGTGCCGAAGCCATGGATTGGGCATTCTGAATAAGTTCCTGTGATTTTATAGTAAATTTATCAAAACGCATTACTTCCTCCTGTGGTTGTTATCGTCAGATGTTAAGAAAATAAACATTGACGGTTTAATGTCAAACCCTCAAAAGATATGAACTTTAGCGTATTATTTCAGCGCGTTGAAAATCTGGTTATCGAATGTTAAAATAATCTTATAAAAGATCACTTGACAACCTAAAAACTTAGTTCTAAAATAATATCGTCTCGTTAGGGGTGTTGATATCATCTGAGAGTCCGGGAAAGGACAACCCTTAACCACCTGATCAGGGTAATACCTGCGAAGGGAAACGGGCCTGCGATTCGGATTTGATTGTCCATGCCGTTTTCCTGTTCGGGGAAACGGTATTTTTTTTGAAATACCATTTGTTTATTTATAGCAGGCGGAGTTTGCTGGATCGGCCCCAAACCGCACCGTCAGATTCCATAAAATGGAAAAAAACGCAATTAACGGAGGTATAAAATGACACAGATTGAAGCGGCCCGAAGCAATCAGATTACAGAGGCCATGCATCAGGTTGCCCAAAAAGAGGGCCTTACCGCTGAACAGGTGCGTGAAAAAGTAGCCGCCGGCGTGGTGGTGATTCCCAAAAACCGCAACCGGAATTTCGAAGCGCGCGGCATCGGCCAGGGCTTGAAAACCAAGGTGAATGCCAACATCGGCACTTCCCCGAGCCACCATGATCTGAAAGAAGAACTGGCCAAGCTCGACACTGCTGTTGCAGCCGGTATTGACGCGGTAATGGATCTTTCCACCGGTGGCAACCTCGATCTCATATTGGAGACCATATTGAAACGATCCCCGGTCATGGTCGGCACCGTTCCGATCTATAAAGTCGTCAGCAAGTTGATGGCAAATAACAAAACTCTCCCGCAGATGACCGCGGACGACCTTATGGAGGAAATTGAGATGCAAGCCGAGCTGGGAGTTGATTTCATAACGGTGCATTGCGGTATTACCCGACAAAGCTTAAGCGCCCTTAAGGGGTGCAATCGGATTATGGGCATGGTGTCGCGCGGCGGCAGCTTTATCGCCGAGTGGATAACCGTCAATAAAAAGGAAAACCCCCTGTTTTCCCAATATGATCGTCTGTTGGAAATCTGTCGGCAACACGATGTTACCCTGTCTTTGGGGGATGGACTTCGCCCCGGGGCAATCCATGATGCCGAAGATCGTGCCCAAATTTCAGAGCTTTTAATTATGGGCGAGCTGACGCGCCGCGCCCGCAAGGCCGGTGTCCAGGTGATGATCGAAGGTCCCGGCCATGTTCCGCTGGGACGTATCGCCGGGGATGTACAATTACAAAAGCGCCTTTGTGACAACGCTCCTTATTACGTGCTGGGGCCTTTGCCCACCGACATTGCCCCGGGCTACGATCATCTGGTAGGTGCCATCGGCGGAGCCGTGGCCGCTGCCAGCGGTGTGGATTTCTTATGTTATCTGACACCTGCCGAACACTTGCATCTGCCCACGGTCCAGGATGTCCATGACGGGGTCATTGCCACGCGGATTGCGGCCCATATCGGCGATCTGGAAAAGGGGCTGCCCGGGGCCGAGGACTGGGATCGGAAGATGTCCCTGGCGCGACGGGAATTCGACTGGGAAACCATGTATAACCAGGCCATCGACCCGGAATTGGCCCGCAAGCGACGTATGCAGACCGAAGATCATGATCGGGATGTCTGCACCATGTGCGGTGACCTTTGCGCGATTAAAACCTTTGATCGTATTATGCTTTAACGAACTTGGGAGCCTTGTTTGGTCTTGCAAGGGAGCCGCCCCAAAGCCGCACCATCCGGGAGCGACATGAAAGGATCGGATGAAAGATTTGACCGCAATCCAGAAGATTCGGTATTCGCGCAACATCCTGGTGCCGGAAATCGGCATGACCGGACAGCAAAAGCTTTTAAGGGGCCGGGTTCTGGTGGTGGGCGCCGGAGGATTGGGAAGTCCTGCTTTGTTTTACCTGGCTTGCGCCGGCGTGGGAACTATCGGTATTGTGGATGGGGATCGAGTCGAATTATCCAACCTGCAGCGCCAGATTTTATATACATCGGAGGATCTGGACGATTTGAAGACCCATTCGGCCCAAGAAAAATTGCATCGCCTGAACCCGGATGTTTGCATTGAACCGTACAACGAGCCGTTTACTGCAAAAAACGGCCCGGCGCTGGTAAGCCGGTATGACTTTGTGATCGAGGCCACGGACAATTTCGAAGCCAAGTTTCTGGTCAACGACATTTGCATTCATGCCAGGGTTCCCTTTTGCCATGCCGGCATCTTGGGAATGTTCGGCCAGGTCATGACCATCGTGCCCGGCCAATGCGCCTGTTACCGCTGCGTGTTCGGTCACATTCCCGAACCGGATCAGGTATCCTCCACCGACCAAGTCGGGGTTTTGGGGGTGGTGCCCGGCGCACTGGGGAGCATACAGGCCGCCGAAGCCGTCAAATTCTTGACCGGCAGCGGAAAACTGCTGCTTGGGCGGCTGTTGACCTACGACGCCCTGAATTTGATATTTCGGGAAATCGAACTGCCGCCGCCATGTTGCGAGGTATGCCGGGCAGCAAAACTCATACAATAAAAAAGGAGATGACCATGACCCAATTACCTCCGCTGATTATTGCGGATCGAACCTTTGGTTCCCGCCTGCTGATCGGGACCGGCAAGTTTGCCTCCACCCGGATCATGCAGCAGGCTATTGCGGCCTCGGGCGCCGAGATTGTCACCGTGGCTCTGCGCCGTGTCGATTTGAGCGATCCCCAGGACAACCTCATGGAAGCCGTTGATAGAGATCGCTACCTGTTTTTGCCCAACACCAGCGGCGCCAGGGATGCGGAGGAAGCCATGCGTCTGGCACGGATTGCCCGGGCAGCGGGATGCGAGCCGTGGGTCAAGCTGGAAGTCACGCCCGATCCCCATTATTTATTGCCCGATCCGGTGGAAACTCTAAAGGCGGCCGAAATTCTGGTCAAAGAAGGATTTAAGGTACTTCCTTATATTAATGCGGACCCGGTCCTTGCCAAGCGGCTGGAAGAGGTGGGGACGGTTACGGTGATGCCCCTGGGAGCCCCTATCGGAACCAATCGAGGTTTGAAAACACGCGATGCGATTCAGATCATTATCCAACAGGCACAGGTGCCGGTGGTGGTGGATGCCGGCCTGGGAGCGCCTTCCCATGCCGCCGAAGCCATGGAGATGGGCGCTGATGCCGTTTTAATCAACACCGCCATTGCTACGGCCGGCGATCCGGTGGGCATGGCAAAAGCCTTCCGGCTGGGTGTGGAAGCCGGGCATGGTGCGTACATAGCAGGTCTGGGCCGACATTCTTGGGAAGCGGAAGCCAGCTCTCCTTTGACCGGATTTTTAAGGAGCAACCACGTATGAGTTTCTGGCAAAAAATCATTCAATACCGATGGGATCAGATCGAAGCCGCTATTTCCCGCAAGACGGCCCAAGACGTTCGGCAGGCCTTGAGGGCGCCTACTCGAAACTTTGACGATCTGCTGGCGCTGCTCGCTCCGGTTGCGGCCGACTTTCTGGAAGAAATGGCTCTGGCGGCCCATCGACTGACGGTTCAGCGCTTCGGCCGGACCATCCAAATGTTCGCCCCTGTTTATATATCCAGTGAATGTACCAATTCCTGTGTATACTGCGGGTTCAACCGCCACAATCAAATATCACGCGCCACCCTAAGCGTAGAGGAAGTGGAGAAGGAAGTGATATTTTTGCACCGACAGGGATTTCGTCACGTGCTTTTGCTGACCGGCGAGTCGCCGCACCACGCACCGGTGGAGTACTTGATCCGCATCGCCCGGAAATTGCAACCGCTTTTAGCGTCCATATCCGTTGAAATCTACCCGCTGACAACGAACGACTACCGCCGCCTGATCGAAAACGGCGTGGACGGATTGACCGTTTACCAGGAAACCTACCATTTAAAACGGTATGCCGAGGTCCATCCAGCCGGTCCCAAGCGTAACTACCACTGGCGCCTGGAAACCCCGGATCGCGGGGGTCAGGCCGGATTCCGTCGCCTAAATATCGGCGTTCTATTAGGATTGTCCGACTGGCGCGTGGACGGCGCCTTCGTGGGGTTACACGCAGCCTATCTGGTGCGCCGTTACTGGCAAAGCCACGTGTCGGTCTCCTTTCCACGCCTGCGGCCTGCGGCCGGAGGATTTCAACCCCAATTTCCCGTAAACGACGCCCATATGCTGCAGCTCATGTGCGCGCTGAGACTCTGGCTGCCCGATGCAGGGCTGGTGCTGTCCACACGCGAACCCGCCAGCCTTCGCGAGAATCTGCTGCCCTTGGGGATTACCCAAATGAGCGCGGGCAGCAAAACCGCACCGGGCGGTTATGTGGCTAAAGAAAACGTAGAGGGCCAGTTTGAGATCAGCGACCTTCGCAGTCCGCAAGAAGTGGTCAGCATGATCGCCGCCCACGGCTACGAGCCTGTCTGGAAGGATTGGGATGCTAGTTTCTTGAATGCCGCACAGCCTTGACTGACAGCGCTTTCTTGTGTTGGTAGCGCCAGGCGGTTTTTTTGCGATAATCCGGCAAATCGACAGTATGCAAAAGGAGCCATTTTTGTCGATTCATATCACACTCAACGGTAAACCTCACGCGGTTGAACAGCGCATGGATATCTTATCGTTGCTGGAAACATTGAAGGTACCTCCGGCCAGTGTTGTGGTGGAACGAAACCGAAATATTTTACAACGGGAAATGTTTGATCGCGTTATTTTAAAAGACGGTGATGAACTGGAGCTCATTCGATTTGTAGGGGGCGGATGAATCGTAAAGAACGGTTGATAAAATTAAAATCCATCGATATTTATCCGGTTACCTGCCAAGAGCTTTCAGAAGGCCGAACCAACCTGGAAGTATTGGCGGCGGTCCTGGCAGGCGGCGCTAAAATTATTCAGCTGAGGGAAAAGCATTGGGACAAGAAGGATCTTTATGAACTGGCCATCGAATTTCGCAAACTCACCCGCAGCCACGGTGCGCTTTTGATTATCAACGATCATGTGGACGTGGCCCTGGCTGCAGGAGCCGACGGGGTCCATCTGGGTCAGGAAGATCTGCCCGTCGGGGCGGCACGAAAAATCGCCCCGGAACTGATTATAGGCGCTTCCAGCCACAGTCTGAAAGAGGCCCTAAAAGCCGAGCAAGACGGCGCCGATTACGTTAACATCGGTCCTGTTTTCCCCACTAAGACCAAACCAGATACGGGTCGTTTTCTGGGACCTGGAGCCATCAGCGAAATCGGGTCGCAGCTTACCGTGCCCTTTACCACCATGGGCGGTATCAATCCGGACAATATCGGCCGGGTTCTGAAAGCGGGCGCGCGCCGCGTGGCCATGATCACCGGCATAACGCGTGCCGCGGATATCGCGGCAAGGGTGCGCCAGCTCCGCAAAACCATCACCGATTATTATGACCGTTTCCATTAGCCGATTTGGAAATTCTATCCCACTGTAAGCGGGAAAGATAAAGGGATTTGCTTAAGGCTTAAATTTTTTCTTAGGGACTGGAATATTGGAGTGGTGGAAGGGCGGCGCAGAAGCCGCCCTTCCGGGCGCTAAAGATGTAGCCTCCTTGGCACATAAGAAAGGAAAAACCATAATAGCCCGTTAATAATATTTGACGCCAATGCCAAAACGAGAAGCGTCTTCGCTGCTCATTTCCTTCCACCATCTTACTTCAGCGAGGGATGCGGTTCGCAGCCCATTGCAGAGTTCTGGTTCAGAAGTATCAAAAGAACAGGTTTTCACCTTGAAGAAAATATTCGTCCCTTCTTTGAAAAATGAATCAGACTCAAAATACATGCCGCCTTCACCGCAGTTAAGCATTGTGGCATTAACGGTTTTATCTTTATTAAAACAGTTGCACATAACGGATGCTTCGCATTTATGGCGTTTATCGGCTCTTTTTTTCATAGGGTATAGAACCTCCTAATTTTGCGGCGGATTCGTGGTTTAATCCATAGGTTGTTCCTACTTGCCCGATTTAAGGTACGGTCATATTAAGGATATTGTTGTAAGTCCCGAAGCAGTTTAAACAAGTCTGGTCATTTTGGGGATCTTCTTTCCAGTGCCCGTCAACAAGAAATTTATACTCGTAGCTTCCGGGAGGTAGAATCACAGCCTTATTCCACACCCCATTCCCATCCTTTTTCATGAGATGTTTTTTGGGATTCCAATTATTAAAATCTCCCATCAAAATGACCTCTTGAGCACCTGATAAATCAATGGAAAATGTTACTTTTTTCCGCTTGATTTTCTTTTTTGATTTGACCTTTGCCATGCAATACCTCCTCATGTAAAATTGCTTCGAGATTTTGTGTCATGTTCAATAAAATAAGCTAATATCAAATTATATTTCAATCTGTCCATAGAGTAGTAGCTTCATTTTGATGGTGAGAACTCCTATGGGGCGGGGATTTATCCCGCGCAATCGGGAGAAAAACTGATAAGATAAGTTTTTGTGGGCAGGCTTATTTTTTCCACGGATTAAGCCAATCAACAAGGTGGATTTCCGGCTTATAAGTGTGATTATCTATTGCTGTGTTTATCTTATACTACAATGTTGAGTGGCTATTCCGTAAATCCATAATGAAACATTTCGTATTCGGTTTTTCCCCCAAGCAAAGCATCCATCTTATCTTGAGTTTCCTGTCTTTCCTTACTTAACAACCATTTTTCCCAGTATTCAGAGGACTTCCAGGTACTGATAACTAAAAACGTATCGGGTTTGTCGAGGCTTTTTAAGGTTTCACCAGAGATATAGCCTGACTGGTTTGTAGCAAGGACTCTCATTTGTCTAAATAGGGGTATCATTTCCTTTGCCTTGTTTTCCGGTACAATCCGTTTAATTAGAATTTTAACAGCCATTTTGTTCTCCTTTCATATAGCAGATTGATTTGGTTTTTATGTTTAAGCAAGATTCCTTATGGTAGTTATTCCTGATACACATGTGTCCTCGTTACCGGCAACGTATTGTCCAATCCTTTGGAGAAAAGAATCTGAAACAGGCGTAAATCGCCGTACATAAATCCTGCTGCCGTACTGTTTAAAAACAGACGCCATTGCCTCACAAATGCTCCATCAAACAATTTCCTTATTTTCTCTATATTTCCTTCGAAATTTTCTGCCCATTTTTCGAGAGTTTTGGCATAGTGCAGCCGCAAATTTTCTACATCCAGGATGGAAAAACCGGTTTTTCCCATTTCTTGTACAATTTCGTGAAGAGTCGGAATATAAGCCCCGGGAAAGATATAACTAAATGTCCAGGGATCGTCGATAGACGGGGTGTCTTTCCCAATTGTATGCAGCAGACCCAACCCGCTGGTTTTTAACAAATCCGAAACTTTTTGAATAAAAGTAGGGATGAATCTTTTCCCTACGTGTTCCATCATACCTATGGAAACTATTTTATCAAATTTATCATCTAACTCTCTGTAATCCTGATACAAAACCTTAAGCTGATTTTGAAGCCCCAATTCTTTGATTTTACGATTGGCGTATTGGAACTGATTTTTCGATAGCGTAATTCCAACTCCGGTTATGCCATATTTTCGGGCTGCATAGATAAGCATTCCGCCCCAGCCGCAACCAATGTCGAGAAGGGATTCATTCGGCTTGAGTAAAAGTTTGCGGGCAATATGTTCGTATTTGTTCAATTGTGCCTGTTCCAGAGAATCATCCGGCTTTACAAAATACGCACAGGAGTAAGTCATGGTCTTATCAAGATAGAGTGCATAAAATTCATCGCCCTTGTCGTAATGGTAAGAAATGTTTTTTTGGGCTTGTCGCAGGGTGTCGCTGTTTAGCAGCGAAAGGATAAGAAGTCGAAATTTTTGCCAGAAAGATAACCGGTACTCGTCAAAATCAATGGAGAATCCCAGACGAAAAAGTTTTAGAAGATCGTTCTCTATTTCCAGATCTCCCTTCACATAGGATTCTCCAAACCCTAAAAATCCTTTTCTGATGATTTTTCTGGCACAACTTTTGGTTTTCAGGCGTAATGTTACCTGTGGAAAGTTTCCGAAGCGTATGGCATCACCATCCCAGAATTCTATGGCAAAGCATGCCCTTGGGTCAGATTGATGCATCATTTGGGCGATATTTTTGATAACCTTTTTCATATGGCATAAAAAGGTTGTGATTAAAAGACTTGTGATTTCGTCAGGTTGTGGAATTTCCGAAACATTTAATTAATACCAGAATATAATTCATTTTGTCCATAGAGGCAATTCTTTATTTTGATGGTGTCAACCCCTATGGGGGCGGGAATTTATCCCGCGCAATCGGGAGAAAAACTGATAAAATAGATTTTTGTAGACAGGCTTATTCTTTCCACAGATCCACGTCGATAATTCCTAACCTTGCGGCATATCGAACCAGCTCTAGTGTGCTGTGGATATTAAGCTTGCGCAAAATATTTGATCTGTGATTTTCAACAGTTTTGGGGCTGATGAAAAGTTTTTTTGCGATCTGTTTGGTGGAAAGGCCTTGTGCCAGTAACACCATGATCTCTTGCTCTCGGGGGGTCAGAGTTTCATAGGTGGCATCGGTTATCTTCGCCTCTTGTTCCGGAAATTGCATAAGCTTTTTAACCACCTTATGGGAAACAGAACTGTCCATAAAATACTCTCCCTTCAAGACAGTATCTATCCCCTGTAAAAGTCTTTCAGAGGCCGATTCCTTGACCACATATCCTGTGGCCCCGGCCTGAAATGCTTTAACAATATAATCCACTTTGGAATGCATGGTGATAATCATGATACATGTTTTAGGCGATGCATTCTTAAGTTCTCGGGTCAGTTGAATGCCGCTTTGATCCGGCAAAGACATATCCACCAGTGCCAGATCAGGCTTGAGTTCCCTCGCCATTTGAAGCCCTTCACGTCCGTTTCCCGCCTCCCCAATCACCTTAAACCTATCATTGCGTCCGATGACCGCTTTGAGGCCTTCCCTGAAAAGGGGGTGGTCATCTATTATTAATATGGTTTTCTTATGAACCACTCTTGTTGTCCTTATAAGGAAGCGTAATAGAGATCTTTGTGCCCTGCATGGGTTTTGATTGAATTTCCATTTTACCTTGAAGCAATTTAGCCCTTTGCTCCATGCTCCGAATTCCCATTCGTTTCTCTTCTGATAGGGTTGACAATCGTTTCTGAACATCAAAACCCTTACCATTATCTTCTATACGAAGAATAATATTAGGGAAAGCTGCAACCAGTCTGATGGTCACATGGTCAGCGCCAGCGTGCTTTTTGATGTTGGTAAGACTTTCTTGAATCAAACGATACAGGTTGATTTCGGTGTCAAAATCCAGCTTTAAATTCTTCATGCCGGCGGAATGGAAATCAACATTTATTCCATTGTCCTCAGAAAAATCATGACAATACTGAAAAATGGTCTGTACAAGTCCCATTTCATCAAGAGCCGGGGGACGTAAATCATATGAGACGTCCCGAACTGCTTTTATGGATTCTTGAAGCGTTCTTGACATTTCAGAAACTCTTCGCCTGATCTCGGGAGGTATCGCAGGCTGATGATCAAAAAGCGTTTCAAAGCCAATTTTTACCGCGGAAAGCTCTTGCGCCACGTTGTCGTGCAAATCACGAGAAATCCTCTGACGCTCATTTTCTTGGGATTTCATCAACTCGCGGGTGAGAGCATGAATCTGTTCTTCGGCCCGTTTTCGCTCGTTGATATTACGCAATGAGCCGACAATTTTTACAGGATTACCATGCCTATCTCGTACCAGCTTTGCCGTTATCGAACAATAGGTTTGAGAGCCTTCTTTATCTATCATAAGCGCTTCATAGTCAGTAACTTTCCCTTTTTTCAGAAGTTCTTTTACCAATTCATCTCTATTTTTCGGATCAACATATATATCGGATAATGATTTTCCTATGATCTCTTCTCTTTTGTAGAACGAAACATCCTCTATCGAGGGGCTGGCTTCTAGAATTATTCCATCAAGGGTTACTTCATAATAAACATCCTGAATATTTTTAAAAATGTTGCGATATTTCTCTTCACTTTTCCTCAGAGCCTCCTCCGCCCGCTTTTTTTCGGTAATATCAGTAATAAATGCAAAGGCACCCAGAACCTCTCCCGATTTACCCCTGATTGTGGTGGCATTAAAATATGCTGGTAGGTTTTCACCGTTCTTTTTTTTCAAGGTAATTTCATAACTGCGATGGGCTGTGACGGATATCTTTGAGGTCTGTTCAATAAAAATCTTTCGGTTCTCATCATCAACGAAGTCAAAGGGTGTTTTGCCAATCATCTCATCTTGACTGTAGCCAAGCATTTTGGAAAGAGCCGCGTTGACTTCGATAGTTTTGAGTTCAGAATTTATCAGCCAGCATCCTTCCGATGTAATTTCCAGAAGGGTTCGGTGTTTCTCTTCGCTTGCTCTCAGCGCCTCCTCTCCTTGTTTCCGTTCGACAATTCTTCCCGTTAGCCCAGTAATAGCATTGATCAAATTCCTTTCTTCTCTAAGGAAAGGACCCTCATCAATTTCCGGTCTTTCTTCCAGGTAATAAACCTCCAAAATACCGCTCGGTTCACCATGCACTTTAATATCGCCGACCTGCTTCCAAATTGTCTCCCGGAAATTTTTTGTTCTCCATTCTCGGCCTTGTATAATAACTCGTGCACAAGTTATTTCCGGATATTGCCACGAGGGGGGAATAAGATCAACTATCCCCTGAAGTATCTCCTCCAACGCAACATCCCGCTGCTCAACAAGATTGGCAATACCATAGAGGAAGTTGAGTTCCTTGACCCGTTTGCCAAGATCATTGGTCTTCTTCCGCAAGGCCTTCTCTACCTGCTCACGTTCTGTAACGTCGCGCCAGATGCTGATGACAACACCCGGCTCCTCATCCGCAACTCGTTCAAGGAGAGAAGCATTGACACTGAAATGGCTTACTTTGTTCTTTGTCGTCATCTCAAATTCGACATTACGGCAAAAACCTTCGAGTCGGACCTTCTTTTCCAGCTCAGACCAACGGTTCAAAGCATTGGCATTGAGTTGTTCAAGCCAGATGAACATACTGGTCTCTACGACATCCCGCCACTGCCGTCCAAAGAACGAGCAGAAGGTCTCATTGACTACGATAATAGTATGCGTCGAGTCCGTAATCACGATACCGTCGGCCGAGGCACGCAGCAGCGTCTCGAAAAACTTTACTGTCTGCCGGGTGGCTTCTAATTCGCCTTTCCTAAGTCGTTTGCTCATGGTAATTCCAATTTGCTTCTCTCTCAGGCATTAATAAATAATTCCCCAACAAAGAAAAAACGAAAAGGCCCATACTTTTACACAGTTTATATACTGTATATGAGCCTTTATCTATCACATAGGGTTACCCCCTGAATTTGGCTGTTATTATCTTATTTTTATGTTATTCTAATAGGTTATATATCATTTTGAATTGGGCCTTCAATTTCGTTTAGTCATGAACATTATAGATAAAAATATAATTCTACAATAAAAAATTTATTACAGATTTAAAAAATTTTGTCTATAGGATAAAGTTCTTATTTGTATAGGAAAACATCCTAAAGATATAGGGAGTTATCCCGAACTTGAATAAAATATTACAATGCCATACGGTTAATGGACAACAAAATATATCATTCTGCCCTGGCTTTAAGGTTCTTGCCTCCCTTTGGCATGGTTTTTGGAATTTGATGCTTGAGATTTGGGATTTATTTGGAATTTGGTACTTGGAGTTTGGAATTTAATTGATCTTTGGCACCTGGAATTTGGGATTTCAAAAAACTCGTGAACGGTTACAAATGATCCTTAACCCGCTACACCCATCAGCACGATTGCTTCTAATTTTGTGCTAAATCGCGTTCATTTTCTCCGATAAAAATTAGGTTGCTGAGTTTCTTTAAGGAGCCAAAGTTCTTTTGCAACACATTCCTGCCGAATGCATAAATGGTCCTAAGATCATTAGTATCGATAAAGATTTGATAAAAATTGGTTCCTTGATCTTTTATAGTATTGATCAATTCATATGCCGAAGTTCCATCAAAATCACCATTCAGTTTCAGATGAAGACTGTCTCTGGTTTTATAAGATAAAATTTGAAAATTTGCAGCCATTGCATATCTCCTTTAAATATTATTCTTGTTATTAGTTTTATTATCAGAGTGTAATTCACTCTGTCCATAGAGAGGAGGCTTCATTTTTATAGTGGGAACTCCTGAGGGACGAGAATTTATCCCACACAATCGGGAGAAAAACTGATAAGATAGGTCGTAACCTTTTACGGGTTCAGAGTTTCACGGTTACGATACTTTTTGTAGGCAGGCTTATCCTTTCCACAGGTCCAGGTCGATAATATCTAACCTTTATTAATTGTGATGTACAGTACCCGTGACGTTCATTCGGATTTTTCGTAGATTCTTTTCTTAGCTTTTTCCCTTGGTTTCACTCGACAATCTCAAGTATTGCGCGTTTCTTTATTTTTGCAGAAGATGCATTTAAAATAGTCCGGATTGCCTGGGCAGTCCGGCCCTTTTTGCCGATAATTTTTCCCAAATCTTCTTTGGCAACCTTCAACTCGAGCACCGAAGTCTGGTTCCCCACGACCTCCTCAATCACTACCTGTTCCGGATTGTCGACCAGTGCCGCAACAATATAACCGACTAGATCTTTCATAGCGTTATCTCCTTTTCCATGTCAGTTCCCTTATCGTAAGATCTATATTTCCCCATGAGACGAATTTTCGATTTTCCGGAGATAATAATATTTTTTTAAAAAATCGTATCAACACCAGATTTTATAGTATTTTCCGGCCTCTTTTTAAATTTTTCAACGGGCTATCTGATAAAGTTCTGCAGGCCATTGTAGTTCAGTGGGCATCGGCTCATTTATATTTTTAACAAATTGTGCTTTTTTGCCGATATCTTTGCTCATGCCACGGATTTCCGCGCTGTCCTTAATAATTAGCGGACGCTGAAGCATCTGTTCATAAAGATCTATGTAATGTTGCGCTGTGACCCTATGGTTGAATTTGGAAGCACTTTGTATCATTATCCGGTTGATTTGCCTTTCCTTCTCTTTAATCGGCAGCATATAAAAGTTCATTGCCTGATCAATAGCCCAGGATAGCCCGTTTGAGTCAAAAGTCCTAAATAGAAAGCCGTTGCCGGTTTTTCTATCTACATCCAGGTGGACGACTGTATCGTGAATCCCTCCGGTATCGTGGGCTATTGGAAGGGCCCCGTAGATTGCACCTATCATTTGGGGCAGGCCGCAAGGTTCAAAGCTTGAAGGCATCATAACAAAATCCGAGGCCCCATAGGCCAGACGGGCCAGACGTTCGTTGAAGTCGCATACTGCTATCCGGTCAGATAAATTATGAAATCGAACGATGTCTTTAAAATGCCTTTGAAACTCTCCGTCTGCTACAAAAACGATCTCAAGATTCTGCTTCCAGTAACGGGAAACTACTTTATAAAGTATCTCAGCAAGGAGCTGACATCCCTTTTGAACCGGATCCAGGCGCGAAGGCCAGAAGAAGATGGGCACCCGTGTATTCTGAACCAAGCCTAAAGTTTTCTGAAGAATGCGTTTATTGGCCTTTTTCCCAAAAACATGGTTCGCTGCGGAATATTTACAGGGGAGGGCCTCATCAATGGATGGGTTATAGGAAGGGTCTGGAGCGTTTAGAATTCCATTAGCGCATCCGGCGTTTCTTTTGTTGGATAGCTCTCGTTGCATGGAGTTTTTTACAAAGCCGTGCCGTCCTTCAACCATCTCCTTCAGGAAGGTTGGACTTACAGTATTTACAAAATGGGCAGCAAAAACTCCGCTTGCAAGGAAATCTACAGGAATGGAGTCTCTGGTATTTTCATAGTTGGACGGGTAATATTCAAAAAAAAGGTTCTTCCAGAACAAAGCGCTGTCAATACCCCTGTCCTCAATTTCAGAAAGGAGGCTTTTAACAGTATGGATATTGTGAATAGTAAAAAGGCAAGGAATACCCAATCGTCTTGCCATGGCTGGAATCAGACCGGTCATCCAATCATTGCAATGGATAAGATCCGGCTGAACCTGGGGAACGATATTGTTGATAACTTCTCGCTGAAACGCTAATGAAATTTTAATTTTTTCAAACTCATACTTGGAATAGATATGATTAAGATAAAAAAAAGTCCTGTCCTGGGCCAGGTGGATCCTTTCATCCGGTACGCTGTTTCTTATTCTGCTCAGTTCCCTTCTAACAAGTGGAGACATATGACCGTTGAATATTGAACGGTAGTCCGGAAGAGCCACATGGACATCGGCGCCCTGACTATAAAGGGCATTTATTAGTGCAGCCGAGACATCTGCAAGCCCTCCTGCTCTGGCATTCAGGCAAATTGAATTCTTTACCATGCCGCTGGGAAGATAGGCTACTTCAGGTGTCACAATAAGAACGCGAGGGTTGGTTGTAGGACTGGTTATGATCTGTTGCTCCTTTACTTCAGTAATAATAGAACCTCCTGATTTTTGGCGGATCCGTGGTTTAATCTATAGGTTGTTCCTACTTGCCCGGTTTAAGGCACGGTCAGGTTAAGAATATTGTTGTAAGTCCCGAAGCAGTTTAAACAAGTCTGGTCATTTTGGGAATCTTCTTTCCATTGCCCGTCAACCAGAAACTTGTACTCGTAGCTTCCGGGAGATAGAATCACAGCCTTATTCCACACCCCATTCCCATCCTTTTTCATGAGATGCTTTTTGGGATCCCAATTATTAAAATCTCCCATCAGGACGACCTCTTTGGCATCTGATGAATCAAATGAAAAAGTAGCTTTTCGCCGCTTGATTTTCTTTTTTGATTTGACCTTTGCCATTATTCATCTCCTTAAAAATAATGATTATCCATAACGTTCATTTTACCACTACCGGATTTACAGTATCAAATCCTGAACCTGTATGAACATCTCCAAGGATTTCCATTCGTTTTGATAACACCTGGATCTCACACTCGGGAAATAATATATGCATCTTTACAATCAACATATCTACTCTTTCAGGATCATCGCTTAATATAATTATTTTCTTCATGTTAAGCCTCCCCTCCCTATCGGTTCATTCTTCAGGATAGTGGCTTTTCAGACAGTACGGTCGCCAGCAACAATCTATTTGGTCACAATATTCCTCTGCCCTTAGGAAACAATCAAAGTTTCCTTCAACACGCTGAACGCTTCTAATCAGGGCTGTAATATCGAGGTAAGCATCTTCAACACCTCGATTTTTGGTGTCAATTGATGTTTTCCCTGTTTCTTTATTGGAAACACTTATGCTGTCTTGATCTGACATGATTTGTATATACTATATCTTTTTGGGTTTGTAGAAATCGAATAACGGTTTCTCTTCAATTTGTCCATAGAGGGGGGGCTTCAATTTGATGGTGGAAACTCCTAACAGGCAGGAATTTATCCCACCTACTTGGGAGAAAAACTGATGAGATAGGTTGTAACCGTCTACAGGTTCAGGAGTTCTTTGATCTTCAGAGCGTTTTTAGGTGCATGCCCCATCGCGTCGTTGTCAAAGTAAACATAAGTATCTACGTCCCATTTTTTTATCTTTTCAGCCCAGTTATTAATTTCGTTTTCTGAGTATTCGGACACATATAGTTTTCTTGATCCATGCAGACGAATATAGATAAAATTAGATGTTACTGCTTCAAGATAGGCAACAACCACTGACGGAGAGCGCCCCACACCTGCATTGCAATATACCATTATTCTATGGTCTTTGATTCCTCCTGACTTTAATAAATGAAGTTATGGGAAAGGTGATTCTGCATCTTCCTACTTGGCGGGATTGTTTTCTAATAACGCGGATATCTTTTGCTTTAGTTCATCGGCGGCAGAGTGGCTCTTGAGCAAATATCCATCAGCTTGAGAAAGACGGTGATCAAACAGGTAATTGTGGTATGGAGCAATGATAAGCACCGGGAGACTTGGTTCTTGTATTTTAATGTTACGTAAGACATCCCATACGAGAAATCCATACTTCAGGTAAAGGTTAAGGAGCACTACATTAGGTTTAAATGATAAAATGTTTTTACTAACTGACTCGATATCATCCGTGACTTCTATTCTGTGGCTTTCACCAGCAAGCCCTTCTCTGCATAAATTCTTCGCCCACTCCTGATCATCTATGATAAGTATGTTTGCCATTTTACTTTCATCATTTCGCCCCGGTGAAATGATCCCGAATTATTGGGAAATTCACAGGGCAGGCATTGATTTCACTCGACAATCTCAAGTATCGTGCGTTTTTTTGTTTTTGCAGAAGATGCATTTAAAACCATACCAGAAATAAGAAAAAGGTCATTATCCCTGCCGGTAAAGGTAAATCCCTTTTTACCAGCAGGGACTGAACACCACCACCTAGGTAGTGATATATCTGCCAGAAGTTATAAACGGTATCACCATTGACTTTGTGATTTAACCCGGCATTGTTCACCCTTCGACAGTTCGCCCAATCGGAGAATGAGTGAGGTTTCAGATGACGTTTCCGATCAGAAATTCCTTTATGCTTTCCTTAATCTTACCCTCAGGCAACTCCTCTAAATAATTAAAACAATTTATACACAAACAGACAAGATCTTCGTTCTCAAGGATTTCTCCAGAAGGCACCTTTTCACCGCATAAGTCACAGGAACAGCTTAATCCATGAACATTCCCACCATAAACTGTATGACTTTTAGCCAGATATTGGATGCCAATTCCATAACAGGAAGTTTCACTTTTATCTATTTTTTTGCACCATTTTACTTTCGCCCGATAGGCCTTGTAAGCTTCAGGGCCAGGCGTATCAGGCGTGTAATGTATCATTTTAATGCAAATATCTGACTTTTGCTTGATGGCATGGTCTGACTCGAAATACATACCGCCCAGGCCGCTATTATACATTTTGGCATTATAATAGTTTTCCGTATCATAATCTGCATACATGATAGGGGCTTCATAAGAATTGCGAGAATACGCTCTTTTTATTAATGCAGACATTTTTTCACTCCTACTCTTTTGAAATTATATCGTATTTAAAAAACACCCTTTTCCTCCATAAAATTGTTGTATTTTGTAACCAAGAATATGCACAGACATGCCATCAACATGTTGCGACTTTAGGATGATCGGTTAGGATCATGATTTTATTTTGCCCTGAAAAACTTGGCCCTTTGGGCCAGGTCAGAGATAGATGGCTCTGCCTTGGAGTTTTGTGTCTAAAATCACAAATTCCAAGCACCAAATTACAAATAAATCTCAAATTCCAATATTCAATGACCAAAACCTTCCAGGGCGAGACATTGTTTGGATTTTCGAATTTCGGTCATTGGAAATTGTTTGTAATTTGTAATTTGATATTTGGGATTTCAATA
>JAUWLP010000010.1 GCA_030613575.1 Desulfobacteraceae bacterium
TGTAATACATAAACGAAGAAAAATACTCGATCTTTTCTATTTTAGGCATTACCTGTGGTATCCTGAAAAAGACCCCTATTCCGGCAAGAGTTAGAGCAACACCCCAGACTATTTTAATGACTATTTTGTTTTTATCCATGGCTTGATAGTATAGGAATTTCCTTTTTTGGACACAGATGAACACAGATTATCAAGATTCTTAAATTAAGAAATAATATTATTATCTGTGAATATCTGAGAAAATCTGCGTCCTATTTAACTTGATTTTTATCTGTTATCCGCCCAGATAATGTTCCTTTACCTTGGGGTTGTCCAAAAGCTCGGCGGCCAAACCCTCTAAAACGATTTCACCTCTCTCGATCACGTAGGAGTGATGGGCCACTTTGAGGGCAGCCCTTGCGTTCTGTTCCACAAGCAGAACCGTAGTGCCTGATTCGTTGAGCTGTTTAATGACGTTGAAGATTTCCCGGACCACCAAGGGGGCTATGCCCATGGAAGGTTCGTCCAAAAGCAGGAGTTCGGGACGTCCCATCAGTGCACGGGCAATGGACAACATCTGCTGCTCACCGCCTGAAAGGGTGCCGGCTATCTGTTTGGAACGTTTTTCCAGGATCGGGAACATCTGATAAACACGCTCGATTCTCTCTTTGATCTCAAGCCGGTTGCTCCGTTTAAAATAATGATAGGCCCCGAGATTGATATTGTCCCGGACGGTCAGACGGGCAAAAATCTGTCTCCCTTCCGGCACCTGTGAGATGCCCAGGCGCACGATCCGGTTTGCCGGCATGCCGGCAATATTCTGCTCCTTATAAAGAATACTGCCCCCATTGATCTTCATTATGCCGGAAATAGATTTTAAAAGGGTGGACTTGCCTGCCCCGTTGGCTCCAATGATGGATACCACCTTTCCCGCGGGAACCTGTATGGAAACATCTTTAAGCACACGGATACTTCCATAAGATGCGTTGAGTCCATCAATCCTTAGCACATTAGTTCCTTAAAGTTGAATTTTGTGCATTTTGTAGCAAAATAATCTAAACTTAAAAAAAGTGTGAAGTGATCTAAAGTGATCTAAAATGCCTAAAATTATGGAATTCTACCAATTTTATATGAATGGATGGAGCGACCTGCCCGCTCGTGCCTTGCAATGGCAGGCGGGAGCGACACCTTAACTTTAGGCACTTCAAACTTTAGTTCACTTTAGTCACTTTTCAGGCTTGTCCGGGTTAGGCCTCTGCTCCTAAATATGCCTCAATAACCCTGGAGTTATTCCGGATATCTTCAGGCGGCCCCTCGGCGATCTTCTGGCCATAGTTTAACACCACAATCTCATCCGAGATATTCATCACCACCTTCATATCATGTTCCACCAGTAAAACGGTAATCCCTTTTGCATTGATGGCCTTAATTAAAGAAGATGCCACATGGGTCTCTGTCTCATTGAGACCGGCCGCGGGTTCGTCCAGACAGATCAGTTCCGGCTCACTGGCCAGTGCCCGCCCGATCTCCAGTAATTTCTGTTCGCCCAGAGGCAGGCTGTCCGCCGAATCTTTGAATTTATCAGTAAGCCCGATAAATTTTAGAATCTTCAATGCACTTTCCCTGATCCGTTTTTCTTTGCGTCTGGACTGCGGCAGAACAAACCCGGAAGCCATAAAGGAGGTTCGAACCCTGGTATGGCATCCCAGCATGACATTTTCAAGGACCGTCATATTTCCGAACAGCTCAACCGTCTGGAAGGTCCGGGAAATACCCCGGTCCGCAATCTTGTGTGCCTTGAGATGTTGGATGGACCGGTCCTTGAATTTCACCGTTCCCTCTGTCGGGGGAAAAGATCCGGTAATGATATTAAACAGAGTGGTCTTGCCGGCGCCGTTGGGACCGATAATCGCCTTAATACTCCCCTTCTTGACCTGGAAATTAAGGTTGCTAAGAGCCATGAGTCCGCCAAAGGTCATGACCAACTTTTGCACTTCCAGAACATTTTCCTCTCTAACCGTATCCACCTGTAATTAACTCCTGAACCAATCTTTTACGATTCCAGGCACCCCTGCCAGACCTTGGGGCAAAAAGATGGTGACTAAAAGCAGGATAGCACCATAGACGATGACATCAAATTCCTCAAAATAATGCAGCCACTCATAGCTTAAAAAGGTAATCAGGCCGGCACCAATAACAGCACCCCAGATATTATGCATCCCGCCCAGGGCGATCATGATCAAAAGTTTGATCGAAAAGAAAAGGTCAAATGTGGATGGATTAACAAAATTAAGATAATGAGCATAAAGACTGCCGGCCAAAGATGCTAAAACGGCCGAATAGACAAAGATCATTATCTTGAATCTGGAAACATCCACCCCCATGGCACTTGCAGCCGGTTCACTCGCATGGATGGCCCTTAAGGCCCGGCCTGTGCCTGACTGAATTACATTGACGGTAAAGACAAAGGCAGCTAAGACAAAACCCCACACCAAATAAAAATATTTTTCAACAGAATCCAGCTCAAATCCAAATATGCTCAAACCCGGGATCCCTGCCATGCCGTCCGGACCGCCGGTCCATTCTATTTCCTCATTAAAAATAATAAAAATGATGATCCCAAAGGCAAGGGTTGCCATGGCCAGATAATGGCCTTTTAATTTGAGAGAGGGCGCTCCCACCAAAAGTGCAACCGCCGCAGTAACAGCCACGCCTATACACATGCAGGCCCAGGGGTTCAAGCCGTACCGGACTGTCAGAATAGCCGATACATAGGCACCGATTCCATAAAAAGCTGCATGCCCAAGCGATATCTGGCCGGCATAACCCATCAGCAGGCTGAGACCGATGGTGATCAAACAGTAAATTCCTGCAAAAACCATGATGTCTGTATAATGGTCTATAGCGGGAATCTGGCGTGCAATCCATGGAAAAAAAATGATAAACAGAGCAAAGATGGTTATGGGAAGCTTGGTGATTCGCAACATGCCTAAAACCTTTTGATTTTACTGATCTCTATGTCTCCGAAAATTCCGCTGGGCTTAAAAAATAAGACGGCCATAAGCACAAGCAACGCAAAGGCATCCTTGTATCCGGAAGATATAAGTCCGGCCCCAAATGATTCGATACTTCCTATGATCAGTCCGCCCAGGATAGCACCGGGAAAGCTGCCCAGCCCCCCCAAAATAGCAGCTCCGAAACCTTTTATGGCAAGCATAACACCGCGGTCATATTCCATCAGAGAGATGGGAGTCATGGTAATACCTGCTACCGCTCCGATACCTGCTGAAAGAGCAAAGGAGAGCAGTATCATTTGCTTGACATTGATACCCACAAGACTGGCCGCATCCGCATTGTCAGCGCAAGCGCTCATAGCCTTACCAATGATGGTTCGATCAAAAAAGATGGACAGTGCAATAACAACGAAGACCAAAAAGCCGATAACCCATAAATACTGGGGTTGAATCACAGCACCCAAAAAGGTAATGGGATTACGCCCGGAAAACGCTGGAAGATCGTAAGGGTCTTTGCCCCAGATAAACATGGCAGCACCCTTAATAATGATAGAAGCTGCAATAGTAGCAATAATAAGCGTAAGAACCGAGGGCTGGCGGATAGGACGAATGGCCAGCCGGTCCAGAAGCATTCCCACCAGGGTGACAAGGATAACAGTCGCCGGAAAGGCTAGAATAAGGGACAGCCCCATGGCAACATGAAAAAAGACCATGATCAATCCGCCCAACATTACAAACTCGCCCTGGGCAAAATTGATGATCTCGGTCACGTTATAGATGATATTAAACCCTACGGCCACCATGGCATAAACGCTGCCCACGGTCAGCCCGGTAATGAGGTATTGTAAAAGCTGGCTTGCCAGCGTAATTTTTTCCATATGTCTCTATCAATTAAAGTGAGGACGATGAAGCCATCGTCCTCACAATTGGTTCGGCGTTACAAGTCAATGGATCAGTCAGCCAAGGCCCAATCACCATCTTTAACAATAACCATATTAAAGGCATCTTTGGTCAGGCCGTTATGGTCATTCAGTGAGTAGTTGAAAACACCATGCTGGCCCACAAAGCCCTTAATATTATTTTCAAGATAATCCCGTATTTTTGCCTTGTCATCGCCAACATTCGAAAGGGCTTGAACCACCATTTGCAATGCATCCCAGGCGTGTCCGCCAAAAGAAGACAGGGGTTCATTATACCTGGCCTTATAATCTTTTGAATACTTCATGGTCACATCTTTTTGCGGATGGCTTGCAGAAAGGAGCCCGGCAATATTACATGAGCCGAGAGGACATAAAATGCCTTCGGCAGCCCCTGCAGCCAGCTCGATATTCTTGCGGCTGCCAAACCCATGGCTCTGGTAAAAAGGAATACTTGACATTCCCAGATCTCTCCAGTTGCGAAGTACGGTAACCTGGGTCGGGCCCACAGACCAGTTGACAATAGCGGCCGGGGCCTTGCCCTTAATTTTGGTCAACTGTGCCGTCATATCCGTATCCTTTGGTCCGTATTTTTCATCGGCTACAATAATCATCCCATATGTGGGAGCAAGTCTTATGAGCTCGCCTCGTCCACTGGCGCCAAATCCCGAGGTTACGCTTATGATAGCGATTTTATTTAAACCGCGCTTGAAAAGGTGGCTATAAATAGCCTCCACCGCCATGGTGTCTGTCTGGGGTGTTTTAAAAACCCATTTATACGGTTTGCCCGTCTTTTCGTTGTGGACAATTTTGTAGCTGGCCGCACAGGAAATCAGGGGGGTCTTGTTTTTTTCAGCCACAGGTAAAACTGCCATGGACGTCCCACTCAAGGAAGGACCGATCACCGCACAGACCTTATCCTTGGTAATAAGCTTTTTAACGGCCAGATTGCATTTTGTGGCATCTCCTTCACTATCATAAATAATAAGTTCTAACTTGTGTCCGTTAATTCCGCCGGCATTGTTGATCTGTTCTGCCAGCATTTCGGCTGTTTTCTTTTCAGGATCACCCAAAAAAGATGTGCGACCGGTTACAGAAAAAACGGCCCCCACTTTATAGGTCCCTTTAAAGGCCTGTGCCGGATTGATCAGTAGGCCGACGACAAATAGACAGATGGTTGCAATAATAGAAATTCTCCTGAGTGTCATTTTCTCCTCCCTTTGTTTTTGGTTTTAATAATGGTCGTCCTCTATTCGCTGGTTTAAAAGGTTTTTAATTCGGTTACATAGTATAAACTTTGCTTCCGTCAATCACCGTTACGTTGTTCTTTTGAAGTAATTTTATGGCCTCATCGATCGGATCGATTCTAAAGATCATTACCGCATTTTTCCCGCTATGCTGCACAAAAGCATACATATATTCCACATTAATTCCGGCCCGGTGCAATATATCGAGTATTCTATGAAGACCTCCGGGCCTGTCTTCCACTTCTACTGCCACCACATCGGTTTTGCTCACGGTAAAACCACGGTTTTTTAGTGCTTGTATGGCCTTTTGATTGTCATTTACGATCAGACGCAGCACGCCAAAATCGGATGTATCGGCCAGGGCCAGCGCCCTGATATTCACATCCGCTTCTGCAAGAATAGCTGAAACTTCAGCCAGACGTCCGGCCTTGTTTTCCAAAAACACTGATATCTGTTCCGCCCGCATATCTTGCCTCCCCCTTTGGATTGATGATTGATGATTGTTTGGATTGAAGGATTGAAAATCTTCAATTGTCATTCTTCATTCGATATTCATCATTCGTTATTTATCATTAGTCATTTATCATTAGTCATTTATCATTGATCATTTGCTTGCCCAGTGAAATTTTTACCCCGTTAAACCTTTCTTTTCTATTTAACTGGGGCCGTAGTGACAGCGCAGCGCATTTCACCGGGGTCATTGGTTACTGAACCCCGATCTAATAATCAATAATCAATTGTTAATTGTTACCCAATATCATTGATTATTAACCATTATTTATTCAACCCTGAACCTCTGAACCCAGAACCTAGAACTTATATCTTCCGATTGTCAATCACCCGCACCGCTTTTCCTTGGCTGCGGGCAATCACCTTTGGCTCCACCAGCTTTACTTTTGCTGAAACGCCAAGATAATCCTTTATATTCTTTGCTATCTTTCTTTCCCGGTCCTGCAGGTGTCTTACTTCATCGGAAAACAGACGTTCACCCACTTCAACCAGAACCGTAAGCGTATCCAGATTATCCTTCCTGTCAACTACGAGCTGATAGTAAGGCTCGACTTCATCCATTTCCATCAAAACACTTTCAATCTGTGACGGAAACACGTTGACGCCTCGAATAATCAGCATATCATCGCTGCGACCGCTTATCCTGTTCATGCGTATATGGGTCCGGCCGCATATACACGGCTCCGGATTAAGTGAGGTTATGTCACGAGTTCTATACCGTATCACCGGGAACGCTTCCTTGGTTATGGTTGTAAAAACAAGTTCGCCGGTCTCTCCGTAAGGAAGAACTTCTCCGGTTCCGGAATCGATAATTTCGGGAATAAAGTGATCCTCAAATATGTGAAGACCTTTTTTTGCTTCATGACATTCAATAGCAACACCAGGCCCGATCACCTCGCTTAAACCATAAATATCTACCGCGGTTAAATTCAACTTCCGTTCTATTTCCTCCCGCATATTCTCTGACCAGGGTTCAGCCCCGAATATTCCGAATTTGAATTTTAAATCTTTAAAAGAAACCCCCATTTCATCTGCCACTTCCGCAAGGTGAAGCGCATATGAAGGCGTCGCCGTCAATATTGTGGGTCCAAAATCCTTCATTATCACAACCTGTCTCTTTGTATTTCCTCCTGAAACCGGAATAACGGAAGCCCCTAATTTCTCCGCACCGTAGTGGATACCCAGACCTCCTGTAAAGAGCCCATATCCGTATGCATTGTGAATGATGTCTTCACGGGTTGCTCCACCTGCTGCAAGGGAACGGGCCATAAGCTCAGCCCATGTATTAACATCCCTGGCCGTGTAACCAACCACGGTCGGCTGTCCGGTAGTTCCGGATGAGGCATGAATACGAACGACATTTTCCATGGGAACTGCAAACATCCCAAAAGGATAATTATCACGCAAATCTTCCTTTGTAGTGAACGGAATTCTTTTTAAATCTTCAAGGGATTGAATGTCGTTCGGCGTGATACCGTTTTCTTCAAATGTTTTGCGGTAAAAAGGAACATTTGCATAGACACGATCAATTGTGGTCTTGAGCCTGCGCAGTATGATTGCCTCCAAATCTTCCCTTGGCATTGTTTCAAATCCGATGTCGAGAATCATTCCAACTACTCCTTTCAAAAAATAAAAAATATTTACTCTTTGTCAGTCTCGTAAAAAGTCAAAATCCGTCACTCTTTTAAACTTCCCTTAAAATCAGGCTTTCGCTTTTCAAGAAAAGCTAATGTGCCTTCCTTTGCATCGGGACTTGTGAAGCAGAGAGCAAAGGCATCGATTTCTATGCTGCAGCCTGTCGCAAGATTCACATTCATGCCGTTGTTAATGGCCTGTTTTGCCGCTCGAACAGAGACTTTCCCCTTTGAAGCCATGGTTTTTGCAGTCTTGATGACTTCATCCATGAGCTTCTCTTGAGAGCAAACTCTGTTTGCCAGTCCGATGTCTTTTGCTTCGGCGGCGGGAATCATCTTACCGGTAAATATCATTTCTTTGGCCATGCTCATGCCTATTAATCTCGACAACCTCTGGGTGCCTCCAAAGCCGGGAATAATCCCAAGAGTTATCTCCGGCAGCCCGAACATTGCGTTTTCAGATGCATATATAAAATCACATGCAAGTGCAACCTCACATCCTCCACCAAGCGCAAAGCCGTTTACCGCCGCTATGACCGGTATCAGCAACTCCTGGAGCTTATTCATCAGGGAATGCCCCATTTCGGAAAACGATTTTGCCTTAAGGGTGTTAAATGTTAGGAATTGCTTGATATCTGCTCCTGCAATAAAAGATTTTTCACCGGCTCCTGTAAGGATAAGCGCCCTGATATCCTCGTCTGCATTAATCTTATCAAGGGCGTGTGAAAATTCTTTAAGCGCTTCTGCGCTTAATGCATTCAATACTTCGGGTCTGTTAAACGTAATTGTCGCAATCCCTTCTTTGACCTGAACAACAATGTTATTGTATTCCATAATTAACCTCCGTATCCTGACAAACCCTTTTGGGAGCTTTGTTTTAAAAAAGCTGTGGGGCTTGTCTCCTTGATATACTCCCGGATACCATTTACGATCGCATCGCACATTCGATCCTGATATTTTGAATTGACTAATCTTTTGCAGTCCCTGGAATTGCTGATAAAGGCCGTTTCTATTAATATGGCAGGCATCTGGGCGCCTAAAAGAACATAAAACGGTGCCTGCTTTACACCTTTATTTTTTATTCTGCTGTAGCTCCTTCTCAAATCTTTACACATGCACCTCTGGACATGGGCCGCCAGGCGACTCGATTCGTTGATCTTGGCATTCTGCATAAGATCGCTTAAAATTATTTGAAGGTCACTGATGTTTTTTGTTGAAGTGGCATTTTCCCTTGCGGCCACTAAAATAGCATCATTGTCCGTTGCCAGATTCAGGAAATAGGTCTCGATGCCATATGCCCTTCTATCCCTTGCGGCATTGGTATGAATCGATATGAAAAGGTCCGCGTTTTTTGTGTTGGCGATGGCTGTTCGTTCTTCAAGTGTAAGGTGCCGGTCTCTATTGCGGGTCATGATGACTTCACAGCGTAATTTATCGCGGATCTTTTTGGCAAGCCGCCTTGCCAATTGCAGGACAACCTTTTTTTCATGAACACCCTTTAAATAACCGGGCGCCCCAAAATCGCGCCCCCCATGACCCGGATCGATAACAATCCGTCTTACTCCAAGGACGAGCTGCTTTGCCAGAGCGCCTGGTGCAATCTTACCACCCTTTTTATCTTTCTTTACCAACTTTCTGGTTGCCTTTGTCGCCTTTCCCCAGACATCTATGACTATCCTGAACGGGTTCTTTAAGGAGAATACCTTGTAAGTTTTAAAAGACTTGATATCAACGACAACCCTAACCATATCCGATGTGTATTGCCCTGCACGCGCGTCGCTGAGCAGGTTGTCATTAATCGGAATATATTTTTTAATATCTTTTCCCAGTCTGCTGTTATTTAAATCCACATACAATCGATGGGGTTTCCGGATTGTAGTATCCTCTTTCAGGAGTCTGTATGAATAGGACATCTCACTGTCCGCATCAATCACAACACGGGTGTAGCTCGGGTTGGACCAGAACCTGAGCCCCACAACCGTACCAGTCTTACCTTGAGACCCTTTGATACCCCTTTTAACCGTGGTTTGAGCGTAAGAGAATTTTTTTATTTCCTTTGCAATGTCATCTTCCGGCGACTTGACATGGCTTTGTTCGCGGATTTTGCTTTTGGATGTGATCTTTGGAACCCCTTTGGGAAAGAGATTTCGTATGGCGTTTTCAGCCCTGCGTCTGTATGCGCTTTTTGGAAAACGCTTTATAATACGCTTATACATATCGTGGGCAGCTTTTTTGTCAGATTCTCTAAATGAACGCCTGTAAAGCTCCTTATAAAGCTTCCCGGACATATAAAACCCGGCAGCGGCCCATGGACCTGAAGGGTTATGCCGGTAAACGGCCTGAAACTTTTCTATACACCCAAGCCAGTTAGCTCTGTATTTCTGTTTTTTTGGGCTGTGGCGAAGTTTCTTGTAACAGGCTTCGGCCCGGTAGTACTTTTTCCTTGCGGTATCAGCAAATGACGGGCGTGACCATGCCACTGAAAGGATACAGCATGCAAGCAAACAGAATAAAAATGTTTTTCTGTAATCAAATAACAACGGTCTTTGCCTTTTCCTTTAATTCGTCCAGACAGTTTAAAGCGTCCAGAGGCGTCATTTTAGAAATGTCAAGCTTTTGCAGCTTTTCTATGACAAATTGATCCGACCTGGAAAAAAGACTAAGCTGCACCTGCCCCTTTTTTAAAACATCTGCGTCTTCGGCCATAAACGCCGGGCTTTTCAAGCTGTGTTCACCATTTTCTATATTGTAAAGAATCTTTTTGGCTCGCTTGATAACCCGGTCAGGAATACCTGCAAGCCTTGCAACCTGTATTCCATAACTTCGATTGGTGCCGCCTTCCACAAGCTTTCTTAAGAAAATAATTTCGTCATTCCATTCCTTTACCGCGATATTGTAATTTTTTACCCTGGACTTTAAAAGTGCGAGCTCCGTCAGTTCATGGTAATGGGTGGCAAAAAGGGTTTTAACTCCCCTCCCCTTTAAGTCATGCAGGTATTCCGCCACCGCCCACGCGATGCTGAGCCCGTCGAACGTGCTCGTTCCCCGCCCGATCTCATCCATAATAACCAGGCTCTGACGGGTTGCGCTGTTTAAAATATTGGCGGTCTCCTGCATTTCCACCATGAATGTGCTCTGTCCCTGGGAGAGGTTGTCCAAAGCACCCACCCGGGTAAATATCCGGTCCGTAACACTCATTGAGGCTCTGGCGGCTGGTATAAATGAGCCCATCTGGGCCATAATGACCATAATAGCAACCTGGCGTAGAACGGTCGATTTGCCGGCCATGTTGGGTCCGGTTATGATGAGTATCTGATTTTCAGTATCGTCAATCCTGACGGTGTTGGGTACGAAACGTTCTCCGGTAATCATTTTTTCCACCACCGGATGCCGTCCCTCTTCAAATAGAATATAGTCCTGGGAATTAAATTCCGGCCTGTGGTAGTCATTTTGATCGGCTATTTCAGCCAGGTTCAGCAGACAGTCCAAATCGGCTAAAAATTGGGCAATCTGTTTAATGGCCGTGTGATTCTTTACAACCTCGTCCTTTATTTCATTAAATATTTCATATTCAAGCACGGCTCTTTGGTCTTCGGCGCCCAATACTTTTGATTCAAATGTCTTTAACTCATCCGTGATGTACCGTTCTGCATTGACCAGGGTCTGTTTGCGAACATAATGCATGGGGACATCTTCGGAACGTGCCTTTGGAACCTCGATAAAATACCCGAAAACCTTATTATAGCGCACTTTGAGTGCATTGATTCCGGTGGCCTGCTTTTCCCTGGCTTCGAGTCTGACAAGCCACTCTTTGCCGTGCCGGCTGACGGCGATCAGTTCATCGAGTTCCTGATGGTATCCTTTCTTAATTATACCGCCTTCATTGATGGTATGGGGAGCATCTTCGCGGATCGACCTTTCGATCAATTCCGCCAGTTCGCACAGACCATCTATATCCTGATTACATTGAAAAAGTTTTGCTTTTAGATGGGAAAGCAAAGACCATATACCAGGCAGGCTGTTAATGGAACGCTTCAGCGCGACAAGATCCCTGGCATTCGACTGCCTCATGGCGATTTTACTCCCCAGGCGTTCCAGATCATAAACCGATTTTAAGATCTCCCGGATATCCTTTCGAACCTGAATATTTTCCTTTGCTTCTTCAATAGCATCCTGTCTGGACTGAATCTCAAGAATATCCATAAGCGGGTATTTGACCCACCTTTTAATCTGCCTCCCTCCCATGGCCGTAACCGTTTTGTCCATGATTCCCAGGAGTGTTCCCTGTTCGGATCCTGTGCGGATATTCTTGACCAGTTCGAGGTTCCGACAGCTTAACTCATCAACCAGAAGATAATTACTCAGTGAATAGGTTTCGATGCCGGTGAGATGTTCTACTTTCTGTCTCTGGGTTTCCCGGACATAAAAAAGAAGTGCTCCGGCCGCACGCACACCGGTTTTTAAATGTTCGCAACCGAATCCTTCAAGGGAAAGGGTTTTGAATTGATCAATAAGCCGTTCCCGTGCCCTGCTATGTTCAAATGCACTCTCTTCTAAAAAGGTTATCAATTTTTCGGGCAGTGCTTTTAGAATAGGAAAAATAAAGGAGTCATTTCTTGAAGATTCAGGAAAGAGAACTTCTCTTGGAGATATACGGAGGACCTCATCAACAACAGCATCTATATTTGCAAATTCTGCCACCCTAAAATTACCGGTTGAAATATCTAAATAGCTCAGTCCGGCGGCATCGTTATCGTAGGAAACAGCAAGAACATAATTATCTGTCTTTTCATCAAGCAACTCATTATCGACGATCATCCCCGGTGTAACGACCCGGACCACATCCCGTTTAACCAAACCTTTTGCCTGGGAAGGATCCTCTATTTGATCACATATTGCGACTTTGTATCCCTGGTCAATGAGGCGGGCAAGATAGTTCTGTGCGGATTTATACGGTACGCCGCACATGGGAATCGGGAATTCGTCTTTCTTGTTCCTTGAAGTTAAAGTTATCTCGAGAAGTCTGGAGGCAAGCTCGGCATCCTCAAAGAACATTTCGTAAAAATCTCCCATACGGTAAAAAAGTATCGCGTCAGAGTATTTTTCCTTAATGGACAGGTACTGCTTTATCATGGGAGTAGTTTTAGAAACACTCATGTGGCTAACTGGGTTCTTTGGGTTCGGCCTTATGGTCCGAAGAACCGCTTTGTAATGATTCAGCCTCTTTTTTTAGTGCTGCAATTTCTTCCAGTTGAGAAGTGGCTTCTGCGTTTAAATTTTTAATTATTTTTTTCGATTTGAACCGTCCGGAAAGACTGATAAAATAGGCAACCAGAAACCCGGCTAGAAAAAAAATAAGGAAAGAGATAATATTGGGCAGTTCCGCTGTATGAAAAGGTTCACCATACAAAAGATCTATTTGAAGAGCTTGTTTTGCCAACAAATAATCCTTATTTGAGAAAAAAATAATTGCTATAAAGCCTAAAATAATTACCCAGAAAACGATCTTAAGTTTTTTCATATTTGTCTCCTTCAATATCTGCTTGACATCTATTTTTTATCGCCTATCTTCTCAGTATTTAATGAGAAATTACTATTTTGTTAAAGTATGACTTTAAATTGTTGTAGGTGGTTATTAAATGCTCCGGTATTACACGTACATCGGCAAAGACTGTTAAAGCATTTGTATCGCCGAACCAGCGTGGAACAATATGAAAATGGAGATGTTCTTCAACGCCGGCACCTGCCACTTTCCCGAGATTAAGTCCAACATTAAAACCATCGGGGTTCATTACTTTTTTTAATATTCCCACAGATTGTTCAACGGTCTCAAGAAGGTCCCCCATTTCACCCTTGCAGAGCTGATCAAGAGCGGAAAGGTGTTTAATCGGCGCCACCAGAAGATGTCCGTTAATATAAGGAAATTTATTCATAACAACAATGGTCGTCTTCCCCTTGTAAAGGGTCAGGTTGTCTTCTTCTGCAAGTGCTTTGCAAAATATACAGCCCTTCTCTTTATCACCCAGAATATATTCCATGCGCCATGGAGCCCACATGGTTTTCATTACAAATCCTCCCAACCAGGACGAGCCGGAACCAAGAAATATTTGCCACCAAGACACGAAGGGTCTTATTTTATTATTCGTTCTTAGTGTCTTGCGAGACCATCAATTTTCATTAGTCAATTATTAATCCGATTCTTTACTCTTTCCAAACCCAAAACTCAACCCTTTTCTATTTTAAGCGCACAACCTCCAGTTCACCCCACATGCCGATCTCATCTCCCATAATCACAACAATCCCGCCAACCCCTTTGATATTTTTACCGAAATCTATTGCAGACCCGATATGAGCTTTGGACTTTATCTGATTGCCGATTGACGTTGCAGCGGCATCAGCAAGTGGACATGAATCCGATAGCACACAGACTGCATCCGCTTTCCCCAGACTTAGTGAGTGGCCGACGGTACCTGACGATGTGCATACGGACAAAGGTTTTTCTCCTGGATCGATACGCAAACCCATGCCAAGACTTACAGGAGATTTACCCGCAAAAATACCGATGGTAACCGGGCCGTTCGTCTTAAAAAAGATGTCACCACCATTTTCCACTACAACTTCATCAGTATGCATTAACAGATCGATCCCCACGTGCTCGGCAATTGCACCGGCAACTGCCGCCATGGGACCTACGCCGGCTTTTTCACCTGCTGATGCCATGTCGTTTATGATAATCGGTGCTGGGCCGCTGACATGCCATGGCTTCAGAGTCTTTACGAATTCAGGGTACCTTTTTATATAAGCCTCGATATACCCTCTGTGTTTCAGAATCAGTTCCCTTGTTATCTCCTCAAGCGGTTTTGCCGCATGCACAAACAGGTCTGTTTCCTTAACGGCCACCTTGAAAGCAACCAGATTCTCTCTTACTGACAGATTCCTATACAATCGTTTTTGATACATCCCCAGTTCAATTATTACCCTCAGAAAAGATGGAAAGATCAATTAAATCACAAATTCCAAGCACCAAATTCCAAATAAATCTCAAACTCCAAATTCCAAACCGGTTCCCTCCGGGCCGCAGGCCCTATGGGCCGGAGGCAAAGCGATTGTTTTTTTATTTGGGATTTTGAATTTCGGTCATTGTGATTTGTTTGTTTTTTGGGATTTGTTATTTGGAATTTCTACTAACTTAATTACTCCGTGAACGGATACCATTACTTGAACTCGGTTTTCGGACGCATATCTTCCGGGCACTGTCTCAAAAAATATTGATCCGTCATCCCGGCTATAAAATCCCTGACAATTTCCTCTTTGCGGTGGTTTTCAATATAACCTTCAGACATATCTTCCAGAAAACCTGTAAATATCACTGACGTTCGATTTTCAGTTTCGATATCATCAAGGTACCTCTCAAAAAGCATTCCAAACAGTTTTTTTATGGTGCCCGTATGTTTTTTGATTTTTGGATTCATGTAAATACGCTCAAGGTTAAAATCCTTGAGCCGTTTTAAGGCATCCGACACTTCCGGGTTGAAAGCAACATAGCTGTTTTGAAAGCTGTTTTTGATAATATCGGTTACAAGATTATAAACAATGGTCCCGTTTGTATTCCCAAGGATACCAACGCTGTCCTTGGGAAGATCAGATCTTTTGATCAGTTTGAGCCGGATGGCATCTTCTATGTCACGACCAATGTAACTGATGGTATCTGCCATCCGGACGACACATCCTTCCAGAGTCATGGGTATGAGTTTGACCAAGGGATCATCCTTTTTGGCGAACATCTCTTTTTCTAATGTTTCAAATGTCTTATTCTGCTCTGGTTCAAGTATCCGATTATGGATTTCTCCGTCATGGCAGAGAATACCGTCCAGAGTCTGCAGGCAAAGATTCCATCCTTTGCCTTTACATTCCACCCTGTCCAGAAAATGAACACTCTGAACATTGTGCTGAAAATAACCGATACCATTGGACCGGCAAAGTTCTGACAAAAACCTTTCACCGTCATGCCCGAACGGTGTATGCCCGATATCATGGCCCAGAGAAATGGCCTCAATCAGATCCTCGTTCAATCCCAGATAACGACCAATGGTCCTTGCAATTTTCGATACCAGTTGAACATGGAGCACACGGTGGGTAATATGATCATTGTGTATAAGATAAAAAACCTGGGTCTTGTCGATATATCGCGTGTAGGCCCGTGAATGCAAAATCCGATCCGCATCCACAGAAAATATCTGGCGGTACCCTTCTTCTAAACGCACATCATGAAAACGACGCACTCCTGCTACACTCAAAGTGGCAATGGGGGATAAAATTTTGGTTTCCCGCTGTTTCAGGGCTACACTTAGAGTGTCGAGTTTTTTTTCTTTAAATCTTACCATTTTCTATCATGCTCTCCATGAGTTTAATGTAATCTATCCCCGCCTTTCTGAATCCTTCTTTACCGAATTTCATATTGGCTTCAAGAATATACAGATTTTTGTTATGCTCAATGATATCGATACCCACATCGTCCCACCGGCATCCCCGGGCGGTATCAAGGGCAAGATCAAGAACATTTTTAGGGACAGGATCCAGACTGATGGTTGCACCCACAGCAACATTGCTTCTAAATTCACCCGAAGGCGCAATGCGCCAGTAGGCATGAACGACCCGATCTCCTATAACAACAACTCGTATATCGCGATCTGACGGCAGGTATTCCTGAATATAGGCAACATTCGACCGGTTGATATAGGAATCCAGGTCTTCCCGATTCCGGACAAGGTAAACCCCCCTTCCCATGGCCGATCCCCTCGGGATTTTGGCGATAAAAGGAAATTGAAAATGTTCGCAAATAGAGTTTTTCTGGCGTTTTCCATAAAACACCCGAGTCTTAGGATGCGGTATTTCGAGAAGATTAAACAGGGCGGTTTGCTTGATCTTGTCCTGAACACACTTATAATTATGGTAACTGGGAAAGGTTTTTTTTCCCATGGCATCGAACAGTTCGGCGTAGAAGGTGGTCGGATAGTATATCTTTTCGGCCTTTCTGATAAGATCCGCATCCGTATGGCTGTAATCGGAAAAATTAGGTCGCACACCCAGGGTTATAACATTTTTACAGTTTTTAAGCCGAGCTTCGAGGGCAATGACTTTTTTAAAGTTTATCATGACGGTCAAACAGCCTCATAATTATATCATGGCTCCGTTCGGTATGACTTCCCGGCCAGTATATTCGCCTGCATCGGCCACATCTCCGGAAAATATCGCGGGTTTCCCAGATAAAGTCGGGTACATTCCCCTGCACAGAATCCTTGTCCACTTGTTTAATACGGGTGTTACACCGGATGCATCGTGAGAACGGACGCGTATCCGTATAAACAATTCCCAGCGTGTTAATTACCTCTCTGAGCTGCTCAAACGGATTGTTTGACGTTATAAAGATAAACCCTTGTGACAATTTGCAGTCCCGGAAACGCTCGGTGCGGGTGAGCAAAATACGTTTTTTCCTCCCTGAATCCATGGCTTTTTTCGCTGAAAAGCCGGACTCATAAGATGTATCAAAGCCAAGAATCCGCAGCCATTTTGCCAGTTTTCCCAGCGTCGACTCCGCAGCAAAACATATCTCACTCTCGCTGTTCATTTATCTCTGAACTTTGAACCCCGATCTAATAATCAATAATCAATTGTTAATTATTAATTGTTAACCATTATTTATTCAACCTTGACCCCTTTTTTATTCCGGCGGCGTCAACACAAACATTGACGGTGAAACCGAAACACCGACCCAGTATTTGTCCACATCAAGCTGAAAACCAGAACCGTCATCAGTTGAAAGCACAAGACTGGAAGGGACACTGTATCCCTCTATATTCTGCATTCTTTTAAATTCCGCCCGATACTTAAGATCGCCGGTTAAATAAAAAACTTCCACCTTGCATACATGTTTTTTGTTCGCATCAAAATATATCTTCTCACAAATGTTCCCCCATCCTTTTTTTAAAACCAGAATATATCCATCCTCACGTCCGCAGGGCTCCTCCTGGCTCGATAGAGCAGAACGCCGGCTTGAAATACCACCGGGCATACGGCCGGGAGGACCATTTTTAATAACAACAGCGGAATCGTAATTATCAACAGAAACACGGCCGGCCATAATATTAACGATATCATCGGATTTTACGGGTATTGAAAAAAAACTTTTCATGGTGGAATCTCTGGAGTGCTGTTTATAATATTTACCCCGTGTATGGTTAACAAGATAGAGCCACTGGCCGTCAGTTGCAAAGCTTACCACAGGCTGTCCTGAAACGCTGCGGAGTGCAATACGGAGTCTGTCCGGTACTGATCCTACCCACGCAATACTGGTGGTCAGATCTTTTTTTTCATTTTCAAAAAATGTTATCCTGCCAACACCTTTGAAGGTTTTGAGATAAAGATTTTGATTTTTCAGATACGAAATAAGCTCCCTGACTTCAGATGCCTTAAGGTCACTGGAATCTCCAGGAACCACCGGAGTAATGCTGCTGCAGGCTGGAAAAAAAAAGATACTGATTAAAAGAATCGCTAAAATGTTACCGGCGAATGTTTTGTTTTTCATCTGCCAGATAATCCCCGTATCTTTCTCTCAAGATCATCTCTGTCTTTTTCTTTTTTCAACAACGAACGTTTGTAGAATTGAAGCGCTTTTTTCTTATCGCTTATCTTCAGATATGTATCTCCTAAATGCTCCAGGATAATCGGGTCGTCAGGTACAAGGCTGACGGCCTTTTCCAAATATTTCAAGGCCTTGGTTAAGAGTCCTTTCTTAAAGTATACCCACCCCAGGCTGTCTGTGATATAACCGTCGTCTGGCTTTTGTTTTAAAGCCGCCTTGATAAGACGTTCGGCCTCATCCAGATTCTCCCCAAGTTCTGCATAGGTATAACCGAGATAATTCAGTGCATTGGCATCCTTTGCGTCAAGACTTATCACAGTCTTCATCTCTTCTATAGAAGCTTTTTTCCTGCCCCACTTGTCATAAACAACACCCAGGCGAAAACGGAGTCTGGTATTGTCAGAATCAATTTTAAGTCCCTGTTTAAGAACGTTTTCAGCTTTTTCGAATTCCTCTGTATCTTCATAAAATGAACCCAGATAGAGCAAAATCTCCGGATCATCAGGCATTTTTTTAATAACATCTTTTAAAAAATTTATTGCTTCCTCAATTTTTTTCTGTTCCTGGTATAAAAATGCAACATGAACCGCGGCTTCTTTATAAAAGCTGGACTCCGTCGCCACCCTTTTAAAATGCATGATGGCTTTGTCTTTATCTTTTTTCCCATCAAAGACAATCCCTGTAATGTAATGAAGATCAGAACTGTCCGGCGCACCCTTTAACATCTCTACAAGGATGACAACTGCGGTATCATATTCCTTTGGGTTTAAATAGAGCTTAACAACCTTTCTTATTACTTCCTTTTCCGAGATGCTTCTCGCACCCAGATCCTTAAAAATCTTTTCTGCATACTCTGTCATTCCCCTTTCATGATAATAATATCCGAGTTCCATGGCGGCTCTTATATTTTTGGGATTCTTTTTCAAAAGATCCAGGTATAACTGAATAACTTCCTCCTCTTTGCCCAGAGTTTTATACAGGTTTATCAGCTCATAATGCGGTTCCTCAAGGTCGGGATTCATTTCTAAAGTTTTTTTAAATTCTCTTTCAGCTCCGTTAGCATTGTCCTGTGATGCATAAATCTTTGCTATAAAGAAATGCCCCGCATATGATTCGGGGAAGTTTTGAACAAGCTGATTATAAATCTTTAATGCCCTGTTCAGTTTTCCTTCCTGCATATACAAGCCGCCCAAAATCAAATATATTTTTTTTTGTTTCGGATCGATGGCAATAACCTTTTCATACACCTCTTCGGCGTCATCAAACTGATTGAGCTTCTGTTTGAGCCTTCCGTACATGATAAGAGCTTTAAGGTTGTCAGGTTCTTTTTCTATAACCTTTTCAACAATACTTAACGCCCTTTCATTCTCTTTTATATAAAGGTAAAGAACCGCCAGCTCCAATCGTAGATAGGTAGATTCAGGATCTGCTTCAATCGCTTTATTTAGATACCTAATCGCTTTATCGTAGTTGCCTGTTTTCCGTTGCAACTGTGCCTCTGTAAAGTAGAAATAGCGACTTTCCTGCACAAGCGAGTCTGCCGCCGCCTCGTCCAGGTTTTTATCTAATGGCTGAGCCGCCTTTTTATAAGGAAAACAACCGGAAAAAAGTAGAATGACCATAATAGCAATGATCAGATTTATTAATTTAGATTTCATTTAAACGTCCTATTTTAATCAGATACTTTAACTTTGTCATAAAAATCGAAGTCGGGGATTTCGCGTTTAAAAAACTCTCTCAACTTCTTGATAATATTGTTCTCAACCTGGCGGACACGTTCTCTTGATATCTCGTAGCGGTCACCAATCTCCTGCAAAGTAGCAGGAGAGTCTGAAAAAATACGCTGTTCAAAAATTTCAAGCTCTCTTGGAGTCATTGTTTTTTTAAACTCGGCAACCTTATTATGTAAAAGGGTCTCCATCTCCTTTTTCGCCACCCAATCCTCCGTAGATTCGACCTCCGTATTTAAAAGCTCAATTCTTTCCGTATCTGAATCATCTTTTAGAGGGGCATCCAGGGAAAGATCCCAGCCATCAAGTCTCTGGTCCATATCCACAATTTCACGTTCTGTTACTCCCAGTCTTTCGGAAAGAAGTTTTGGTTTAGGATCAAAACCCTGATCAATCAGTTTCTGCTTCTCTTTTTTAAGCTTGAAAAAAAGTTTTCGTTGCCCCTGGGTGGTTCCTATTTTTACAAGACGCCAGTTGTCCATGATAAATTTTAAAATGTAAGCCTTTATCCAGAATGAGGCATAATATGAAAACTTGACATTCTTGTATGGATCAAATTTTTTAACCGCCTGCATGAGCCCTATATTCCCTTCCTGAATGAGGTCTAAAAGATTCTGCATCCATACTCGCTGAAATTCGAGAGCAATTTTTACCACAAGCCTGAGGTTGGCGGTCACCAGAATATATGCAGCCTCGCTGTCACCATCTTCCATAACTCTTTTCCCAAGCTCTATTTCCTGTTCTCTGGTGAGAAGCTTGTGTTTGCTTATTTCTGAAAGGTAGCGCTGAAGCGGATCGAACTTGACAAGTGCGGTATCGGAAGATTGATTTTCCGGTTTTTCACCAGCATTCTTATATTCGTTAATTTTACTTTTATCCTGCTTTATTTTGCGACGTTTTTGTTTTTTCTTAGTTTTATTCATGCTAATATTTTATGGACATGTATGGACATGCAATATAGTATATGATATTTAATTTAATTCTTTAAAATTGAATTTTGTGCTTCTTTTGGTTTAGCCCGTTGGCTGATTGGCTAGTTTTTTTGATGCCTTTTCGGGCTCAACCGATTCAACCTTATTTGTTTCCGGCCTGTCCCGTTTGCGGGTCTTGTCCGGGTTTGGTTTAAAGTTATTATTTTCTCTTTGCGCCTGTAGCTCAGCTGGATAGAGCAACGGACTTCTAATCCGTAGGTCGCAGGTTCGAATCCTGCCAGGCGTACCAAGTAATATCAAGGGGTTATGGCATTTCAGCCATAACCCCTTTTTTTGGCCTTGAATAAAATTGAACATTTTTTCAAAGGTCTCTCCTTTAGGTGCCAATTTTTTATGATTATAATCCATTTATAATCATAGGTCAAATGTTAAGCTTAATCATCTCCATATCCTCCATAAAAATGTTTGTAACCGTTCACGGTTCAAAGGTTGGGGGATTTGCGGTTTCCGCATTCTGAAAAATGAAGCCGAGGTGTTGAGGAGGACAATGGACTGAATATACGTAGGCGTTCACGGGGCAGGCGCGGATATTGACGAAAAAGAGAGTTTTCGTTCAGGCACTATCTAATCGCGTGTGAAAAGAAATTCCATAAACCCGGGACGGCAAATAAATGACTTGGCCGGATTTAAAGGGGTCATCATGGCCAAAACGTCTCTGTTCTGGCGGCTGCGAATAGGAAGATGCAGATGAGGCTGAGGCCTTAAACGAACCTTAAAGTCTTGTCCAACCACAAAGGAGTTCACCCCGAACCTTGCTATCTGTTCGCCTAAAACCAGGACAACCGCCATTCCTCCGGGCTTTAATATTGTGTGACATAACTTAACCAGCGTTCTAACCTCCTTATCGTCCAGACGGTCGGCCAGTTCCCACAGAAGGATTCCGTCGAAACTCTCAGGAGGGTAGTCGAGTTCCTGCCAGATTCGACCAACAGAATCACCCTTGCCAAGGCACCTCTCCAGGCGGATAAACATGTCGCAGACATAGAGCCTTTTCACCCGGCGTGCGAAAAAACTGATGTTCTCCTGACACACAGGCCCAAGGTCAAGCACCTGTCCCGGTGGCTGGCAATCGAGACCTTCCATGAAAAGCTGCAGGACATTACTGTTATATTCGATCGCATTAGGCTCAAGATCCGGATCCTTCCATGGCCGATCTGCAGAGGTAGCAAAAGTAGCCAATGATCAACTCTTCCCGGTGCTCTTACCGGCTAGGATAAGCGGTTCTTTCACCGGTTCTGAGGCAGACTTATCTTCCGGCTTAATCGCCGGGACCGGTTTCTTCCCTGGTTCACGCTCCAGCTCGATTACAGCCTTGAGGTAAGCCCCGTCCTCCACCGAAATACTTTTTGCCTTGATCTCACCGTTAAAATCAGCCTCCTTTGTAATCTCCACTTTACCCGTGGCGTTAATATTGCCCACAAGCCTGCCGCTGATTGTCACGTTGGCAGCCTGGATCTCGGCTTCCACCTGCCCCCTGGAACCTACAGTTAGACGGTGTGCCTCCACCTCGATTCTCCCCTTAACCGATCCTTCAATGAGCAGATCCTCCTTACCCTGGATGGTTCCGTCGATTGTAATCTGCTCACCGATAATGGTTTTCCCCTCCACCGGGGCCGGGACATGGGAGGGCGCTGTGTCGGTGTTAACCTTCTTGTTTTTTTTAAGCACTGGAACCCCCTTTTTAAAATATTTAAAAATACTTTTTTTCCCCTTAAAATTTAATTTTGTGGTAATAGTTCAGCCACTAAGGCACCAAGTCACGAAGAAAGAATAATAAATATATCCTTTGTGTCTTAGTGTCTTTGTGGCAAATATTTTTGGTGTCTTTGTTTCTTTGTAGCTGAACGTTTACATTTCGTGCTTTTATCTGGTGAACGAAAAAACGTCGGTATACCCCAGAATATCTGTTATGAATAGAACAATAAAAATGACACCAACGGCAATAAAGGCTGTACCCAGATCGCTTCCGCCTGCAGGGAGTTGTTCTATCTGGTCATAAAGACGCACGATTTCTGCATCAGAAAGGGTGTCGAGACGCGCCTTTGCCTCCAGTGGATTTATGCCGTAGGATGTAAATACCGCCTGTACATCTTCGCGTGCCATGATTCGGTTCAGATAATCACGAACTTCCTGTCCCCTTGCCATATCTATTACTGCTTCTGTGTCGATCATTGCAGCAAAAGCGGATTGATAAGGGACTGCCAAAAGCAGCATTAAGATTGTCATGAAAACGCTAACAGGTTTAGCCTTTTGCCGTAATAACTTCATAGATTACCTCCTAAAAATCTATTAAAAAATAAAATTAACAGTTATATTGCCACATGCAAAAAACCATAGTCTAATTTGGGAGTCAATTACTTTTACCATATTATCTGCTACATCTTATAATCCGCTCTTTTTGTAGCATTACCTGATTCAGCCATTCTTCATCATCCTCCAGGTAGATTGCGGCCAACCGGTTAAATTCAACTGCCTGTACAATGTTTTCTTTCACGAGCCAGGCCTCAGACAGGTAATAGTAGTTCTGTCCGTTTGTCGGATCAATGTTAATGGCCTGCTCAAACACCCCTATTGCATCGTCCGGATTACCGTTTTCTAAAAGGCGTCGTCCCTGATCAGTTAATTGCAAAGAAGCAACAGCACGCGGGCTCGGCTTTTCGGGAGCACTCCCGATTTCCCCGGTTTGTATATCCCGGTTCCAGCGAGTCTGAGACGAAGGGATCGAAATAACCGGAGCACATCCCCAGACGACAAATCCCAGTCCTCCGATGCAAAATATCAACAATGATTTAAAACTGTTTGACAAAATCTTTAACACCCTTGATCATATGTCGGAATTGAGCCCACCGGTGGATCGGACAATAGTCCAAAGGAACATTATCAGCCAAAAAATATTCTTCTACCTGGTGTGGACATCTGTTTTTTATGGCAAGTTGTCCGCTTTCGGAACAGACCGTCCGTTTAACCACTCCGGAAGGCTCTTTAAACCAATTTCCTGACACAAACTGTGGCAAGTTACTGATGAGTTCCGCCCAAATCGGCAAGGCGGCCCTGGCGCCGGAGGCATGAATGGAAGAGCCGTCATCAAATCCCACCCATACCAACGCAAGGATATCCGGTGTATACCCCACAAACCAGGCGTCTTTATATTTATTAGTTGTACCGGTTTTACCTCCAACCGGAAATAATATCCCCATATCCTTTAAGGACCGGGCGGTTCCCTCATCAACTACACTCCGAAGCATAGAGCTTATTATAAAGGCTTTGGCAGGAGAGATTACCCGTTTGATACTCGTGTGCCTTTGCTCAAGCATTTTTCCATTCTCGTCCAGGACCTTTTTCAAAGACAACGGAAACGACAATACACCATCTGCAGCAAAAGCGCAATAGGCACGTGCCAAATTCAAGGGTATTACCTCGTATGCTCCAAGTGAAAGGGACGGATAAGGATTGGCAGGTATGGAAAAACCGAATAAGTTCGCCGTGGCGGCTATGTGATCAAGACCAATGCGCATGGCCAGATCAACGGTAGCCAGATTGATCGATTTTGCCAGCGCACTTCTTACACTGACTTTTTTTTCCGAAACAGGCGCATAATTTTGCGGTTCCCATATGGTTCCATCTACCTCATAGGTTTCGGTCTCGTTCGACAGTATTGATGCCGGAGTAAATTTATCCAATCCGCTAACATACACAAAAGGCTTGAATGCACTTCCCGGCTGCCGCCGGGCCTGTGTAATTCGATTAAACTGGCTCACACTGTGATTGCGGCCTCCCACCATCGCCAGTATATAGCCAGTCTTTGGCTGTATAACTATGACAGCACCCTGGAGCTTTTTTTTGGGATCCTGGTGATTTAATGTAAGATTTGATTTTTCTAACCGTACCAAGCCCTTTTGCAGTGCTTTTTCTGCTTCCATCTGAACCTGTGTGTCGAGTGTCGTGTAAATGGAAAGTCCAAGACTCGACAGATCCTGTGGAGAATAGAACATTGTAAGCTGATAGGCCAGATAGTCTATAAAATAGGGGGCCTTTTTACTGTATGACTCATAACCGACCGCCTTTACTGGTGCAAGCAAAGCTGTTCCGAGTTCTTCATCCAAGATCCATCCCTTATCTTTCATGGCATAAAGCACCAGGTTTCTCCTTTTCTTACAACGCCTTTTGTCAACATAAGGAGAATAATAATTGGGACCTCTGATAAGGCAGGCTATTGTCGCGCCCTCAATCTGTGAAAGCTTTTCAACAGGTTTATCGAAGTAAAAAAAGGATGCTTCACCAATACCGTTGATGGCTTCTGACGCCTTCTGTCCCAGATAGATTTCATTCAGATAAATTTCCAGTATTTCATTCTTCTCATACATAATCTCCATGGTAAGAGACATGAAAAGTTCTTTCAGTTTACGGAAAAATGTTCTTTCGGGTGTAAGAAAATAGTTTTTGGCCAGTTGCTGGGTGATGGTAGACCCGCCCTGGCGTATGGAAGCGTGACGCAGATTGGTATAAAGCGCCCTCAATATTCCCAGAGGATCAAGCCCCCTGTGCTGGTAAAACCGACTGTCCTCTGCAGCCAAAATGGCGTATATGACATGCTGAGGAACCTGATCGATGGAAACCAGCCGCCGCCGTTCTCGATCATGACCGAAAAAGAGCATCACCTCTTCGGGTTCAAGCTCCAAAATTGGTATGGGTTCACCATTATTTAAATTTATTATTGATTCTATCAGGTCCTCCACAAAACTTATTTTCACACATATCCCCTCCCTGCGTCGAGAAGGCACCTCAAAATCATGGAGAAATAGCTCCACCCAAGCTGCAAGGGTGCGAAACTCGCCCTTGCTATGTGGTTCATGGAAAACCTCCCGGTAGCCGAGGCGGTGAAGTTTTTCATAAAAAAGCGTTCGATTTACCTTTTGTCCCGGATACAGTATGGTGACATCGGAAAAAACCCTCGATGGAATACTCCAACGACGGCCGGAAAATCGTTCATCGATTTGAGATGAAAGATACAAACAGTAAAGCAGCATACCTCCACCCATAATCAGAACTGCAGGCAGGAACCACTTAAGCATCCACCTTAATTTAACACTTATGGATCGTTTTTTCTTTACCATTTATAGCTTCATGAAGTTGAAAGCGATCTGTCTTGATAGGATTCGTAGGATATTTCTGTTAGAGCTTTTTGGCAAGCAAAGGAAAGTCATTAGGTTCCATTAAACATTTTCCCTTCTGTCTTTGCCGCTTCTTCTTTGTTTGACGGTTTCGTAAAAAGTCACAAAATCTCCTTTTTACGAGCGTGTTGTGTACTTGGTTTTTAGTGTTTGGTGATAAGAAATGATTTTCTTTTCAGGTATTTTTCCGTAAACTTTACGGAACGGAACACAGCGGAGCTAACTTGCAGTATCAGGCTTTAATTTATTTTCAGGTTTTTTATTTTGAGTTACATCCTTTTACCTGCGCTGCTTATTTGTTCACTCTATCTTTTATTTCCTTGCCGCACTTGAAAAACGGAAGTTTTTTTGGCTTAATCTCAACTTTTTCACCGGTTTTCGGATTCCTGCCGGTGTATGCCTTATACTGTTTAACGTAAAATGAGCAAAGCCCCCGAATTTCCACTCTGTCACCATTTGCCATGGTGTTTGACATTTCTTCAAAAACCATATTCACAACCACTTCAGCCTCGTTTTTTGTTATCCCTGCTTCCTCTCTAAGAGCCTCAACAAGTTCTAATTTATTCATCTACAACCTCCAAATTTAATTGTAAAAAGTTTTTATAGCAAAGATGAACGTCGTCGCTGGCGTTTGGTGCTGAAACCAATTATAAAACCGAGTATAAGTACGCCTGCTCCGCTCAAAAACCATTTAATATTCTGATTCCAGAGAAGTTTTGTTAATTCATCTTCAAATTTATCTGCTTTTTTTGTCTGTTTGGCAAGTTTTGAAGACGATGCTTTAAATTTAGACTGAAGCTCCAAAAATTCTTTCGACTCTCTTTTGAGGGCTTCATAATCGTTACTGGTCTTTTGAAGTTTTTTTCTGCCGGCGGCAAGTTTCGTGCTTAACTTTTTATTTTCCGCCTTCAGCGAGCTGTTTTCCTCCTGCATTGTCGCGGCTTTAGCCATTAAGGCCTTGTGTTTGCTTTTCAATACTTTCAGTTCAATGTTGCTCGGTATTTTATCTGTAAGAAAACGGCTTATAACCCACCCTTCCTTTCCGTTGGTCAGCCTGACCAGGGTCCACTCATCACCCTTCCGGAGTACTTTAACCTTCTGACCGATACCGAGCAAAGATATAATTTTTCGGTCATTCGCCGGCCCAGTCCTCATTGTTATTTTCATTGTATCGTTGACATACTTGTTTTCAGCCAAAACCGGCGTAGAAAATAAAACCAGGCACATCCCGATAATACACAAACCTTTTATGATCGGCCTCATAGATGTTACGCTCCAAAAAAAGTTATTTCAAAGTTTGGCATCAAACCGACCGGACAACATAGAACAATGCTATCCGACACGTGCCAGAGTTGATAATGAACCATAATCATAATTGAAAGTCAACCGCCATTTTTTAAATTATCAACACAAATCACACCGTTTTCGGCAAGTTACGAACATACTTCAGCTGAAATGAGTCTTCGGAAATTAATTTTTGTTCAAAATCTCCCTTATTTTTGTTGACATAACTTTCATGTTAAACGGCTTCTGAATAAAACCGTTGCAACCCCGTTTCAGTATATCGGTTGCCTGGCCGTCGATGCTGTATCCGCTTGAAAGAAGAACTTTGACTTGAGGATCGATTTCCTTGATCCTGTCATAAACCTCACCGCCTCCTATGTCAGGCATGATTATGTCCAGAATAACTATATCAACCTTATCGCTCTTCTCGCTAAATACCCGAATCGCCTCTTTACCGCTTCCGGCTTCAAGTACATTGTATCCAAGTTTCTTAAGCAGTTGAACACCCACATCAATAACCACTTCTTCATCATCAACCAGCAGGACGGTTTCATCTCCCTTCATGATTCGTTCATCAGTTTCCATAGTTTTTTGGACTGATTGATCTGATGCCGGCAGATAAATGAGGAATGTGGTTCCATGCCCTTTCTCTGAATCAACATCGATATATCCGCCATGCCCTTTTATTATTCCATATACGGATGCCAACCCGAGTCCTGAGCCCCTGCCCATCTCCTTGGTGGTGAAAAACGGCTCAAAAATCCGCTCGATTGTTTTCTCATCCATGCCCGTACCCTTATCAGTCACCTGTAATAAGACATAGTTGCCGGGTTTTGGATCATAGCTCTTATTTTTCATTTCTCTGTGGGTAACATTCATGGTTTGCAGAAAAAGATCACCACCGTCAGGCATCGCATCAGCAGCATTGATATAAAGATTTATAAGGACCTGCTCAATCTGAGACTCATCCGCCTTTACAGGAAGCAAGTCCTGGGCAAGCTCCATGTGAATTATTATATTCTTTCTTGTTCTGCCTAATATCTCGGAATTATCTTTTACAATTTGGTTTAAATTTATTGGTTTAACCTCATATTTTCCCTTCCTGGCGTATCCAAGAAGCTGTTTGGTCAATTTGGAACCGCTTTGAATCAGCCTTTCAATATTTTTTAGATTTCCATAATACGGATGCGAAGGTTCGATTTCATATAAGATCAGAGAAATATTCCCCAGCATACCCATCATCAGGTTGTTAAAGTCATGGGCAATTCCTCCGGCCAGCGTACTGACGGCCCTCATCCTTTCCACATACTGCATATGAGCCTCAAATTTTTTCTTTTCCGAAATATCACGAAGAATAACAAGTGTGCCGGCAGGGTTGCCTTTGTGATCATCATAACGCGAAGCACTTATGCTTACCTCTAATAAACGCCCGTCCTTGGTGTAACGTTTTGTTTCAAAACCATGGCAGGGGGTACCTTTTTCTACAAGATCCTTAATAATTGCCATGGTCGATTCCCTTTCAAATTCTGGGAGAAAAGGTATCTGTTTTCCTTTCAGTTCCTCCGGTGTCCATCCAAATATCTGTGTAAACACAGGACTTATATACTCGGCTCTTCCTTCCAGATCATAGATGACTATGGCATCAGCGGATGAGTGAAGAAGAGAACGATAAACTTCTTCTGCGTGTTTAGCTTCCGCATAAAGATGTTTGTTCTCCTCCTGGCTTTTCCGGAGCGTTTCTTCGGTTCTCTTCTGCTTAATTATCTGCTTTTGCAAAGCGGAGTTGGCTTGTGAAAGGATTTTTACTTCCATCTTTTCCGCAAAATAGATCGAACAGAGTGCTAAAAATCCTGATAAAAAAAATACAAGGTGAAGATACTCCGGATATCCCAAAGATTGATGCTCTATCTTGCTGATCAAGGTAATGAAGTGCAACTCTGTGTATGTTCCCATCACAAAGAATATAACGGATATTGTAAAGAGATATATACTTGCGAATCTAATCTTTCTCATCAGTACCACCTTTATAAAAACCGGAAATCCCAGCACTTCAACTTCATGCCATTTAAAAATATTTATAACAGATTCTCAAACGAAATCAATATATTTTAAGCTTTCATATCATTTTATCTTTATTAAGACTGGAGATACAGCTTGACATAAATCATTTTTCATATCTAATTAAACATTGATGAATTCGTAAAAACTCGAATTCATCTGGTTTTAGGTTTTAAGATTTAGGTTTTAGGTAATTATAATTTATCGTTTTAACAGACACTTAAAACTCTCGTAAAAAGGTCGCTTTTTTGACTTTTTACGAGACCATCAAATGTTTATATAATCCAACACCTCAATGATAAAAGGTCAAATTCATCGCGCATTAGTTTCTTTATTGTGAATTTTGTGCTTTTTGTGGCAAAACTTTTTCAATTCTGCCACTAAGGCACCAAGGCACTAAGAAAGAATAAATAATGAAATCGTTGGTGTCTTGGTGGCACATATTTTTTGGTTCTCTCAGGCTTGGGTTAATATCATGCGCGTTCAAACAGGTCTTGAAAGGTTTATCGAGTCTCCACCAAAATGGATGTCAGGAAAACGGATCGGGCTTTTATGCAATCCTGCTTCGGTTAACAGAAATTTTTGCCATGCCCGTGAATTGATCAACCGGAAATTACAGGTTAGGCTTCAAGCATTATTCTCGCCCCAGCACGGATTTTTTGCTGAAAAACAGGACAACATGATCGAGTCTGATCATGGCATGGACCCGGAATTAAACATTCCGATTTTCAGCCTTTACAGCGACACCCGAATTCCCACCAAAGAAATGATGGATCGCATTGATATATTGATCATTGACCTCCAGGATGTGGGCACCAGGGTCTACACGTTCATGTACACCATGTCCCATTGCCTGGAAGCTGCCGCACAACATGGCAAAAAGGTATTTATTCTGGATCGGCCCAATCCCCTGGGGGGTATTGCCGTGGAGGGCAATGTCCTTTCTGACAGGTGCCGATCCTTTGTGGGTCGCTTTCCCCTGCCCATGCGTCATGGATTAACCATGGGGGAACTTGCACTTTTTTTCAACCAGGAACATAACATCCATGCCAATGTCACGGTGATCCCCATGCAGGGATGGGAAAGGGA
>JAUWLP010000162.1 GCA_030613575.1 Desulfobacteraceae bacterium
CCATGAATGAATTGCTGGCTCCTGGCGGAAGTCTTGCAATGGTGAATGCTGTTTTTGGCAGCGGCGCCAATGCCGTATATGTGGGAGCAAAAGGTTTCAGCCGCAGAAAATGCGTTTGGGAACTGGAAGACAGTGAGATTAAGGATGCGGTTCGAATTGGAAACGACCATGGGGGCAAGGTTCGAGTTGCAATTAACGCGGAAGTGCAGGAAAAACATTTTATCCGCGTGTTGAGTAAAGTCGCCAAATGGGCACAATATGGCGCAGAAGGGGTTATCGCCAAAACCCCCGAACTTATACGGCTTATTAAACGTAACTATCCGGAGTTGGTCATCCACGCCAGCGTGGGCTGTAATATCCAGACCCGGGAACAGATGGAATATTATCGTGATGCCGGCGCCACCCAGATTGTTGCCAGTACCGAAATCGACACCGTGGAAAAATTGAGCAAGTTTAAAAAAACGGCTGATGAAGTCGGCGTTTTGACTGAAATACTGATTCATGGCAACCGATGCATCGGTGGTGTGGGCAATTGCCTGTTTCATGAATTCACCAGAGATTCATATATAAAAAAAGTTCACCATGATGAGGACGGCAATGAAATCGTTGAATACGAGGGGTGGCCGGACAGAAGCGGCAGCTGCTTTCGTTTCTGTTTATTAACAGAGGCTCAGCGTGAAAAACTAATGCGGCGCAAGAAAAAGAGCTTTGAAGAAATCGCTATCATCAATGAAAAAATCCGCCGCAGTCCGAATGTCGCCTTTGTCATCAGGGGTGAAGAGCTGAAACAATATGTTGATCTGGGTTTGCAAACCCTTAAAATACAGGGGCGCGAATATCCTATCCGCTTGATTTCAGAGATGATACATACGTATCGCCTTCTCATAGACGGATATGTGAAGGGAAAAAATCCTGATGATCAGGAAATGTCGGATGCAAATGAAAATATTCGTCATCTGGCACAGGATCGGGACCGGGCCCGCATGGAAAAAACCCGGGAACTTCATCAGAAAATCAAAGGAATTTAGGCGCAGAACATGACCAAAGTATACCTTGTTCGCCATGGCCAGACCGCCTGGAATCTGGAGGAAGTATTTAGAGGACGTATGGATATTCCTCTGGATGAGACCGGAAAAAATGAGGTGCATCTGGCCGGTGAGGCTTTAAAAGATGAAACCATTCACGCCATTTACAGCAGCCCTCTTTCCCGCTCCATGGAAACGGCTGAAAATGTAGCCAAATTTCAAAACATCGATGTAACCCCTCTTGAAGCCATTATCGATATCAGTTACGGCGATTGGGAAGGGGTCAGACTTGATGAAGTACAGAAAAAATATCCGGATCTTTATGATCTCTGGTTGAAGGAGCCCCACAAGGTAACTTTTCCCAACGGAGAGAGCCTGGAGCAGGTACGTGTGCGCACACAGAATGCCATTGATGACTTGCTTGAAAAACATAAAAATGAAAATATCGCCTTAGTGGCTCACCGGGTGCCTAACAAGGTGATCTGTTGCAGCCTTTTGGGAATCGAAAACAGCAATTTCTGGCGGATTCAACAGGATACCGCCAGCACCAACCTTTTTACTTATAAAAACGATCAATGGATCATTTCGTATCTTAATGATACCTCTTATCTGAAAGTTTTGGGGAAACTCGCCCTGGCCGATTTTTGAGAATGATTTTATGCGTAATTCGGATTAACAGGAGAACATAAATGAAGACTTTTGTTTTAAAAGTTGACCTTAAAGAAGAAAGAGATGGTCGTTGGAGTGCAACAGTTTCGTCTCTTCCCGGGTGTTCCAGCTGGGGATATACCCAACAAGAAGCATTAGCAAATATCAAAGATGCTGCTGATATTTATATTGAGGACATGATAGATGCAGGAGAAGGCTTCCCAACCAAATCAGATAATGTAGAGGTGATCAATGAGCCTGCTATAGCAATTTCTGTATGATTTACGAACTAAAAAATACGCCTGTCAGAAAACTCCTTCGAGCACTTGAAAAAGATGGGTTCCAATACAAAAAGCGCAAAGGAAGCCAAAGAGTCTATCGTCATCCTGACGGTCGCCGTATTGTCATTCATTATCACCATTCCAAAGACACCCTTCCTCCCGGCACTCTCAAAAGTTTTATAGATGGAACTAAATGGAGTGTAAATGATCTCAAACGATTAAAGCTAATTTAAGGAAATTTCCATGAAAAAAACCGGCGTGTTTTACCATCCCAGCTTCAGCCGCAGGAGCTATCTTACCCTGGGAGCACGGCTGGAAGATTTCCCCGGAGCCATCGATCACCTTCTTGCGCGCGATAATGTTATCCTATATGAATCACCTCCCATAGAAGAGGAGTGGATACTGAAAGTGCACACTCCGGAACTTATCCGGGGTGTGGAGGCAGACCATCTCTGCTCAACCGCCTGGCATTCGGTGGGCGGCGTGGTGCTGGCCGGTGAAAAGGTCTGCACCGGGGAAATTGACAATGCATTTGCCCTTATCGGTGCAGGCGGACATCATTCGGGGAGAGATTACTTTGGCGGGTATTGCTGCTTTAACGATGTGGTCATAACCATCACCTATCTACGTGAAATTCATAATATCCAACGGTTTGCAATTATGGACACGGATGCCCACCATGGAGACGGCACCCGGGATCTGCTCAAAAACGATCCTGATGTTCTCCACGTCTGCTGCTGCGGTATGGAGTACGAGTCACCGGACGGCACTAAAGTCGACATCCGGGCGCCGGGAAGTTCCTGGGGGTTCTGGGGCAGGGGCGACAAAGTCAATAATATAGACGAACAATATGCCGACAACGTAAAGACCGAGTTCTATCCACGGGTTATAGATTTTAAGCCCGACCTGATTTTCTGGTATTTCGGATTTGATACCCACCGGGGAGATTACGGCAGCCTGGGGCTTAGCGGCCGCTGTTTTCAAGAGATCGCCCGCTTTATGAAAAATACCGCTGAAGAAGTATCCGAGGGCCGCTTGGAAGTGGTTTTAGGGGGCGGTTCCCGAACCGACATTGCCACCAATGTCATCCCGCCGATTATAGAGATTCTGGCCGAGTGGAAATAATGGAGTAATGGAGTGGTGGTTTGATTGGCATGTTTGCTTGTTCTGAGAAGGGCTTCAGACCTTTCCATCCATTACTCCAACACTCCAGTACTCCAGCCTTCCGGTAGATAAATGGGAGCTAAATATATGCTGTCATATCGTTTGACCTACTTAAGCTTCCCAACTGTAATCAAATACAACACAGTCTCTTCTTCGCCGTCAACTTCTATCAACTCGTTGATATCATCATCATAAAAAGCACCGATGGGACAGGAGCCAAGGCCCATGGCTGTCGAAGCTAACTGAACGTTCTGGCAGACATGACCCAAATCCATGGGGATGTAACGCATCGCACGGTCACGATACTTGACCATGCACCGTAGCATCATTGCGGTCCAAATAAAGACGACCGCGGCCCGCCGTACCACCGGCTGTCCTAAGCAGGCGGTGGTCAGCTCCTGGTTGAAGCTGCCATCTTGCAGGTATTCCAGGGAAAAATCGGCCACGTTAAAATGGTAAAGCCCCTGAGTCACCTTTTCAACACGGTCAATGTAAAGATAGGTTTCAAAGGGATAGAGAGCACCCGCCGAAGGGGCGGTGCGGAGCAGATGGATTCCTGCACGCGCAGTTACACCTTGAGCTGCCCACATCAGCCTGGACAGTTCCTCAATGCTAAGCGGATCAGTTGTGTAATCGCGTTCAGATCGACGTCTGGCCAGGCATTGCCAGAGGTTGGCCGGACGGCTCAGGTCAGGCTCCGGCAATTGCAGGCGCTCCGCTTCCGGGTAATTTTTGAAGTTCGGGGTTGGCGGAATAGAACCCAGATCATCCCTCATGTGTCGATCCCGTTGATATTTAGTACCCTGCACATAACCAAAGGCAAGACCCTGTTTATAAAGTGTCATTTCTTGCTCCTTTCATTTCAATGGAAGAATTCTTACACGACCATGTGGTGGAATATTTAAAGTCTAAAAAGATTTGCAATTTTGTGTCAATGTATTTAAATCTAAATTGAACGATTTTTTACTCGATTTGCACCGATCTCTTGCGCATCAAGAGTCCGCGAAAATCCTCGACATATCCACGGGTATGCCTGCGATTTTCGCGAACCCTTATGCATCAAGATCTCAGCACATCTCTTCGCAATAAATCGCTCAACTTAGATTTTAAATATAAAAAACAATGGAAGACTTTAAAAATAAAGCTTTGGGACTTGCTTCAAATGCACTGGGTTGGACGGACCAGGCTATCCGGAACTTTACGTCACATGAGTCTCTGCCTGAACCTATAGACTGTAAACCAGGCTGCCACTACTGTTGCTTTAACCAGCCGGTTGTGACGCCCCCGGAGGCTTTGCTTATCGGCCATCATGTAGAGCGGACCTTCACGGATCACGAAAAACAAGCGCTAATTCACAGCATCAAAAATGTTGTTGAGGTAACAAACGGTAAGACCCCGGATGAAATAGCCATGATCCGGTATGAATTGCCCTGCATCTTCCTGAAAGACGGGATGTGTATGGTTTACAAAGTCAGGCCCGCGGTATGTCGAACCTGCACTTCGATAGATGCAGAGCATTGTAAAGACGTGTTTGAGTCCGGAGATCATATGGCCAGACTCAGATGTTATCACCATATCCGTGATATCTTTCAAAGGGTTCAGAAAGATCTGGTGAATAAATGCCGGGAAATGGGATGCCAGTCCGATCTTTTGTTTATGGCAGAGGCATTAAGAGATTATTTTAAGGGCACAAACCCCATTGAAGAGTGGTTACAGGGAAAAAGAATTTTTGACGGTCTCGTAAAAAGTCCAACTTCTGCGTTGTGATGCATTTCGCAATCATTCAACGTACAATAAGTACGCCTCATGATTACAAAATTTGCACGCCTTGAATTTGAACTTTTTACGAAACCATCTAAATCGGACTTTTTACGAGTTCATCAATTTTTGTCTGTTACTCTTTTTTTTCAAGCTGATCTTTGAATTTATCAGCAAACTCTGTTCGAAAAACCTCTATATCCATGGCCTCGTCATATTTGCCCGAAAAATACAAGGCCATGCCCTTATATATTTGAGCTTCCTTGATATCAGGGTTGATTTTAAGAACATCATCAAAGTATTTAATGCTTTCATCGTACTTTTCAAGTCCCAGCAAAGCATGACCTTTGCCCAGAAGAGCGTGTGGATTGTCTTTTTCCCGGGCCAAAATTTTATCCAGAAGCTCCAATGATTCCTCGCACCGCCCCATATCGGTCAAACAGTAAGCCTTAAGCTGAAGCGCCATTAAGTCTTCAGGATCGCCGGCCAGTTTCTTATCACAACAATAGACCGCCTCTTCCAGAAGCCCTTTTTGAACAAGCTGCGGTGCTACATCCATCCAGGCAATTTCACCTTCGATTTCAAGGACTTTCGCTATTACGCCTTCGTAAGCCACCTCCATGACCCTTCTTCCCGCGGAAACCACGGGTACGCCATGGCCGGGCAGAATGTTTTCAATGTCTCTTTTGAGTAGTTCCTTGACGCTAAACAGGTAGTGGTCCAGCCTGCCGCCGGCACTATCGTCAAGATCTGCCATGCCGTAAGGTAATATGGTATCCCCGGTAAAGGCGGTTTTTGTTGGAGCATGATAAAGAGATATGCCGTCCATGGTATGGCCGGGCGTAGAAATCACTTCCCATTCAGAGCCGCCAAGGTCGAGAGTTTCTCCTCCCTTAATTAGGGTAACGGGAAAACCTGCTTCTTCTATCATCTGTTTGAACATGTCAGGACCCTTTTCATGGAT
>JAUWLP010000102.1 GCA_030613575.1 Desulfobacteraceae bacterium
AGCCGTACAAGTTAAAAGTGCCTAAAGTGATCTAAAGTGCCTAAAGTTATGGTGTCGCTTCGCTCCGCTGTTTTTATATAATTGACAGAATTCCTTAACTTTAGCTCACTTTAAACTTTAGTTCACTTCAAACTCTTGTAGAGATAGGGTGCCGAGTAACCGGAATTCCAACCTCGACCATTTCTTTATGAAACCACCCGGATAAATTCATCTTCCATCTCCTTCCGCCCGGTTTTAATGGCCTGAACAGCCTGACTGAACTTGCCCTGCACGGGTATGGACTTTTGGCGTAACCTGGTCATCTGAGTAGGGCACAGATACCAGGTACATGTCCAGGGTCTGGCAAGCCGGAGCAGGAGACATCCCCTGGGGCCAGCATACCGACAGGCACTATTTAAATCCGCCAGGAGCTGAGACGGGGGAATCTGCTGGCCGACAAGATGCAAAAAAAGCAGGTCCTTAAAGTCAACCCATACCCTGGCTAAAAGACAGCATGGATCAGGGCACCATGGACATGTAACCGTACATAGGTCGTCCAGAAGCGAAAAAATCGACTCAAGTTGAACCTGTACTTCACTGGCCAAACTCACCGTCCGGCTTAGCTTATGACGATGAAGCCGGATAAGATAATCCAAACTCCGGTTGGCTTCCTGCCAGTCGGTCATCGATCCCCACGATGGCTCCGTATGGCAAAGATCGTTCCACACAACTTTTTTCTGTGTATCCGCCGCTGATAATACGTTTAATTGTGAAACTTGCGCCTCCTCGCGAGGTGGATTTTGGATTTTATGATAAGCTGAATATCAAATATTAAAACCTGAGACAATACAAATTTGAAACGGAATACTTGCAAAATTTGGGTTTTATCCAAATGCTCTTTATTGTTTACACGTTAATTCTGTTGTTTTTCCTCTTTAGTTGAAAAAAATGACTTGAAAGCTTTTTTTCATTGTGTTAGATGGCTTCTTTGGTTTTTTACGCCCACCTTGACCATAATAAGACGTTGAAAGGAATTTATTAAAAATGACTCCACAAAAGGAACTGAAGTTGGCATACAGCCTGACTATTATTCTGTTAGTTGTGGGTGTTATAAGCTATGCAGCCGCTCCAGCAAAAACACCGGATGAACCGGTAAGGATGATGTTTAAAGTTGTTGCAGGAAATGTTTTGTTTGATCACAAAACACATACTGTAGAAACAGGTTATGGCCTTGCCTGCATCGACTGTCACCACCATCGGGCAGAAGATGAGGAAGAAGAACCCTTTCTGGCCTGCGGATACTGTCATCAAATTCCTAAGGAGGGCGAAGCATTGCCTCAATCTTGTGTAGAATGTCATGAACCTGATGAAATCGAAGATACGGAGATGATAAAAAGAGCTGACGCCTTCCATTCACAATGTGAAGAATGTCATAAAGACGCCGGTATCGGCCCGGTAAAAGATGAAGAGAGATGCGCTTGGTGTCATTTTATGATGTAAGCCGTTAGAATTTTCACTACCGGCTATTTCTTTTTATAGCCTTTCACTTTAATGCAGAAAAACAATATAGGTTAAACAATGATAAAGAGATCTTTTATTGGTTTGGCAAAACCTCTGATTGAATATCAAGCCATGGATGTTACCCCGCTCGAGCCCCAAGAAATCTCAATTCCTAAAAAGGTCACACTTTTTATAGATCGACCATATAATCACAGGGATTCGATTTTATTAAATATCGGCGATCAAGTTAAAACCGGCCAGAAACTATCTTACTCCGAAGATAGTGATGCCTATGTCATTTCTACGGTTACAGGAACAATATCGTCCATTTCTTCATTCATCGGCGATTATGGCAAGGCTTATACTGCAATATCGATTGATGTAGATGAAAATGAAGAGACTGATGATCAGTTCAAAGAATTGATCGAAGACCCAACCCTTGACACTGCCAGTAATTATCTGTCCGGAGTACCGGGCAACCCCTGCTTTAAAATATTTTCTGATCCTGAAAGGCCTATAAATACTATTATCGTCAGCGGTGCAGATTGTGATTTATTAATAACCACAAACCAGTATGTAGTAAAAGCCCATATCAATGCGATTAATAACGGAGTCCGCGTTTTAAAGAAAATAACCGGTATTGATAATATTTTAATCGCCGTGCCCGAGAACCTGATGCAAGATGCTGTTGCAAGCGGAGCAGAAGTAAGGACCGTCGATTCTGAATACCCATCGGCGCTCCCTCATCTTATGATGCAAACAATTTCAGGCCAGGTGGTTCCTGCAGGTAAAAGCTGTGAAGATCTGGGCGTATGCTTTTTTAGCACCGAAGCGGTTGCATCTATTGGGAAAGCATTTAATGAAGGCAGCATACCAGTGACCAAGACGTTAACATTCATAGATAAAAATGGTGAAAAAACACTGGTATCGGCCAGGATTGGAACGCCGGTTAGTGAAATTATCAAAGCTTTTAATGTTACCCTGAATGAACAAGATCGTATTATTTTTGGCGGGCCCATGACAGGTTCTTCCATCTATTCAGAGGATTATCCCGTTCAAGCGGATACCGATGCTATTATTGTTCAGGATAAAGACCATGTAGCCCTTGTTTCAGAATATCCCTGCATTAACTGTGGCGAATGTATCAGGATCTGTCCGGTAAATGTCCCTGTTAATATACTTGTCCGATTTCTGGAAGCCGGGCAATATGAAGAGGCCGCAGAACATTATGACCTTTATTCCTGCATAGAATGTGGTCTGTGCAGCTTTGTTTGTGTATCAAAGATGCCGGTTTTTCACTATATAAAGTTGGCAAAATATGAACTTGACCGGATCAGTATAGCGGAGGCAACGAATGCTTAACCAGAAAAAACTCATAGTTTCACATGCTCCTTTCTGTCACGACGGGAGCAGCATATCGGTTCGAAGTTATCATATGATGATAGCAGCACTACCGGCAGTTTTATTTGGTTTCTTCCAATATGGCATAAATGCTGTCGGTGTGGTCGCTCTTTCTATTTCCTTTGCAATTATCTGGGAGCTGGCAATAAACAAAGTGACAAAGCGTTCCATCAGCATAGGTGATGGTAATACAGCCCTTATCGGCCTTTTGTTTGCCATGCTTTTGCCGGCGACATCTCCATGGTGGTTGGTTATAACAGGTACTTTTGTTGCAGTGGTTATCGGTAAGCACATCTTCGGTGGAATCGGCGGCAACCCTTTCAACCCGGTCCTTATTGGGCTGGCCATACTTATGGTGTCCTGGAAAGATTTCTTCGATTTTGACCAAGCCCTTTTGAACTATGACTTGGGTTTTGCCATGGTCTATCCGCTGGCTGCAGTCAAACATTTGGGAACGCCGGGCATTGAAGCCTTCAGCACGGGGGGTCTTCTATTGGGTCAGCAGTCGGGCGGCATCGGTGCAACCTTTGGGCTGGGCCTTATCTTAGGCGGAATATATCTTATTGTCAGAGGGTTTATCCGCTGGGAAATCTCGATTTCCTTTTTGGCCGGTATCTTTATTACGGCCCTGCTGTTTAATCTTAATAACCCGACACTTCATGCCGGACCGCTTTTTCATCTCTTCACCGGCTATACACTGATCGGTGCTTTTTTTCTGGCGTCCGAGGATTCATCGTCGCCGGTTAACTTTATCCCCATGCTCATTTACGGTGCCGGTGCCGGAATAATGACCGTGCTGGTAAGAAACTTAGGTTCGTATGTTGACGGTGTGGTTTTTGCGATCCTGCTTATGAACCTTATTAATCCAATAGTTGACAAAATCAGGCCCAAAGCGCTTGGAAAGGTTGTTTAAAATGCGTGAATTGATAAAAATGGTCGTCGTCCTTACAGTTTTATCCGTTCTTTCGGGCGGTCTGCTTTCCGGCCTCCGAAATGCAACCGCGGCCCGAATCGAGGTGCAGCAGCTGAAATTCGTAAAAGGACCTGCAATTAAAGCGATCCTAAAAGGTGTGTCTAATGATCCCATTAAAGATCGGTTTGCTATCAAAGACGGCGAAACAGAAAGGAAATTTTTTGTAGGCAAATTTGATGGCAAGGCTAACACGGTTGCCTTTGAAAGTTATGGAAAAGGATACGGAGGTGACATCGGCCTGATGGTAGCCATCAATATGGAAGACGACACAATTGTAGGCGCCGGGGTGACTACCCACAGTGAAACTCCCGGACTGGGAGCTACAGCAAAGGATGATCCCGGTTTTGTGTCTCAATTTAAAGGTTTGCCCATCGAAGAGACGTTTAAAGTCACCAATGACGGCGGTAAAGTCAACGCTCTGAGCGGTGCGACCATTACATCCCGGGCTGTCTGTGCGGCCGCAACCGAAGCCGGCGGCATTTATCAAAGAATGAAACCTCAACTTACTGAAAAGTTAAAAGAGTTCAATAAATAGGGAGATCAAAATGGCAAAAACATTAACACAGGAATTTACCAAAGGTCTGTGGGAAGATATAGCGCCGTTTAGACTGGTACTTGGCCTGTGCCCGGTGCTGGGTGTCACCACGACCATGGAAAACGGCATTGGGATGGGGCTGGCCACAACGTTTGTTCTGGTATTTTCGAACATTCTGGTTGCTTCATTACGAAACATCATTCCGTCCAAGGTTAGAATTGCCTGTTTTATCATCATCATTGCGACGTTTGTTGTCATCACCGAACTGTTAATGCAAGCGTTTGCCTATACCCTGTTTCTCAAACTGGGCGTGTTTATCCCCCTGATCGTGGTAAACTGTATTGTGCTGGGTCGTGCCGAGGCATTTGCCTCAAAAAACAGTATTACGCTTTCAATCGCAGACGGTCTGGGTATCGGTATCGGTTTTACCCTTTCCTTAGCAGCCCTCGGCTCTTTACGTGAGTTGCTCGGTGCCAACAATTTAACCATTTGGACGACACCCACTTCAATTATCGGCGTTCAAGAAGTATTTGGCCCGCATTTTCAACCGTTTACTTTCATGGTTCAAGCACCAGGGGCCTTTGTCTGCCTCGGGTTGATGCTGTGTCTCATGAATCTTTTGGGAAGCAAATAGGAGTAGATAAATGGGTTACATGGAAATTATTATCGGCGGCATCTTTGTAAACAACATTCTGCTGGCCCAGTTTTTGGGCAACTGTCCCTTTCTGGGCACATCCAAAAAGATGGAAACCGCCGTCGGCATGGCCATGGCGGTTGTCTTTGTTCTTGTGTTGGCCGGGGTTATAACCTGGGTTCTTTACGCATTTTTTCTGGCACCTTATAAATTGGTATACATGAGAACCATCGCTTTTATCCTGGTGATTGCATCCCTGGTGCAGTTTGTCGAAATGTTTCTTAAAAAGAGCATCCCGGCCTTGTATGCCGGACTTGGAATCTTTCTGCCGCTGATTACCACCAACTGTGCAGTATTTGGTGCTTGTATTTTAAATATCGATAAAGAGCTGAACTTTATGAAAACCCTGGTGCAGTCAACCGCCTATGCCGTGGGATTTGGCCTGGCCCTGATTCTTTTTGCAGGCGTCCGTGAACGCATCATTTTGTCCAGGGTGCCGAAACCGCTTCAGGATACATCCATTGGCCTGGTAACTGCGGGCATTCTGTCCCTTACGTTCTACGCTTTCAAAGGGATGATTTAAGGAGGGTACTGTGTTATCATTATCAGCCGTTTTGTTTATGTTGGTTCTGGGAGCTACCTGCGGAGCTGTGCTCAGTGCGGCTTCCAAAATCTTTTATGTCTATGAAGATCCCCGAATCACAGAAGTAGAAGGACTTATGGCCGGTGCGAACTGCGGTGGCTGCGGATATACCGGCTGTAACGCCGCAGCGGTCGCTGTTGTTGTCGGAGAGGCACTACCCAGTGTCTGTATTGTGGCCGACGCAGAAGCTGCGGCTAATATCGCCGCTGTCATGGGCGTCGATCCCGGTACTGCCGAACCTCTCCTTTCTTACAATACCTGCGCCGGTGGTAGCCGGGCAGCCAAAAAATACTTTTATATGGGTATTAACAGCTGTCAAGCACTTGCCACCCTGTACGGCGGCCAGCGGGAATGTCAAGTAGGATGTCTTGGCTTAGGCGACTGTGTCAGGGCCTGTGCTTTTGATGCCCTTAAGATAGGGCCTCATGGATATCCTGTTGTTGACGAAATGAAATGCGTGGGATGCGGTGCATGTGAAAAAGTCTGCCCAAAGGATATCATGGAAATCAAAACCATGTCCCAAAAGCTGCTCCATCTCAATCAGTATGATGATCGTATTGCCCCCTGCCAGCAGACCTGCCCTGCTGAAATTGACATCCCCAAATACATCGCTCAAATCAATAATGGCGACTATGAAGGCGCTGTCAATACCATCCGGGCACGCAATCCTTTGCTGTTATCCTGCGGCCGGGTCTGTCCCCATCCCTGTGAAGATAAGTGCCGCAGGGGCATTGAAGACGAAGCGGTTTCCATCAATCAGTTGAAACGTTTTGTTGCCGATTATGAAATGAATTCAGGACGTCGTCTCCCCGTATCCGTGGCCCCTTCCACCGGTAAAAAAGTGGCTGTCATCGGCGGTGGCCCGGCCGGATTGAGCTGTGCTTTTTTTCTCCGCCGTTTGGGCCATGATGTTACCATCTTTGACGCCATGCCCAAATTAGGGGGTATGATTCGGTATGGAATTCCTGAATATCGGCTCCCCAAGGAGGTTTTGGCCTGGGAAACCGATGGGATTTTAAACATAGGGATTGAACACAAGCCCAATGTAATGCTGGGCCGTGATTTTGACATCGGCTCTTTGATTGCTTCCGGATTTGACTCTGTATTCTTAGGTATCGGCGCATGGAAAGATTACACTTTGGGGGTTGAAGGTGAAAATCTTGGCGGTTGTTATACTGGAATTAATTTTCTGACAAATTTTGCTTTATGGCAGCAGGAAGACGGTGCCAAAGATCGTCAGCCTTTTGTCGGCAAAAAGTGCGTCGTGATCGGCGGCGGTAACACTGCCATCGACTGTGTTCGCACCCTGATTCGTCTGGGTGCCGAAGAGGTATCGATTGTCTACCGCCGGACCCGGAAAGAAATGCCGGCCAACGAGGTTGAAATCGTCGCCGCCGAACATGAAGGCATAAAATTTACTTTTCTGGCAGCACCGACCCGTGTGATAGGAGATGAGGAAGGCAATGTTACCGGTCTTGAATATCTGAAGATGGAGCTTGGCGAACCGGATGCAAGCGGCAGACGCCGCCCCGTGCCGATTGAAGGTTCTGAAACCGTCATGGAAATCGATATGCTGATCACTGCCATTGGCCAGGGTCCGGATGTATTTTTCGCGAAGGAAAGCAAGCGCCTTAACGAGGATCTGAACCTCACCCGCTGGGATACAATCGACTGTGAAGATCCGGTGGCTCTGCAGTCGAGCATACCTTATATTTTTACCGGCGGAGACTCCGCAACCGGTGCTGACCTGGTTGTCTCTGCGATCGGCGCAGGCCGACGAGCAGCTCGTTCGATCCACTTTTACCTTGCCGGCGAGGAAATAACGCCGCCGGAAAAAACATTATTTACGAATAACATACCGGTGTCGATTTTTGAATCGGTTCCAGGAATAGAGAAATCATCAAGGACGAAAATGCCGGAACTTCCGGTTGATGAACGCATCAAGTCATTTATAGAGGCAGACCTTGTGATCAACGAAGAAGACGCCCTGTATGAATCGGATCGCTGCCTGCAATGCTGTCTGACCTGCTATAACAAAGATGTTGCCTGAAACGCATCTGCCAAAAAAAAGCAACCAGAGCGCAAAACGCAATTTTCGTTTTGCGCTTTTTTGTTTAAATGATACAATTTTGATGAATTCGTAAAAAGTCGAATTAAGGAGGTTTTAAATGCAGATTTTGATTCTTTATTTCTCAAAAAGCGGTAATACCAAAAAGCTTGCTGAAGCAATTGTCAAAGGCGTGGAAAATGTCGATGGTGTAAATGCGGTTTTGAAAAAGACCGCTGAAGTAACAAAGGAGGATTTTGTAGCATCGGATGGAGTTATAGCTGGATCTCCTGTTTATTTCGGACTAATGGCCGCACAACTCAAAAAGATATTCGACGAATTTGTGGGAGTACGCAAAAAAATGGAGGGCAAGGTTGGGGCTGCCTTTGCCACTTCTGGAGATCCTTCAGGTGGCAAGGAGACCACCATGATGTCAATTATCCAGACAATGCTGATTTATGGCATGGTTATTGTGGGTGATCCCATGTCGGCCACAGGACACTTCGGCGTTTCTTGTGTGGGAGCACCGGACGGTAAGATTGAAGATGATGGGATAAAACTCGGTCAAAGAGTGGCGGAATTAGCAAAAAAACTACGGGGATAAAAGTATAGTATTTCTACAAGTTAATTCCGATATCCCAAATTTGATAATATTTCAGCATCGGGCTGTATGCCTGTTATATGCATCCATGGCTTCTTTTTCCAAAAGGTGCCCCAATCCTTTGTACCTGGGTGAAAAATGGAAAGGCGTAAACTGCTTTACCCCGGCTTTACCTGCTATACTGCCGGCCTGCCAGGCGGTGAGATGGCATTTTTTCTCGGCAATATCCCTGTCCTTTTCAAGAAAAGCCGCTTCAATAAACAGATGATCGGCGTTCTTGGCAAGTCTAACAATCTTTTCCACATTCGATTTGCTGTACCCGGCATCTACGATATATGAAACCTTCTGACCCGGAGTTATAAGAGCAATTCGCTTTGCGAGATCACCCAGGATGAATCTCTTTTTACTTGAAGCTTGCCTGCCGTATTTAACCTCAAATTCCGAATCAAGGTCTTTATTATTGTATAAAGCCTGTTTAAATTCATTTAGCCAGGGGCCGACCTCAAGCCCGAGACCGGTAACACTTTCTTTCATTATATTTATGTGAAATCGCTCTTCAATGGTAAACCCGAGACATGGGATACTGTGATCAAGGATTTCAGCAGAAACAGACAGGGCCGGTTCCTTATGCAAAAGGCCGTTAAAAGGCTGCTTGATATCCTCTGAAGCCGGGATGAATCGGTTTTGGCATATGTAATTTCTGGTGATCATATAATCAGGATGCACCTCGGTAACGTTCAAAGCAAATAGATTGCTGTAATGTTCAACAAGGTTCCACGAGTACCCGGCAAGCTTCCCTTCAACATTTTTAAAAAAACCTTCAGGACCGTACAAGTAAAGGTGCTGTTCGCGGCCAAGGAAAAGACGCAGCAACCTGTCAAACCCTATGAAATGATCCATATGCGTGTGGCTGATAAAAACATGGCTGATTTTGAGAATGTCTCTGGTCGAAAGCGAATAGATGTCTCCCAGATCGAAAATTATGGCACGTTTTTCAAGAAGAAACGGGATGAATAGTCCGGGGTCGTCAAAAGGTCCGTTCACTAACCTGGGAAGGAAAGAAGGGCGCATTTTCAGGAAAGAAATTTTGTTACTTGACGATTAATGCAAAGATATATTTCTTCGTCAGAACCGAATATATCGACGACAACTTTATGGTTAATAAGGGTTTCTATTACAAAAGCGGTGACATAAAGGCTGACAACATTTGGTTGTGTTATAATATGTCTGAATGGTGCATTCTGATAATCGATCTCAAAGTCGTCAGCATGGCTTAGTTTTTCGAGACACTTTAAGATCTGTTCCTCGAGTACGTTTTTGTTTGTGGTTTCCACAAGGTTGTCTTCAATAAGCTTCATGGCAATGGCATTTGAAAGCAGTTCTATACAGTCTCTTATGCTCCCTATTATTTTTCTGCGAGCATACTCTTTTGAGGATTCGATTTTTGACAGGATCTGTGCTTCGCGACTGCTTGGCCGAAATATTTTAGCCATAAGATGTTA
>JAUWLP010000132.1 GCA_030613575.1 Desulfobacteraceae bacterium
GTATTCCCTGGCGCTGTTCTGGTGCTTGCCGGGCTGGTCGTGGCTGCATGGGCTGAGAACTTCGTTTACGTGGGTTGGGGCACGATCTTTGTTCTCGCTCTCCTCTCCGTTTTCACCTATGTAGTGGACTTTCTTGCCGGCGCGCTGGGCGCAAAAAAGTTCGGCGCCAGCAAACGCGCCATCATAGGCGCCGCCCTCGGTGCTTTCATAGGAATTTTCTTTGGTCTGCCGGGCATTCTTGTCGGACCCTTCCTTGGTTCCGTCCTGGGTGAACTGTCAGTCCGACGCGATCTGCAAGCAGCTGGAAGCGTGGGAATAGGCGTATGGTTGGGACTTGTACTGGGTACGGCTGCAAGGTTCGCCATCGTATTCACGATGCTCGGAGTGTTCGCTCTTGTCCGGTTTTTTTAGGTAACGAGTCAATGAACCTTATGTGTTCGGATGGATATTTCTCGGCACTGACCTTTCCCTTGAAGTGGGAGGGTTTTGGGGGGGGTGTGAAAAAGAAAATTTGTGCACTACCGAGCTAAAGTACCGTTTCAATCTCTTCGGCAATACGTACAGCTGCGGCTCTGGGGTTCTTTGCATCCCTGATGGGCCGTCCGATCACTAGATAATCTGATCCGTCTTCAACCGCCCGAGCCGGTGTTGTTACACGTTGCTGATCATTTTTTCCGCCGGCATCCCAATCGGGACGTATCCCCGGCGTTACCGCAACAAAGCCTTGACCTAAAGTTTCCTTTATCATTTTTACTTCAAGTGCTGAGCAGACTACACCCTTACAGCCTGCCTTTTTTGCCATAATCGCCCTTTTGATTACAAGCCTTGTCAGGTCTTCATAAAATATTTTCCTGAACCCCGCAGATTGAACGTCTTCGTTCAAGACGCTTGTTAAAACCGTAACCCCAAGGACGTCGACCTTGTCATTGCTCCCTTTAACCGCGGCATCAAGCATTCTGGAAGTCTCTCCACAATGAACCGTTGCAAATGCAACGCCTAAATTTGCAATATTCTGCATTGCACGTGAAACGGTTGCCGGAATATCATGAAGTTTCAGATCCAAAAATACCCTGGCTGCTCCGGATGCTTTTATGAAATCAATGATATCAGGCCCTGATCGGATAAAAAGTTCCAGACCTATTTTGAACATACCCACCGATTCTGAGAGCGTTTCAACATACTGTTTGGCAGCCTTTACAGAAGAAACGTCCAGCGGAAAAATTATATAATCTTTTGCTTTTTTCATGGTTGGCTTATCCACACTTTTTTCATTGCCACTAAGACACCAAGGCACGAAGAAAGATTAATAAAATCCTTTGTGGCAAGCATGTTTTGCTTCTTGTTTGTTCAGGTTAGGTTGTAATGATTTTCAAAGCACCGTGTACCATATCAATAACAATCGGCAGCGTTCCCGGCTGCTCTCCGTCAACATCAAGAAGTACCCGTTGATCCGACAACGCTTCTACTTTTTTCCCGGTCAAAATAACGACTTTATCAATATCATATATCCTGCCATTGTAAAGCTTCGAGAGATTTAAAAAAACTTCAGGAATGGTCAGGTCTCCTATGACAGTCACATTAAACAGGCCGTCATGAACCGATGCATCAGGGGCTACCCACATACCGCCGCCATGGTACTGGCCATTTGCAACGGCCACGTTCCAGACAGTAAATTCCTGTTCAAAACCATTGTCGATTTTAATCCGTATCCGTTTCTTGCCGTATAGAAAAATGGATATGAGCGTTGCCCACATAAAAGAAATAAATGGACCGAACGCTTTGGTAGTTCTGTTGACCCTCTGAGCAACTTCACCACCCAGACCGAAACTTGCTATATTATGAAAATAGCGACGACATTCATGACCACGATGATCCCGAAGAGAAAGTCTTCCCAAGTCTATGCTGCGTACAGGGCCGCCGGCAATCAAATCAATGGCATGTTCTATGTTTTTTGGTATTGGCACGGTTCTGACGAAATCACAGCCTGTGCCATCCGGGACAAAGCCGAGCGTCACATCTGACCTTATAGATTCCTCATGCATCATGATACCGTTGACAACATCGTTAAGCGTACCGTCTCCGCCCACACAGACCAGGAGCCTGGCCTCTTTGGCAACGGCATCTTTTGCAAACATCACAGCATCACCGGGCCTTTGTGTCATATAGATCTCAAAATGACCCAGCCGATCTCCGGCAAGAGCTTTAATAAAAGGCCAATTTGATCCCGCTGAACCGTTTCCGGCATGCGGATTGACGATAAAAGCGATTTTTGAAAAAGTCATATAACCCTAAACCCAGAACCTCTGAACCGTGAACGCTTACTAAGTTCTAAATATCTGTTAAATCAGTTAAATTTAACCACCTAAAACTTAAATCTTAAAACCTAAAACGTGATGAATTCGGCTTTTTGCGAATTCATCCATTCTACATAGCTTATAATTCTCCATCCATAAAGTATTTTTCCAACTTGTATCTCACATTTTAAATAAATCTATTGAAATAAATGACTTTAAAATGGTATAAAATTTATTTCAATGATCGGAAAAAATTCTTCATAACAAATTTAAGAAAGCATTGGGGAAAGAAATGGATGTAACCGAAAAACAGCAGACTCTTTTGCGAATGCTTCCCGGAGTGGATTATATTCTTGAACTTTCAAAAGTAGATCCTTTCTTTAATGACATTCCGAAATCTGTTCTGGTTCGCTCGATCCGTACTGTGGTTGAGAATCTTCGGGCAATTATAATAGATGACAAACAGAATATAACGGAAACAAAACTTTCAGACTCCGCAATCCTCGAAAAGGTTAAAAATAGTGTTAAAGAAACGATAACGCCGAATCTTAAGCGTATTGTCAACGCCACAGGTATTGTTGTTCATACCAATCTTGGCCGATCATTACTTGCTGATAGTGCTGTGGAGAATCTTTTGACTATTGCAAGCAGATATTCCAATTTGGAATTTGATCTGTCAAAAGGTGTTCGCGGTTCCAGGTACAGCATCGTTGAAGATATCCTATGTGAAATAAGCGGTGCTGAAGCAGCCATGGTGGTCAATAACAATGCCGGAGCCGTGTTTCTCTGTTTAGAAACCATATCCAAGGGCAAAAAAGTTATTGTATCAAGGGGAGAACTTGTGGAAATCGGCGGTTCATTCAGAATTCCCGATGTGATGGCCAAAAGTGGCGGTATTTTAAAGGAGGTCGGCACCACAAACCGTACCCACCTTATAGACTATGAAAATGCCATTGAGCATGACACGGGTCTTTTGTTAAAGGTTCATACAAGTAACTACAGCGTGGTCGGTTTTACAGCAGATGTCTCGCTGGAGAAGCTTGTTGTGCTGGGTGCAAAATATCAGATTCCGGTTATGGAAGATCTTGGCAGCGGCACCTTTGTCGATTTTTCAAAATATGGTTTGTTAAAGGAGCCGACTGTCCAGGAATCAGTGACGGCCGGAGCAGATGTTGTCACTTTTAGCGGGGACAAGCTCCTTGGAGGTCCTCAAGCCGGTATTATTGTCGGGAAAAAGGATCTACTTGACAGAATCAAGAAAAATCCGATTGCAAGAGCTCTTCGCATTGATAAGCTGACCCTTGCCGCACTTGAGGGTACCATACGACATTACAGAAACATAGACAGGGAAATAGATTCTATTCCGACACTACGAATGTTAACTCTTCCTATTGGTTATATTGAAACAAGAGCAATTGAACTTGCCAAAATGCTGGAGAATATAGGCGACTCCCGCATGTTTGTAACCCTTATCGATCTTTCCTCCAGACCAGGCGGTGGTGCGCTTCCGCTTCTAAAACTTCCCAGTAAAGGTGTAGGAGTCAAGGTTCAGGGGGTTTCTGTCAATTTTATCGAAAAAAAGATGCGCAGCAACAAAATCCCCATAATCGGGAGGATAGAAGAAGATCGTTTTATTATGGATTTAAGAACAATACTGGATGATGAACTGCCTATTATTGAAAATGCATTCGACAACATGCTGAGAAAGGTCTGATAATGACACACAAAAAGCCGGAATTATTTCATCACCGCAGCTCCAGCCAGCAGTTTCTCTTTTGCAAGTCAGATTCTAAGCCAAAGCATGATAAAGTTGTGGACGCTTCATGGGTTGAATCGAGCAGACTGTCAAAAATGTTTCCGGACATCCTTGTCGGGAAAAATTTCGTCGATCACGCCATGACTACACTCGATTCTTCAACAAAGTTTGAGGTTATGATTGTCAGAATTGACAATCAAAAGCATAAAGAAAAGACAAAGGTAGTTGATAACGATATTGACCTCCTGGCTGATGTTGCCAAAGCTGTCGACACAATATGCAAAAACGAAAACGGAATGTGGGGACAGCTTGATCACGATATGTTCGGATGTTTTTTCTCCGGAAAAAACCAGACTTTGAGTTTGGAGCTTGCCGATAAAATAAAAACCGGCCTTGCAGAACTTCGCAATGAAACAGTCTCCATAGGTATTGCCTCCTTTCCAACCATAAGCTTCAATAAGGACCAGATCCTTGATAACGCGCGCAAAGCGCTTAATCACGCTGAGTTCTTCGGACTTGACAGTACGGTTTTGTTTGATACTGTGAGTTTAAATATAAGCGGCGATAATATGTATCAGAAAGGGGACATCGACGGGGCTATAGAGGAATTCAAGGCGGCACTTATGCTCGATCCATCAAACGTAAATGTCCATAACAGTATCGGTGTATGTTACGGTATTCTGGGGGCTTATGAAAAAGCCCTGGAGGCGTTTGAAGAAGCAATCCGGCTCGACCCTGACGAAGCTATGGCCTTGTACAACGCAGGCCTGGTAAACGTGCTAACTGATAATAGTGAAAAGGCCCTTGAATACTTTCTTGATGCGGACAGAAAAGAGGAAGATATATTTGATGTTGCGTTTCAAACCGGAAGACTTTACCTGGAAATGGGAAAACCGGAACAAGGGAAAAAAAGCCTTGAAAAAGCGGTCAGGCTCAATCCGGAGTCGGGACTTGCTTTGCGTTACCTCGGCGAGTGCTGTGCTGCCATGAACCTGACAGATGAGGCGATTTCTGCATATAAGAAAGTCATCCGGCAGAATCCAAACGACGCGGAATCACTTTCTGCCCTTGGATATCTGTTTGATCTTCAGGGTGAAAACCCGGAAATTACCACAATATTTTGTCAACAGAGTATTGATATTGCACCTGAAAACGGCCTTTTCAGGTACAGGCTCGGCAACCTTTACCTTAAAAGAAATCAACTTGAAGATGCACTGGAACAGTTCCAAAAAGCAGCCGATATGGGTTATGATTCCAAGGAACTTATTGAAAAGATACAAAAATTAATGCTGGTGGCTTCGTAAAAAGTCGAGGATTCGTTTTTGTCGTCATTCCAGCGAAAGCCGGAATCCAGTAAATTCAATTACTTCTGGATGCCGGATCAAGTCCGGCATGACGGTTTTGGGATTTTTAACGAAATATCGAGGTCTGGAATAGAAATGGTAATATAAATTATGAAAGAGATTATCTTAAATGCCCTTCGAGAAAGCCTTGAAGTCAAAGACCGGTTCATAAAAAACAATATAAATCTCATTCAAAAAGGGGCTGATATGCTCTCTACATGCATAACCTCCGGTCACAAAATCATGATTTTTGGCAACGGAGGTAGTGCTGCAGATGCTCAGCATATCGCAGCCGAATTCGTAAACCGGTTTCAGATTGAACGGCCGCCCCTTGCGGCTCTGGCCTTGACCACCGATACATCTATAATCACAAGCATCGGGAATGACTATCATTTTGACGAAATATTTTCCAAGCAGATAAGAGCGCTGGGTAAAAAGGACGATATCGCCATAGGTATCAGTACCAGCGGCAACTCTAAAAATGTAATCCAGGCAATTAATGCTGGAAGGAAAATCGGAATGTTTACCATTGGGCTGACCGGTAGCGGCGGAGATCTGGCCGAATGTGCCGATCTTGTATTTGCCGTAAAATCGGACACAACGGCAAGGATTCAGGAAGCACATATCACTTTGGGACACATTTTGTGTGATCTTGTGGAACGGATACTGTTTCCGGAAAAATTCAGTGATTAATAATCATGTCAAAAACATTTAAGCCAATAGACTTGAGCCGGGTAAAAACCTACCCTCTTTCGGAACGAAAAAGCAGGGTGTCCTCATCGGATTTTGCCAAAACCTGGCAAAAGGGATCTTTTTTTAAGGAGTTCCTCGACAGTCTTCCGGACGTGCTTGCCGGGAGTTATATCAAGACAGTCATATCTTCAATTGCAACAGCATTTAAAAATAAAAAGACCGTTGTCTTCGCCATGGGAGCACACGTTATTAAAGTTGGGCTAAACCCTGTTGTTATAGACCTTATGGAGCGAGGAATTATCACGGCCGTTGCAATGAACGGAGCAGGTATTATTCACGATTCGGAACTTGCCATGGCCGGTCAGACATCGGAAGATGTCGCATCATCCATCGGTAACGGCAGCTTTGGAATGGCCCATGAAATTAATTCCTTTTTAAGTGATGCCATTCATAAAGCCGGACAAAAATCTTCAGGACTTGGTGAAACCATCGGCTTGGCAATGATTGAAGGAAACCTTCCCTTTTTGGACCAGAGCATCCTTGCTGCGGGCGCGCGTCTTGGCATTCCTGTTACGGTACATGTTGCGTTCGGAACGGACATCATCCATATGCATCCCGGGTTTGATCCAAATGCAGCAGGGGCTGCAACCCACATCGATTTTCGCACTTTTGCATCGGTAATTGCCACGCTTGAAGGGGGGATCTACCTGAATGTGGGATCTGCGGTAATATTGCCGGAAGTATTTTTAAAAGCGGTTACACTTGTCCGAAATCTGGGCCATAATCTTGACAATTTCACTGCGGTTAACATGGATTTCATAAGACATTACCGTCCAATTACAAATGTTGTTAACAGGCCCACTGCCAGAGGCGGGCAGGGGTTTGATCTTACGGGCCACCATGAAATTATGCTGCCGCTCATAGCTGCCGGGGTTATAGAAGAAATAGGTTAGAAAACAAGTGATCGTTCACGGGTTCAGAGGTTCAGGAAATAATAGTTAATAAACAACGGTTAATAATTAATAATTAACAATTGATTATTGATTATTAAATCAGGGTTCAGAAATTGAATGCCTGGTTGATTTAATAATTCTGATGATTAGATTGATTCGTGACGTTTTCAGTCGGTAAGTGAAAAATATCGTATCCGAACAGGGAGTAATTAATAATGCCTATTTATGAATATTACTGTGATAACTGTGAAAAAGATTTTGAATGTCTGGTTTTCGGAAATGAGCAGCCAGATTGCCCTTCATGCAACAGTAAAAAAGTTAAAAAAATCATGTCTTCATGCAGCTTTTTCAGCAAGGGAAGCCATGGTCAAACCGTTAAGTCCGCCGCCTCGGAATCATCATGCAGTGGGTGTGCCGCCACCAGTTGTACGACCTGTAGCCAATAATGGAAAAAATAATTAAAATCGGAACCCGGGGCAGCAAACTCGCACTCTGGCAGGCAAACTGGGTTAAATCAGCCTTAAAGGCCGGGCAT
>JAUWLP010000178.1 GCA_030613575.1 Desulfobacteraceae bacterium
AATGAATAAAAAGGCGGTTTTGGTGTGTTATGGTCCCCCGCCGGAACATGCAACGTTCAGACAGGAACATAATGTCTGGACATACTGGACGAGCAAGTTCATCCGGAAAAAAGTCTTTTTTGATGATGACGGCAGGGTCAACAGTTGTACGTTGGGCATGTAGAGGCAGAAGCGCTAAGATATGATTTGGTAAGACTTCGATAAATGGAACAAAAGTTAAACAACTCCGTTGAAGATTAAAAACCAATCACGAAAGCCCGAAAAGACCCCGGTACGATCTACCAGACCTACGGGGCAGGCGAAAACACGAAAAAAAGAATTAGGGGGAAAGGATATTTCGTGTTTTCCTCCTTTCGTGTTTTCGTGATAAAATATAAAATCAGACATAATCCTACAGTACAAAAGCATGAAGGCCAAATTTCCAATTTCTAATTTTAACGTTCTGTGAACGTTTATCTTTTACGTTATGAATGCAGATGAAAAATGCATATTGCTCGCTGAAAGAATCGTGAAGATCCTTAGGGAAGGGATACATCTAAACAGCGACGTAATGCACTTTATCGATTCGACATTTTCAAGCCCATGCATAAATGAGCTTGAAAAAATAATTGCTGATAATTCCGACTGTGAAAGAGATTTTTTAATAGAGCTTATTTTTTTTCCTGATGAAGAGATTCAGACCAGGCTGGAAGATCTCCTGGAAAGCCATAACTATTGCAAAGAAGATGAAAAAAAAGTTTTAGATTGTCTTTCCTCTGGGGAGATTGAATCGACTATACATTTCCCTGACAATAAAGGCGCTCTTAGTGTAAAAATGCCAGATGAAGCAGCAGGTCGATTCTTAGCACGGCTGAATATTCACAGGAATATTGATGAAAAGATATCTGCTGCAATCGACAAAGGTGTTTCCGAAAAACTGAAAATTTCCGTCAGGGTCAAACTTAGAAATACAGCTAAAGAAATTGCTGAAAATAAGATATTTTTTTTATGTGATTTTTTTGAAAAAATGAAAGGTGAAAACGGCGATTTTCTTGAATGCCTTGATTTTATACTGTCTTTTTTAGATGAAGCCGAAAATACTTCTAACTTATTTAACGCCCTTATTGATAAGAAAAGGTTTTATTTTAAAAATTTGCAAAGGGCTGAAAAATTCAGGCAACAGCTTGAAAAAGGCAACATGGAAACAATGATTCTTCAAGGTGTCAAAGCGCCGTATATCAGCATAGAAGATGAAAAAAGAAAGATGGAATTAATAGACAAAATCAGTTTATCGGTTTTTGGAAGGACTGAATATTTTGAAAATGCTCATCAGTGTATTGAACGTAAATTTTTTAATAATTATGGTCGGGGTGATCCCGCTGATAAGCGGGACGACCCCTTGATATAATTTTTTAGTATTGGTCGGGGCGAGAAGATTTGAACTTCCGACCCCTTGAACCCCATTCAAGTGCGCTACCAGACTGCGCCACGCCCCGACTAGTGGAATGTTTAATACGATTAACTTAACATGTCAAGACATGATGTGCTACTTTTGATGGCATCGTTAAAAGACTCATCTACTGCGTTGTAGCGGTTTTTTATCCCGCTGATTTTTAGCGGGGGTATATGAGCCTTTTAACGATGTCATCCGGCGGTATTCAAAGTGTTTCAAATAACTAAATTATAACCTCTTGATATAATTGATAAGTCAATTTAATAAAAATCAAGTTTACGAGTTTGTTTTGAACCGCAGAATATCGAACAAGGAATAATGAATGTCGAAGTAAGGTATTCTACCATTTTTAATATTTAAAAGATAGCTTGCCGGGGCATAGCCGTGGGCGACGCCTGGAGCCTAGTGATTCCACACTTCGTTATTCGAAATTCCTTGTTCGATATTCGATATTCAAATGGTTGTATCTCGTAATTGCAATATCTTTCAAACAGCAAAATCATAACTTTTGATATGATTGGCAAGTTATTTTCGGTTACAGTGTCGCAAAATGGCATATTATAGCTTTTTACGAGTACATCATTTTTTAAAGGGCTGACTCAAGATGAAATTAAAAAATTTAAAGCCTCCACGGCTAAAGCAGGGTGATACAATCGGGATTGTTGCACCTGCAAGCCACTTTGATTTGGAAAAGTTTAATAAAGGTATAGATTTGCTGGAGTCTATGGGGTTTAACACGTCGGTTCCTGAAAAGCTGTTTAATAAAAAAGGATATTTTGCCGGATCGGATTTGGAAAGGGCCGAAATGGTCAACAGGTATTTTGCAGATACAACCATTAAAGCTATTATGTGCGCAAGGGGCGGGTATGGTTCCATCAGGATACTTTCTTTGCTGGATTATAAAACAATTCAAAAGAATCCAAAAATATTTGTCGGGTTCAGCGACGTTTCTGCATTGCTGTCAACTCTGTATTCCAGGTGCAGGCTTGTTACATTTCACGGGCCAACGGTAACGACGTTAGGAAATTCCGACCAAAAGACAAAAGATTCCCTGCTTTCGATGATTACATCCGGGGAAAAACCGGAAATAGCCATGGAAAGCGGTATTACCATCCAGCCTGGTTCGGCTTCCGGGCCTGTTTTGGGCGGGAATCTTACGACACTGTGCCATCTCCTGGGAACCCGGTTCCAGCCCGATTTTAAGAGCTGCATCCTGTTCCTTGAAGACAGGGGGGAGGCTCCTTACCGGATTGACAGGATGTTGAGCCAGATGAAGCTTGCAGGATGTTTCAATTCGCTTGCAGGTCTTATTCTGGGAAACTTTAAAGACTGCGGTGATACAGATGACAGTATTCGGATAGCAGACGACATCTTTAAAGATAATAAGATTCCCATGCTTGCCGGACTTGAAGTCGGTCATGGCAAAAGAAATCTTTCAATTCCCACAGGACTTAATGCAACATTTAATGCTGATCTTAAAGTTCTGGCTTTTAACGAACCGGCAACCACGGGCTAGTGGCAGGTAGTTGATTTTTTGTGGCAAGCTGCCATCAACGGACAACCTGCAACTGACAATGGACAAAAGAATGCGACAAGTCGACACTCTTATGCATAAGGGCTTATCGGACAAGGTTTTTCCCGGGGCCGTACTTCTGATTTCAAGGGAAGATACCATTCTTTTTATAAAGGCGTATGGATATGCGAATATATTTACAAAATGTCCAATGGCTGAAGATACCATCTTTGATCTTGCGTCTTTGACAAAACCTCTGGCAACTACTCTTGCGATCATGAATCTGGTTGAAGGGAACAAACTTGATCTTGAACAAAGACTGGGGTCTGTTTTACCAAAGTTCAAAAAGACGGAAAAAGAGCAGATAAAAATAAAGCATCTTTTAAGCCATACTTCCGGCCTGCCTGATTATCGCCCATATTATAAAGAGCTTGCCAAACTTCCCATGGGGTCAAGAAAGGATGCCTCCATGGATCTCATAGCCAGGGAACCACTGATCTATCAAATCGGCAAAAAAGAATTATACAGCGATCTCGGTTTTATGATTCTTCGCCGGGTAGTAGAGCATATTTCCGGAAAACAATTAGGAAGATTTGTTGATGAAGCGGTTTATAAACCCCTTGCTCATGATGCAGGCAGGGGTCTTTTCTTTGCAGATACTGATTCAAGGCTACGGCCTGAAAGATATGCGGCTACCGAGTTTTGCGCATGGCGCAATATACTTTTAGAAGGTGTTGTACATGATGAAAACGCATACGTGATGGGAGGTGTTGATGGACATGCAGGGCTTTTCGGAACTACCGGATGTATTTATAGTCTTTTGTCGGCACTTTTGTCTGCGTACTATGGATTTTCCTCAATTCATGTTTTCAAAAAAGAATTACTGAAAATATTTTTTAAAAGACAGGATAATACGGAAAAAGCGTTGGGATTTGATACTCCATCTTTGCATAATGCAAGCTGTGGAGATTTTTTTTCAAAAAAAAGTGTGGGTCATCTGGGGTTTACCGGAACATCTTTCTGGATGGATCTGGAAAGGGCAGTCATTGTAATACTTTTAACAAACCGCATACATCCGTCACGCGACAATACCAAAATAAAAGCCTTCAGACCTGAAATTCACAATGCAATAATGAAATCGCTTTGTAAGCGTTCACAGGTTTACCCGCCTTTGGCGGCGCCGTAGGCGACCAGGGTTAGGGGCAAGAAAAGACCTGAAGTTATCGTAAAAAATGTTGGTTTACCACATAATTGCCAATGCGCCGCCAAAATGGAGTCCGGGAACAAAAATGCAACCTTGAACCCCTGAACCTTTGAACCCGGGAACGGTTACATCGCTTTCAGGTGAGGGGAAAGGAAAAATAACAAAATGATAATTTTTCCTTGTAATACCAATATAATTCTGGTAGTGATTCCTTGCGGTTTTAAAATTTTGCAGTATAATAGTTGAAATAATAAATAGCACTTAACCCGACAACGCAACTTACCGGCTTTATTTAGCAGCCGCTTCTTTTTGTGTCACGCGTAATCGTTACGGGTTGCGGGTTGCGGGGTACGGGTTATAAAAAAGGATTATTTCCGATTAACAACACGCAACACGCAACTCGGATATGGTTAGCGATAAATGTCGTTGTAGGGTTAATATGTGCAGAATTGAGGCGTTATGAATTTATTTTTTGATGGAATTTTAGGTATGTTTTCAAATGATCTTGCTATTGACCTGGGCACTGCCAATACACTGGTTTATGTTAAGGGTAAGGGTATTGTGTTGATGGAGCCTTCTGTAGTTGCGGTGAGTGTGGACCACAGGTCGAAAAACAGGGTGCTGGCTGTCGGTACTGATGCCAAAAACATGCTGGGAAGAACTCCGGGCAATATCGTTGCCATCCGGCCTATG
>JAUWLP010000050.1 GCA_030613575.1 Desulfobacteraceae bacterium
CAGGGCCGCAATGATGCAACGCCCCGGCAAGGAAATTACGCGATTAACCCCATTAAATATGAAGTCGCTTTTATGGGATAATGTTCCCTGGCCAGGCAGAGCCGCAGAAGAGCATCAAGCATACGTAGAGACTCTGAAAAACCTGGGAATTAAAATCTATATCATGAGCGATCTTTTAAAAGATGTTCTTAAGGACGATATTCTTAGAAAAGAGCTCATTACAAAGAGTATCGCTTACGAATCCAAGCGGCTTTCACCTCAGACTTTAGAAGCTATGCAAAGGTATATGGAAAATGTCGATATTGATGAACTGATCGACATCTTTACAGGCGGAATAAGGAAAGAGGAACTTTACAATAAGACTTATGAGGTTTCGCTCCAGGATTTATCTGACACCGAAAATGAGTTTTGTTTGACTTCAATGACTAACATTGGCTGGTCACGGGATCCGGCAGCAGCAATTGGGAACGGAATAGCCTTTTCCGTAATGTATGGCCGGGCCAGAGAAAGAGAACCTTTATATGTAAAGTATATCTTTAAATATCATCCTGACTTTAAAGATTTGGAATATGATACCTGGTATGGCAATTCGGAGGAACACACTACCCCTTTAGAAGGAGGTAATGTATTCCCCCTTAGTAAAAACGTCTTACTCATTGGCCTGAATGAGAGGACGCATGCCCAAACCATATTGACGATCTCTCAAAATATGATGAAGAAGTCAGAGCTTACAGATGTACTTGTTCTTCAATTCGATAATAAAAAGCTTACAAAGGGAGATCTTGGGTTCTACGTTCATGTTGATACATTCTTTACCATGGTAGATTATGATGCCTTTCTTTTTTATCCGGGTATAGAAGACTCTTTAAATGTTTTTCATCTGTGGAAAGCTGATGGGGGCACGATTAAAACCAGTAAGAAGAGTAACCTTTTTGAAGCATTTAAGAAGGTACTCAAACTGAAATCAATACGCATAATTAAAGTTGGCGGTGAAGATCCAATAAGATCCCAGGCAGAGCAGTGGGGAGTTGGAGGGAATGTTTTCACTCTCGAACCCGGTATAGTAGTTGCCTGGAGCAGGAATGTTTCTACTAATAAAGAGTTGCGCGAGAATGGTATTGAGGTCATAGAGTTAGAGGGAAACGAATTATCAAAAGTCTTAGGCGGACCGCGTTGTGCTATTATGCCGTTATGGAGAGAGGAGATTTAAATTGGGAGAAATACTTTTTAGCATGGAACCGGAAGTTGTTGACAGTGTTGAAACGAAATTCAGAAGGATAGTGACGCCCATTCCAGTTCCGGAGTCACTGCCCACTATTGAAGAACTGCAACAATATGAACCACTATCCATGGGCGGTCAACCCCTGGTGGTTTGGGATCGGGCTGAGGGTATCAATGTATATGATCCTTATGGCAACAAGTGGCTTGATATGAGTTCAGGTGTGCTGGTGGCCAATGTCGGACATGGTAGACAAGAGGTACAGGATGCCATGATGGAACTTATTAGGCGACCTCTTCTTCACAATTACCTTTTTCCCTGTGAGATTCGGGCAAAGCTGGTCAAAAAACTGGCAGAGATCTCTCCACCTGGCCTGGACAAGGTATTCCTGTTAACAACAGGAGGCGAGGCAGTAGAGTGCGCCGTTAAGCTGGCCCGGACACACGGTTTGAGAAAAGGCGGTAATAAGAAAAACGTTATTATTTCTTTTGAGAACGCCTTTCATGGACGGACACTGGCCGCACAATTGGTTGGGGGAATCCCGGGACTAAAGGACTGGATAATGAATCCTGATCCTGACATTCATCAGGTGCCCTTCCCCGGTGATTTCAGGCTTGAAGATAAGTCCTTTTCGCTGTTCGAAATGATATTGAAAGAAAAAGGCGTTAACCCGGACGATGTTGCCGGCGTGATTAGCGAAACCTATCAGGGAAGCGGGGCCTGGTTCCTTCCTGATGAATATGCTCATAAACTGAGAAAGTGGTGTGATGCCCACGGAGCCCTTTTGATCTTTGACGAAGTCCAGTCCTCATTCGGTCGAACCGGTAAGCTGTTTGCCTTTGAACACTATGGGATTGACCCGGACATAATCGCCTGTGGAAAGGGAATCAGCAGTTGTTTGCCGCTGTCTGCCGTAATGGCAAGTCCTGAGATTATGGATATGTATGAACCCGGTTCCATGACCAGCACTCATACGGGCAATCCGGTCTGCTGCGCCGCGACTCTTGCAAGCATTAGTTTGCTCCTGGATGGCGGTGTACTGGAAAATGCTGCATCTGTGGGCAAGTTCCTCGGTGAGGAATTGAAAAAATTAAAGGACGAATACTCCGGCATTATTGGAGCGCTTCATGGTCGAGGAATGTTGTATGGGTTACATATCGTAAAAAAGGGTTCAATAGATCCTGATGGCGAAATGGCCCATCGGATTACAGACAGGGCAGTCAAAAGGGGATTGATGTTGTTTGCCCCGGTGGGATCCGGAGGGGCCACCATAAAAATCTGCCCACCGCTGATTATAGATGAAGAGGCTGTGGAGGATGGGATCACGGCCCTCAGGGAGGCATTTGAAGCTGAGGCCGGTGCCTGATTCCATCAGATAGAGTTAGCTTTTAAAATTTTGACAACAATAATTTTTGAAATACTGAGAAATTTATTTATATTTTATAGTATTCCTGCAGGCAACTATATTTGCTTTCTTTTTGCTTATTTGTTCTTAGTCCACGAACAATCGCTTCAGCCGCGGACAGAGTCGTTATGAATGGAACCCGGTATTTAATCGCTGCCCATCCAATGGAATATTCATCCACACGAGAACGTTGCCCTAAAGGCGTATTAATGATCATGTCTATATTACCGTTCTTGATATCATCAACGACATTTGGCCGGCCCTCACTTACTTTCATTATTTGCTTAACAGGAATACCTTGATTGGAAATACATTCAGCCGTTCCATGGGTTGCAACCAGATTATATCCCAATTTTTTCAAACTTTCGGCCACAGGCAGAATCCTGGCTTTATCGTTGTCATTCACACTTAGGAATACTATTCCAGACTTCGGAACAGTGATACCGGTCGCTTGAAAGGCTTTCATTACTGCTTCCCCAAATGTAGGCGCAATACCCATGACTTCGCCGGAAGAACGCATTTCCGGCCGCAAAAAAATATCGGCTTTATCGAAACGATCAAAGGGAAACACGGATTCCTTAACAGCCACATAAGGCAACCGCTCCTTGAATGAATAACCGAGTTGATTAATTCTTTTCCCGGCCATCACTTCAACGGCCATTTTGGCAATGGGTATCCCCATTGTTTTGCTGACAAAGGGCACGGTTCGCGAGGCGCGGGGATTGACTTCAATCACATAAAGCGTGTCAAACATGATGGCAAACTGAATGTTGATAAGGCCTTTTACGTTGAGAGCCGCGGCCAGCATCCGGGTGTATTCCCTGATATCTTCGTTTTGATCGCGGCTTAGCAAAAAAGGTGGCAAGACCGCCATGCTGTCACCCGAATGAACCCCCGCCTCTTCGATATGCTGCATAACCCCGCAGATTTCCGTCTGCCGGCCATCTGAAATAGCGTCCACGTCAAATTCATAGGCGTCCTCCAAAAAGCGGTCAAGGAGTACGGGATGCTCTTCGGAGGCCGTGACCGCGTGCTGCATGTAGTGTTTTAACGGCTCGACGTCATAGACGATTTCCATGGCCCGGCCGCCCAGAACATATGAGGGCCTTACCACCAGCGGAAACCCGATGTTTTTACCGACCTCTACGGCGCCATCAATGGATGTGGCGATACCGTACTGGGGATGGGGAATATCCAGTGAATCCAGCAGGGCGCCGAAACGATCTCGATCTTCAGCCAGGTCAATGGAATCCGGAGAGGTTCCCCAGATCGGCACTCCGGCCTTTTCCAGGGCCAGCGCCAGTTTCAGCGGGGTCTGGCCGCCAAACTGAATGATTACACCATCGGGTTTTTCAAGCTCAACGACGTTTAACACATCTTCATAGGTCAATGGCTCAAAATAGAGTTTATCCGCCACATCGTAGTCGGTGCTGACCGTCTCGGGGTTGCAGTTGATCATTATCGCTTCAATCCCCAGGGATTTTAAGGCCAGAATACCGTGAACGCAGCAGTAGTCAAATTCGATTCCCTGGCCGATTCGATTGGGACCGCCGCCGAGAATGATGACTTTCTTTTTGTCCGTAGGAATGGATTCGTTTTCCCGGTCATAGGTGGAGTAATAATAAGGGGTAAATGATTCAAACTCGGCTGCACAGGTATCAACGATCTTAAATGAGGGCCGCACATTGTTTGCTTTTCTGAAACTTCTGATTTCTCCTTCGCTCTTACCTGTCAGCAGAGCAAGGTGTTTATCGGAAAATCCCAGCCGTTTTGCCCGGGCGAGGGTCTGGGGGGAGATGGTGTTTCGTTTTTTGTATTCTGCGACGATACCGGCTTCAAATTCGGTGAGTTGGTGCAGATTTTCAAGAAACCATATGTCAATTCCTGAAATTTCCGAAATCTCTTCGCGGGAAATGCCGTTTTTCAAGGCCTGCCAGATCTTTAAAATCCGATCCGGCGTGCCGGATCGAAGGTCATCCAGCAACGCCTCCCGTGACATCTGTTCATATCTATCGGTATCATTGGCGTGAAAGCCGGACCAGCCGTTTTCCAGCGACCGAAGGGTTTTGTTCAAAGCTTCCTTAAATGTCCTGCCGATACCCATGGCTTCCCCGATGGATTTCATCTGAGAAGTCAAACGCGGGTCTTCATCCGGGAACTTTTCAAAATCCCAGCGGGGAATTTTAACCACCACATAATCAATGGCCGGCTCAAAACTGGCCGGTGTTTTGCGGGTGATATCGTTTGGAATTTCGTGGAGACGATACCCGACCGCCAGCTTGGCGGCAATCTTGGCGATGGGAAAACCGGTTGCCTTTGAGGCCAGGGCGGAGCTGCGGGAGACGCGCGGGTTCATTTCAATGACGACCATTTCGCCGGTTGCCGGATCCAGTGCGAATTGAATGTTGGCGCCGCCGGTTTCAACACCGATTCGGGCAACGATTATTTTGGCGGCATCCCGCATGTTCTGGTATTCCACGTCTGTCAGGGTTTGGGCGGGCGCCACCGTGATGCTGTCCCCGGTGTGGATACCCATAGGGTCAAAATTTTCAATCGAGCAAACGATCACAAAGTTATCAGCCCCATCCCGCATGACTTCAAGCTCGTATTCCTTCCAGCCGAGCACCGACTGCTCGATTAAAATCTCGGTGACGGGACTGGCGCTCAGACCCCATTGTGCGGCTTTGTCGAATTCCTCTCTGTTGTAGACCACACTGCCGCCGATGCCGCCAAGGGTAAAGGCGGGCCGGATGATAAGGGGGAAACCGATATTGCGGCACAGGGCCTGGGCCTCTTCAATGGTATGGACACAACCGCCCGGGGGCACATTTAACCCTATTTCCCGCATGGCGTTACGGAAAAGCTCCCGATCTTCGGCCAGCTTGATGGTTTCAAGACTGGCCCCGATCAATTCAACGCCGTATTCTTCCAGGGTGCCGTTTTCGGCCAGCTCAACGGCCAGATTAAGGCTGGTCTGCCCACCCAAAGTGGGCAGCAGCGCATCGGGGCGCTCTTGTTTTATGATTTGTGCAACCGCCTCGGCATGCATGGGTTCGATATAGGTTCTGTCCGAAAATTCGGGATCCGTCATAATCGTTGCCGGATTGCTGTTAATCAAAATAACAATAAATCCTTCTTCCCTCAGCGCTTTGCACGCCTGGGTTCCCGAATAATCAAATTCACAGGCCTGACCGATGACGATGGGTCCGGAACCAATGACAAGAATTCGTTTGATGTCTTTTCGTTTAGGCATTGAACTGTTTCATTTCCCTGATAAAGTTTTCAAAAAGGTAGCGGCTGTCCCGGGGACCGGGCGCGGACTCAGGATGGTATTGAACCGAAAACGCCGGAAGTGTTTTATGCCTGAAGCCCTCAAGGGTGCCGTCGTTTAAGTTAATATGGGTGATCTCGACTTCCTTGGGCGGCAGGCTGTCCGCATCGACGATAAATCCGTGGTTCTGGGAGGTAATCTCCACCGCGCCTGTGGGCAGATACCTGACCGGGTGATTGGCACCGTGATGACCAAATTTCAATTTTTTTGTTTTGCCTCCCAGGGCCAACCCCAAAATTTGATGTCCCAGGCAGATTCCGAATATGGGCTTTTTCCCCAGAAGATCCTGGACGGTTTTGACCGCGTATTTAACCGGTTCCGGGTCTCCGGGGCCGTTGGAAAGAAAAATACCGTCAGGATTCCACGCGAGTACCTCATCAGCGGGGGTGTGAGCGGAAAACACCCGCAGTTCGCAATCGTGCTGATACAAGGCTCTTAATATGGAAAATTTTATCCCGAAGTCATAGACAGCCACTCTGAAACCAGGCTGCTGATCGTGTTTACTCTCTTCGTCCATGGGCCAATCATAATTTTCATCAGTGGTGACTTCTTGGGCAATATCGCGGCCGACGAGCTGTTTGCCTTTTTTAAGCTGTTCCAGCAGTGTCTCAAACGGCTCATCGGAGGTTGTAATCATTCCCATCCGGGCCCCATGGTCACGCAGGTGACGGGTCAGCTGCCGGGTGTCGATGTCGCTGATGCCCACCACACCGTAATATTTCAAGTATTCATCCAGCGATTTGGTGGCCTGCCAGTGACTGACCACCGGGCTGTATTCGCGAATGATAAAACCGGCCGCGTATATGCGTCTGGATTCAAAGTCTTTTGGATTGACGCCGTAGTTACCGATTTGCGGATAGGTCATGGTTACCAGTTGAAAATGATACGATGGATCGGTTAAAATTTCCTGGTAGCCCATCATGGCGGTATTGAACACCACTTCGCCAATATTGGTGCCCATGGCACCCAGGGAAAGCCCTTCAAATTGGGTTGCGTCGGATAAAATCAGTCGTGCTTTCATAACTAATCTCTCTTAAACTTGCTGAAATCCGGTCTGCGATAACGGCTTTCGCCGCCCCCTTCAATCGCTAAAAGGGACTCAACTTTCAACGGCAGGCCGAACAGCTGGATAAATCCCTGAGCGTCCTGCTGATTATATACATCTTCTTCTCCAAAGGAGGCATAGTCTTCCCGATATAGACTGAAAGAACTCTTGCGCCCGGCAATAATGGTGTTACCCTTATACAGCTTGAGGCGTACAGTGCCGGTAACCTTTTGCTGGGTAACCTTTACGAAAGCGTCCAGCGCCTCCCGTAATTGTAAAAACCACATGCCGTTGTATACCAGTTCCGCATACTTTACCGCAACGAAATCCTTATAGTGCATGGTGTACTTGTCAAGGCATATACTCTCAAGCGCTTGATGAGCTCGGAAAATCACCGTGCCGGCAGGGGTTTCATACACCCCCCGGCTTTTCATTCCCACCAGCCGGTTTTCGACAATATCCACCCGACCGATGCCGTGAGCACCGGCTATTTTGTTTAAGCGCATAAACAAATCCACCGCAGAAAGTGTCTCGCCGTTCAGACTGACCGGATTGCCCTTCTCGAAGCCGATTTCGATATGCTCGGGTTCATCCGGCGCATCTTCAGGGCTGACCGACAGTTGGTACATAGATTCTTCCGGCTCGTTCCAGGGGTTTTCCAGCAGCCCTCCTTCGTGGGAAATGTGCATGATGTTGCGGTCACGGCTGTAAATATCTTTTTCGGTTTGCATTAGAGGGATATTGTATTTTGTGGCATATTTAATGGCATCTTCCCGGCTGCGGATTTCCCATTCGCGCCAGGGAGCAATCACTTTAAGCTTTGGATTGAGCGCCATCACGGTGAGCTCAAAACGGACCTGATCGTTACCCTTGCCGGTACAGCCGTGCGCGATGGCATCGGCTCCCTCATTTTCTGCGATTTCAACCATTTTCTTGGCCATCAGGGGACGGGCAATGGATGTGCCCAGAAGGTATTCGTGCTCGTATACGGCCCCAGCCTGCATTGTCGGAAATACATAGTCTCTTAAGAACTCATCCCGCAGGTCGAGCACCACCAGTTTGGCGGCTCCGGATGCAATGGCCTTGTCCTCCAGGCCTTCAAGCTCTTCCTGCTGGCCCACGTCGGCCGTAAAACAGATCACTTCACAATTATCGTAATTATTTTTCAGCCACGGGACGATCACAGAAGTATCCAGCCCGCCGCTGTAAGCAAGTACAACTTTATGAACCTTGTCTTTTACCATCTTTTTACTCCTTTCAGAAAAAGAAAAACCCCGGCGTTTGCCGGGGTTTTTATGTCATCCATTCAGGTATTGCCAATATCATGTCAAACATAAAAAACACCCGGTCTTCCGTCGCCTGCAGCGGCGACGGGAACGGATACGGGTGTTGGTTAAGATAGCTATCATCATAAGTCACATAAGTTTTACAGTCTCAAAAGCTGATGGCAAGCAATATGACAAAAAAATTTTCAGCTGTCAAGTCCGAAAATTAATTGTTGTTAAAGATCGTTTCGAGTGCTAATATTTGGACAACTGGAATTGACGAATGACTATTGAATATTGACTATTTAAGGATGAAAGCCATTAAGTCAAATTACCACCCCCAGAGGAGGTGGCTTGTTTTTGTTGGACCTGGAAGGTATGGTGATTTAAGTGATCTAAAGTGAACTAAAGTGACTAAAGTGAACTAAAGTTAAGGAACTTCGTAACTTTTTATAATGGATAGTTTTCACAAGGCCTGCGCGACAAATCAGACCAATGGACTCGGGTAATTTGTAGTCAAAGAATTCGACTGCCTTGCCTGCCAAGATGCATAGTAGCAGTTGGCTCAGCCAAGACCTTGATCGAGAATTTTAGACAATTTGAAAATGTTAATTATTACCTTATACTTTAGGCACTTTAGTCACTTTAGTCACTTTAGATCACTTATGGCCAAGTAATTACTCAACTGGTAGAACCTTATTATGGTACCATTACCCGGGGTAGTGGTTTACGCCGATTAATTAACTAATGCATAATGATCCGCAGGTGGAAGCGTTGGTGGTGCGCCTCCGGCGGATTAAAACAGACAGAATACATTCAATCGACAATTTTCAATAATCAATTGTCAATTCGAAGGGTCCCTTCGCTGTGTCATTTTATTAATTGAAAGAATTCCCAAATATGAAAAAAACCTGCCGATTTTTCGATGCAATACGCATAAGGACATGGCCGTGGCACCTATACAAACCACCCAACTAAACTTACCGCCGGGGATGATTGATTTTGGTGCAGGCCGGCCCAGTCCGGCCTTGTTGCCGTTGGCACCGTTGAAAAAGGCCACCGAAAACAGATTGAGCCGCAATGATGTTTCCCTTCTGGCATATGGTGCCGAGCAGGGAGATGGCCATTTTCGAAGTACGCTGGCTCAATTCCTTGGCAAGCATTACCAGTTGCATGTCGATTTTGATACTCTTTTAATTACGACCGGTGCATCCCAGGGGCTGGATCTGATCTGTACACTCTTTACCCGACCCGGTGATACCATTTTTGTGGAAGAACCGAGCTATTTTCTGGCGTTGCGTATCTTTGCCGATCATGGGCTGGACATCGTCAGCCTCCCGATGGATGAAAAAGGCTTGATTATCGAGGCACTTGAGGAAAAACTGTCTCAGCACACGCCTGCCTTTTTATACACGGTTCCTACCTTTCACAACCCATCCAGTGTCACCCTTTCGGCAGTCCGTCGGGAACAACTGGTGCAATTGAGCCAAAAGCACAGTTTTTTAATCATCGCTGACGAGGTGTACCATTTGCTGGCTTATACTGCCACACCTCCGCCTCCCCTGGCCGGTTATATTGATACCGGTTTGGTACTTTCATTGGGCTCATTTTCAAAAATCATGGCTCCGGGCTTGCGTCTGGGGTGGATTCAGGCCGGACGAAAATTAATGAACCGCTTCATTGGCTGCGGTCTGCTGGACAGCGGAGGCGGGTTAAATCCGTTTACCTCGGCAGTGGTTTGCAGCGCCATCGAACTGGGTCTGCAACAAACTCAGCTGACAACTTTGATAACCACTTACACCGAACGTAAAGTGGCTCTGAGCAATGCGCTCAAGGAATATCTCCCGGATACCGTCCGTTTTATTGAACCTGGCGGAGGCTTTTTCATCTGGCTGGTTTTCCCGGAAGGTGTGGACACGGAACAAATGCGTTTCGAAGCGCGGCGAAAAAATGTCGGTTACCTGCCGGGTGTGAAATTTTCCAGCGGCAGGAAGCTGAAAAATTGCGCCCGGCTGAGTTTTTCCTATTTTGACGTTCCGCAACTGGAAGAAGGGGCTAGGCGGCTGGCTCTTGTTATCAAGAAGCATATGAAGGGTCATTAAATTGATAACCAGAAAATTCGAAGCACTAAATTCGAAATGCGAAACAAAAAAAGGCTAAAAGGCGATAATCACTTTTTTTAGAATTTCATACACCCCTACAAGGCTTTTTAAGCTTACCCATTCATCCACGGCATGGGCGCCGTGTCCGATGGGGCTGAACAGCACGGAGGGTATGCCCATTGCACCGGCCAGGGCCGAATCGGCCCAGAATGACAGACCCACCAGTTTGGACTGCGGAGTCACCTTTTGCAAGCGTTCTAAAATCTCCGCATCATCCGGGACTCGATAGGGCGGCCTTACAAAAAACTCGCATCCCTTTACCGTGTGATCCCCGGCGTGATTGTTGACCGCTTGAATCATCCGCTTCAGTTCGCTTGTAAGATCCCGGGCAGATTCATCCGGGAGGGTGCGCCGCTCCCATTGGAAGCATGACCGGATCATCCATTCCGTCGACACCCACGGTATCGAGGTGGGCATTTAACAATAGTGAGCGGTTGCGTTCTTTTCCCGTAATTATGGCGGCAACATTTCTTTGATTATGTCCGACATCTTGTATTTCTGCATCCAGCTTCCGGGTTTTCAGACTCTGAGCGATAAATTCTGCGATTTCCCGTTCTCCGGGACCGTCCGACAAGGTACGATTAATGGAATTGATGATGTGAACTCTGGGAACATGCTTGATTAAGCTTACATTTCGCTCTTTGAAAAAATATTTTTGGAATTATTGGAGAATATTCTACCAAATCAATCAGGTATATTTAAATTGCCACCAACTGGGTTGAAGATTCTTGTACACCGAGCTGGGGACATCTAACAGCCGATTGATCTGTTTATGCAGATCACTGAGTCCTTTTACCATTGATTGTATGCATCTTTGAATTCAAGGTCATTGTTTTTTAACTGTTTTAGAAACTGTTTTACTTCCTTTCGATCCTTCGGGACGATGGTGATAAAGAAGCCACCGTTTTGTGCAATATGGGTCAGATTTTTATGGCTGCACAGTTTGCAATCAGCTACGTAAATAAAATCCTCTTTTTCTAAGAGAGTGCGCAGCCCGTTCCAGTTTGGTATATGGGTGACATCATCATTTATATTGCCGTCAAAAAGCTTATAGCTCAGTGGGACATGGCCATCAGAAGTAATGTTTAAACCGAAGACAAGCTGTTTACAGTCAGGTCGAACGTCCTTGTTGTGACCATGCATAAGCTTTCCGCATGATCCGCAAGGCTATCGGGTGCTGCCGGGACATATTTTTCAAATAAACTGAACAGGTCAAGTGCATCCATGTAATGCTTGACCATCGGCAATACGTCGACTTGTTTGAACCGTGTTTCAAATTGCTTCATAGCATCTCCTGTTTGGCTTGTAGAAGGCTTCATAAAACAATTGAAGGGCAAAGTTTAGAATTTATTACTTGTAGCAATATAAGCAAGTTAGGCGTATTATTAGCGATAAGTGGTATAAATCTTGAAGTTTAATCTTTCAGGTGCGAAATATAAGTTTAAACGTTGACAAAGCGGAAAAGATACAACAGAATGTGGCCGGTTTCACCCTGACATACAAGACTAATATCGCAAAAGTTAATTTTTGAAAAGTAAATTCAAGGTTTTTGACCTTATTTTGCCTCCGCATTCCAAAAGGAAAGCGGGCCCAAGTACCTCATCCCAACAACCCATGAACAGGAGGAAAAAATGGAACTATACGCCGAGCAAACCCAACAAGAATTCGAAGGATGGGAAGAATTTTATTCCAAGCTTGTTGATGAGAAATTGGATTGTTTCCAATCAAAAGGAAAATTATTTGATGTTATTTATGCCCAGCAGTTTGACAGGGAATTTTTGGATTATCTCTGCAATCTGGCGGACATGATCAGGGTGCTGGCCAAAACAAAAATGGGCCAGAAAAAGCTTAGAAATCTTCTGCCTCACAAACGGGCCATGCTTTATTTTGTTCAACCATCGACACGTACCTTCCTGTCTTTTCAAAATGCCTGTTATATTCTGGGGTTAAGTGTTTCCGAAAACCGCGGGACAATTACGAGTTCCGAGGTTAAAGGTGAATCCCCGGAAGATACCATCCGAACATTTGCCAGTTATGTCAATTTGATTATATCCAGGCATCCGCAGGCCGGTTTTGCCGAAAAAATGGCATGGGTCTTAAATCAAACAGAGCGACCGGTTCCCGTTATAAACGGCGGATCGGGGCCGGATCAACATCCTACCCAGGCGCTATTAGATATTTATACCCTTGAAAAGGAATTTCATGATGTCGGCGGATTGGACGGAAAAAAAATAGCGATGGTGGGCGATCTAAAGCGTGGACGAACAGTGCGTTCCCTGAGTTATTTAATGAAAAATTATAAAGACGTAGAATTATTCTTTGTATCACCTGATATATTCAAAATGAAAGATGATATCAAAAGTTTTTTAGTCAAACATGGTATTCCGTTCCATGAAACAGATGATTTCGAAAGCATTATGCCGAAAGTCGATGCCATTTATATGACGAGAATTCAGAATGAGTATTCTGAAGACCCCTCAAGTGAAGCCGAAACCTATCCAGAGTTTCATTTCAAAACAAAACACCTTTCAATGATTCACCCTCATTGTGCCATTCTGCATCCGCTTCCCAGGCGCTATGAAATTGAAGTGGCGGTTGATAAAGACCCGCGGGCCGCTTATTGGAGGCAGGAGCGCTGCGGTATGTGGATTCGTGCTGCATTGATTGCTCATATTTTCGGAGTTGAAGGGGAAATTTTTAAGGAATTGGAATGACCCCTTTCGATGACGCACATAAAAACAGTGTCATCGAATTTGGAAATCACGGGCAGAAGTGTGGAAGATTGGTTTGGGGTTCTAAATTTTTCTGGAACATGGAAACTTGATGTACCCGAATTTGTTCCTGAGGGCAGTCAAAAGGGGATTGATGTTGTTTGCCCCGGTGGGATCCGGAGGGGCCACCATAAAAATCTGCCCACCGCTGATTATAGATGAAGAGGCTGTGGAGGATGGGATCATAGCCCTTAGGGAGGCATTTGAAGCTGAGGCCGGTGCCTAACTACATTGGGCGGCAGCCTATTTGAATCTTTTACTATGAAAAATCCTATAGAATCATTCGATCGTCTCCAACCTGGAATGGTTACTATCCTTGGCGTGCCATACGACGAAAACTCATCGTTCATGAAAGGGCCGGCATCGGCACCACCCCGGATTCGTGAGGTTCTGAATTCAGGCTCCATAAATCTATGTTCTGAAAGCGGAATTGACCTTGGGGCAGAGCTACGGTTTCATGACCTCGGAGACTTGAACCTGTCTATTGGGGCCGCAGCATTCGAGCAAATCGAAAAAGCCATCACAGACCTGCTTGAACGGAAAGTTATAGTGCTGTCACTTGGCGGTGATCACGCCATAACTTATCCAATTTTAAAGGCATATGGAAAAAAGTACGACAAGCTTAGTATACTTCATCTTGATGCGCATCCCGACCTCTACGATGAGTTCGAAGGAAACCGTTATTCCCATGCCTGTCCTTTTGCAAGAATCATGGAAGACAACCTGGCAGGACGTTTGGTGCAGATAGGGATCAGGACTATGAATCCTCACCAGCACACACAGGCCGAACGATTTGGTGTCGAAGTGATAGACATGCAAAAGTGGCGACCTGATACAGTTTTGGATCTCACAGGACCGGTTTACCTTTCACTTGACATGGACGTACTTGACCCGGCATTCGCACCCGGTGTCTCACACCACGAACCCGGTGGGCTATCAACTCGCGATGTGCTTAATATAATTCAGGGCATAAATGCACCTATAGTAGGTGCTGATATTGTCGAGTTTAACCCAAAACGTGATTCATCTGGCATAACGGCAATAGCCGCAGCCAAGTTTCTAAAGGAGATTGCCGCACGTATGGTTGAAACTGGAAACTGGAAACTGGAAACTTGAGACTGGGCAAAATATTTCTTTGTATTTCGAGTTTCCAGGTTCCAGTTTCTCGCAGATGACGCGACAATTCTTCAATGAAACAAGAGATAACCTAAAAACATTATCTTCAGATCTCGTTAAGTGGTTAAGTAGTTGAGTTGTTAAGTTGTTGTTATAATGATTATAGCCATTATTTGCATGAAAATTGGACACTCGTAGAATTCAGGAATTTAGGAATTGAAATATGAATCTTTTCCTTATCTTAATCCCTCAATCCCTAAATTCACAATTCCTCAATTTGGCTCCATATAGCCATTATGATGAGGATGGTGTCCAAAAATCGGACCTAGTTCGTAGATCAAATAACGAGGTCTGTAATAACATGATTCGATTCATTTGGTTAAACGCCTTTATACTCATCGACACAATAATTTTCTGTATCTGGGCCGTTGTGCTGGGGTTTTTTGACAATAATGGCAGACTCATACATTATTATGTGGCTCGCCCGTGGGCCAGGACCATCCTTTGGGTAAGCGGAGTCAAGGTGCGCACAAAAGGGCAGGAAAACGTCGATGCCCGTTTCCCACGCATTTATATGACAAATCATCAAAGCTATTTCGATATCTTTGCATTGCTGGCCTGCCTTCCGGTGAATTTCAAGTTTATCTTGAAGCAGGAACTGATGAGACTTCCTTTTCTCGGTATTGCCATGCGGAGGGCCAGGTACATCGGCATAGAAAGAAAAGATCCAAGAAAGGCAGTTCAAAGTATAAAGGATGCAGCAGAAAAAATAAAAAGCGGTGCGTCCGTGCTCATTTTCCCTGAGGGCACCCGGGGCATTGATGGAAGGCTTCAGCCATACAAAAAGGGTGGTTTCAACCTGGCCCTTAGATCGGGCTGCGATATCGTACCAATAACTATTTGCGACAGCTACCGTATTGTTCTCAAAGGCAGCCTGAAAGTAAACAAAGGCTCTTTCAGCCTGCATATAGGGAAGCCAATTTCTGTAAAAGGTTATGATAAAACAAATGTCACACAGTTGATGGAAAATGTCCGAGATGTGATGTCAAGCCATTTGAATAAAGACAGTGAACCCAGAACCGTGAACCCAGAACCGTGAACCCAGAACCGTGAACCCAGAACATGAGTAGAGGTAAATCTTTGAAAACAGATTCGAAACCTAAAAAAGAACTCAAGCATATAGTATCCTTTTTGTTCATTGCGATGCTAATTTGCCTGATGACGGGTAAAACCCGGGCATACGTTATGCCGGTAGAGCAGCTTGTGGATTTAATGACACGTAACTACTCCAAATTCAAGACCCTGGTCATCACCCAATCCACTCATCTCATAACCCCGGAGGACCTGGAGGTGCAAATGATCCTGGAGGAGAAGATATGGTTGAAGTCCCCCGGTTTCCACCATTCAGAAATGATGGAGCAGTCAGATGGTTGGGACTCCGTTGCAAATGAGCTCATGGCTAAGCGACCGAGTACTGATATGGCCTTCCGTCAAATCTTCATGGCCGGCGACAAAAATACGATCA
>JAUWLP010000097.1 GCA_030613575.1 Desulfobacteraceae bacterium
AGATCGGTGACACAATGGCCAGCGCCATGACAATACCCTTTTATCTGGATATAGGGTTTTCAAAAACCCAGATCGGTGCGGTGGTTAAACTGTTCGGCTTCTGGGCTACCGTTGCCGGAACTTTGATCGGCGGTGTGATCATGCTCCGACTCGAGATCAACCGCAGTCTCTGGGTTTTTGGTTTTCTCCAGGCCGCATCCACCGCCGGTTTTGCGGTTCTGGCGCGGGTGGGCAACAGTCTTCCCCTATTGTCAACAGTTATCGCTTTTGAGAATTTCAGCAGCGGAATGGGGACCGCCGCTTTCATCGCATTCATGGCGAGCATTACCCACAAAAAATTTACCGCCACACAATATGCGCTGCTCACCAGCCTCATGGGAATTCCCAGAGTGATAGCTTCGGCGCCGACCGGTTTTTTTGCCAAGAACATGGGATGGGTAAGTTTTTTTATTGCCTGTACGCTTATCGCTGCTCCCGGCATGCTCCTTCTTTGTAAATTTGCGCCCTGGAATCCCAAAAAGGCGGGATAAAAATATGGAAAATAAAAAGGTCATCGCGCGAATCGAAAATCTTCAGCAAATAAGGGGAAAAATCGTTTCCATGCCCCCTGAAAAAGTCTTGAACATTATTTTAGATTCGCCCCAGCCTGCCGCATTGATCCATTCCTTCCCCGAAGAGGATTTTTATTTTTTAATCCATGATATCGGGCTCGAAGATTCTCATTCGCTTTTATCCCTTGCCTCCGACAAGCAGTGGGAATACATCGTAGATCTTGAAGTGTGGCAAAAGGATAGAATTGAATTGAAATCGGTTACCAGATGGTTTGACCTGCTGTTTAAAGTAGACCCGAATCGTTTTGTAAAATGGTTCCTCGACCGAAAGACCGAATTCATGGAATTTTATCTGTTCAAAAACATCGAAGTTAAAATCAGGGAGGAAGATCAGGATCCATCCGAATTTGGCAATGAGTTTTTCACATATGACGATACGTTTTATGTAAGATTTCTCGACGGTACTTTCGACTTTGAAACCGAAGAAAGTGAGTCAGACCAAACCATAAAAAAAGATCGCAACGCGTTTCTTTCAAAATTTTTCAAGACTCTTGCAGCCTTTGACCATCTTACATATCAAAAAGTTCTGCTGGAGACTTGCAGCGTAATCCCCGCAGAAACTGAAGAAGAAGCCTATCGACTGCGCAATGTAAGACTGGCGGAAAAAGGCTTTCTGCCATATGAAGAAGCTGTCGGCGTATATCAGCCGTTGAAAGCAGGGAATTTTAAAAAGCAGGACATAAAATTTACGACAGCAGATCCTGACCGGAAGCTTTTTTTACCGGTTCCTTTCTATCATTCCGGAATGCTGGAAGAAGAAAATCTTTTTACCGGCGCCTTGAAAAAAATAGAAATAGATGATGTTATTGAACAGATTCAGACCGAATTTGCGGGTCTGTGCAATCTTATCATTTCTGCGGATCGAAAAAATATCAGAGAGAAAGACGAACTGAAAACTATTGTTAAAAAGGCCTGCGGATACCTAAATATCGGACTTGAACAATTAACTGAAGACAAAGAAGCGCCTGATACCAACCGCTGTGCTGCATTGATACGCAACTATCCCCTTTCCAATATTTTCAGGGTAGGATACGGGATAGCCCTTGAGCTGAAATTGATGGCCGAAAAATGGCGAGAAAAAAGCTGGTTCGAAAAGCAAGGTCTGCTGCTGAGCTTCTGGGGCGAAGAATGGCTGGGGGTACTGGGGGGACTTTTGATTAAAAAACCGCTGTTTTTTGACAACTATAAAACAGGGGTGCTCTACAGGGAATTTATGTCCATGGAAGACATAAGGGCTACGGATAATATATTGACTGAAATTATCCTTTTTGACGATCTCTTTTCTTTAATGGCAATAAATCCTGAACCGGTTACAGACCGTTTTCTGACCCATAAAAATTTTATACTGACCCTCTGGGCAAGAAATTACCTTGGCCTGTCAGGGGAAATTGAACCGTTAAGTCTTGATGAGTTCAAGCGGCTTTTTGATGATCTCCGGGAAGCCAAAAAAAAGCCGTACAAAATCAGACAGTCAATGAAAGAATCGTTTTTGAGCTGGCTTTCAGACCGGACAGGTTTCGCTAATTACGAAATTTCCCGAAAACTGGGGCATACTCTGGAAAATCTTTTCGGCGAGATCCAAAGCGAATACGGTGAAGTATCAAGCAAAGATTTTGACCCCAGATATATTGACCTTTTTCTGATACAAAAAAATAGAAATAAAAAGTGACTAGAATGAATAACAACTTATCAAATGTTGAAATATCGGTCCAGGAACTAAAACTTCTGGTTAACACGTTAACAAAATCGGTGGCATTGTCTCTCCGGAAGCGATACACTTGGCTGGGAGTGGTCGCCGGATTGTTGATCGGCAGTTGCCTCACCCTTGCAATTATCAGTCTGACAGGGAAGAATACGGATAAGATCACGGTAACCACACAAACTCTTCTGGAAAAAAGCCGGGAAACCCTATCCGAGTTGAAGCAGATAAATTCAAAAATTTCACGGTTAGCTCATACCACCCAAGGGTTGGATGAAAAAAAACAGACAGATAACAAGATGCCAGCATCAACGGATGTTGGGGGGAAAAAAATAAGTGCGCCACAGGACATTATTCAACCCGGAATCTACACAGTATATGTACATTATACGAATAAAGAAAATAAAAAATTGATGGAAAGACTTTCTGTTTTTTTGACCCATAACGGTTTCAGCGTAGCGGGGATTCAAAAGGTTAATTATCATAATCAAGACGTTCGTTATTTCCATGATGAAGATAAAGAGGGGGCGCTTCTTTTACAAAAGCATTTAACCGAATTTATCACCCCTTTTACGAGTATCAAAAACAACAATATTAAAATCATAAACTTGAGTTCCAAATTCCCAAACGCACAAAAAAGGGCACTTGAACTCTGGGTAAATTTTTAATTTTTTAAAAAAATTGCCTTTTTGGAAAATATAAATGGATAATCAGGCAGCAAAAAATGTCCTGGAATTCGCGACTTTTTCCGACGGCTTCATGTTCCTTATCCTCGGCATCATGATAATATCAGGAATATTGGGCGGTTTGGTGATTTTTTTTCTATCGGAATATCACAAACCGCCCGTCTGGAAAGCCGTGATTGGCGATTGCCTGCTGGGGATTGTAGCAGCGTTAACCGTTCCGCTCTTTTTGAACATGATCTCCAGTAATTTGCTCACTGTTGCGCCAAGAAAACCGGTCAATCTATTCATCTTCAATGGTATCTGCCTGTTATTTGCCTTGTTCTCTTGCAGATTAAAAGAAAATGTTTTTAATAAGCGGTTCCAAGCAACCGGCAGTATACCTGGAGACCATGGTAACGCCGACCCGGTCGAAACAGACCATGATTTAAAAATCGGCTGCCGGAAAGTTTCAAAGGATCGGCTCGGCCGGGCCGGAATATCGGAAAGTGAATTAAAGATTTTACAGGTGATGGCCCGTGGAAACCATGTGCATCGAAGCCTGGTCGGTTTGCTGAAAGATCCGGAACTTGTAAAAGAGCCGGTCAATGAAACGCTTTCTTCCGTGATGGCCAAAGGTTTGGTTGAGCAGAAATTAAACAAGGAAAACAAACTTCGGTTATATCTGACGCCAAAAGCAAAACAGATTCTTGATCAAGTTAAATAGGACGCAGATTTTCGCAGATATACACAGATAATATTATTATTTATAATTTAAAAAACTTTTTAATCTGTGTTCATCTGTGTCCCAAAAAAGGAAATTCTTATACTATAAATTTAACAAAAATAGTACATTTTTATAAACACTGATTTAAAAAACTTCTAAATGGAGATTGATTTATGGAACCGATGGCTGACACCTGGGTAAAAAATTTCCGTTCCGTTGTGGTTAAGATAAAGGACGGAACAACGATTACCGGCAAATTGAATATTGGCGATTTTCCGAGAGTATCAGATTTTTTCAAGAAATCACTGGATAATTATTTCGTTTTATCCGACGCGGAACACAGGGGCACGTCCGGCAAGGTAGTCATTATTAACAAAAGTGAGATTATGTGGGCCGAGCCGGAAGATAATTAAACGTTTCGGAATTTCTTCAATCTGACAAAATCACAAGTCTTTTAATGGGCACTTTTTACGAGACCGTCTTTATTATTTCGAATCATGATCAAAAATATAGCCCACTGACCTAAGACTTTTAAAATACACCGGTTTTTTTGGATCATCCTCAAAATATTTCCGAAACCTAACTATAAAATTGTCCACTGTCCGTGTGGTCATGCTCCCTGTATATCCCCAGCCGATTCCCAGCAGTTTGCCCCTTGAAATCGGTTTCCCCTTATTGGCGATAAACAGCTTCAAAAGCTTGACCTCTTGTTCAGTGAGACATATTTCTCCGCATCTGCAATGGGCAACAGACAATTCAAAATCGATCTTGTTGTCCCCAAACGCATATGTCTGTGCTAATAAAGAAGGATCGATTTCATCCGGGTCACCATTCTTGCGATACCAAGATGCCTGAGTCAAAAGACGCTCTACCCGCAGCAAAAGCTCCTCAAGGTTGAACGGCTTCGCAAGATAATCGTCCACGCCGTATGAAAGCCCTATAACCTTATCATCTGAAGCGCTCTTGGCAGATAAAATCAGAATCGGAATTTGTTCGTCCTCGAGACGGATACTTTGAAGCACGGACAATCCATCAATACCGGGAAGCATTATATCGAGTACAATCAGGTCGGGCTGCCATTTCTTCCATTGATCAAGGCCTGAAACCCCGTCCGGAGCTATCATTACATCATACCCCTGAAACTTAAGATTCAGTTTCAGACCTTCGGCTATATGACTCTCATCTTCTATGACCAAAATACGTTTTTTTTCAATGTTTTTCATGAGCGCTTTCTTTTATCATAATTCTTAAAGTTTGATGGCTTCGTAAAAAGTCCAACTTCTGCGTTGCGCTGCATTCCTCGTCACTGCGACGTACTATATGTACGTCTCATTCCTCGGAATTTGCGCGCCTTGAATTTGGAGCTTTTTACTTTGCCATTAAAATCTGACTTTTTACGAAGCCGTCAAGACTTAAACGGAAGCATCAAGGTAAACACCGATCCTTTTCCGCGCCCCATGCTTTGAGCAACGACTTTTCCTTTATGAATTCGTGCAATATTTTGCACCAGATGCAACCCGAGTCCGCTCCCCCTGGCTGTCATATCATCCGCCCGCCCTGACTGATAAAATTTCCTGAAAATTTTTTTGATTTCCGTCTTTTCAATTCCTATGCCGTTGTCCTCAAACCGTATATGCAATCTGCGATGATACAACTTAAAGGTAATATCTATTCTTGGTTTTTCCGATTCATTATACTTAACAGCGTTGGTCATAAGATTCATCAAGAGCATTTCAAATAAAGACAAATTAATACTATATGCAAAGGAGCGTCCTGAAGAATTATGAATATTGATTTTGCAATTGCGAAAAAGTTGGTCATTATCTTTAATAAACTGCTCAACCGTGGCCACAAGATCCGCTATAACGAATTCCTCACCGTAAATCTTGACCTCAATTCTGGCGAGATTCAGGATGCGGTTGATATTGTCCGAAAGTCGTTCCACATCATGAACCATGTAATTAAGATACGTTAGCTGTTCATCACGTGCAATCTCGTGTTTCATGAATGTTTCCAGATAGAGTTTCAACGATGTAACGGGAGTTTTGAGCTCGTGCGTAAAATTATTTATAAAGTTTTGTTGCAGCCGGTAGAGCTGTATTATTTTTTGATTGTACACAAAAATAATAAAAATCCCTACCAAAATGATTCCAACAAGAATCGAAAGGATCAGAATAACTAACCATGTTTCAGATTCCAATAACTGCCCATGATCGAGGTTGAATTTTCGAGCAATATCCTTGAGCCCTGTGCTGACCTCCATATACCAGTAGATATACAATACAAGGGACATGGCCAAAGCTACTATGGAAAAGATAAAGACAAGTATGGGGTGAAAAAACCATTTTGTTCGAGTTATAACCTGTTCCATGGATTAACCAACCGTTTTTTAATGAAAATATTTTTGGGGAAATCTAGATACAATTTTCTCAACATCATAGATGAGTCTATTGATTAATGGTCTTTTCGCACAATCTCTGCGTTATGCTCAAAAAACAATCCTCGGAATATCAAATATATGCCTGCCTGCCCCGTAGGTCCGGCAGATCGTACTGGGGTGGTTATTTTTTTCGCATGCCTTGATCTTGAACGAAAATCCTCATTAATCAACAGACTCATAGATACCTTTTAGGATAAAACTTTCCCCGGGCGAATCTAAAAAACTTATATAACAAATTTATCTAATTTAACAACCATTTATATTGGCTTCCGATGATTCTGCCCTTTTTTCTGATTCTTTGCTTTGTAAAACTTTTGTAAAACCAAAAAAGACCTCTGTAATTTTTCAATCATCCCTATTATAAAAACTGAGGGCCTTCGCCCCAATTGGAATAATGGAGTAATGGAATGATGGAGTAATGGGTTTGAAGGAGTTTTTGACAATTTAAATAGTTTATTTTCGTTCTTACTATCAATATTCTCTCCGAGCCGTAGGCACTACGAGCTGGAGGCCAGTAATTCAGCATTCCATTCTTCCATGTCGAAGGCATAAACAGGTTGCCATTAATAGATATATGATTTCAATAGGTTATAGAAATTCCGAGACATGAAATTATATATTGAGACCTTTGAAAAATGACCGTTTTCGGTCATATACCTCCAAAATTCAGGAAAAAGATTATGAATACTGCACCATCAGTCCACCCACTCGGGACCCGTGCCAGAGTTCTACTATCCAGCGTCTTTGGGCCATATGCCCAAAACGACAAGTATGGAAGCCGGGAAATCAATCCCATGGAACTTTATCATAACCAGGTCACAAGGGTTCAGGACGGTTTTTCCCTTCGAATGTTTCATCGCAGCTTCGGGTTGATGTTAATTCAGAGCAATATCGAAGCCCCCTGCACCCTTCTCGATTTTCCATCTCTGAACCGTTTTGTTCACGAAATCGAGCATCATTCCTACGACATCGTCGGCATCAGCTCAATTATACCCAATATCGGAAAACTGAAAAAAATGTGTGAGCTGGTCAGGAAATACCTGCCAAAAGCAACGATTGTTGTTGGAGGACATGTGGCAAATAAAGGTGGCATCCACGAAATCATCGACGCGGATCATATTGTCAAGGGAGAGGGTATTCAATGGTTTCGAACCTTTCTTGGACAGGATAAAACAGCCGCCATAAGGCATCCGCTGGTCTATTCGGGATTAGGCACCCGAATAATGGGGATTGCGCTTCGGGACAAACCCGGTGATACCGCCGCTGTCTTACTCCCTTCCGTGGGTTGCCCGGTGGGCTGTAATTTTTGTTCGACTTCTGCATTATTCGGCGGCAAGGGCAAATTTATCAACTTTTACCAAACCGGAGATGAGCTTTTTTCCGTCATGTGTCAACTGGAAGAAAAACTCAAAGTTCGATCTTTTTTTACCATGGATGAAAATTTTCTCCTGCATCGAAAAAGGGCGCTGCGACTTCTTGAGTTGATGCAAAAAAGCAATAAAAGCTGGGCACTATATGTTTTTAGCTCGGCCAGGGCATTAAAATCTTATACCATTGAGCAACTGGTGGGTCTGGGAATATCCTGGGTGTGGATGGGACTGGAAGGCGAACAAAGCCAATATTCCAAGCTCAACAATGTAGAGACGTTGCCTCTGGTTCGATATCTTCAATCCCATGGAATTCGCGTTCTGGGGTCATCGATTATCGGCCTGGAAAACCATACCCCCGACAACATTTATCGCATCATAGACTACGCCGTCAGCCATGATACGGATTTTCATCAGTTTATGCTGTACATCCCGATTCCCGGGACGCCGCTGTATGAACAGCATCGAAAAGACGGAACTCTTTTGGCCGAATCGGAATTCCCGCTGGCGGACATCCATGGACAGTATCGCTTTAATTACCGGCATCAACATATTCGCAACGGTCGGGAAGAACAATTTATTCTCGACGCTTTCCAGCGTGATTTTGAGGTTAACGGTCCCAGTCTTGCCCGATTGATCAAAACTTTATTAAAGGGCTGGAAAAGATACAAAGACCACCCGGACAAGCGTATTCGAGACCGTTTTGTAATGGAAGTCAAGCCGCTCCGAACAACTTATGCCGCTGCTGTCTGGGCGATGAAGAGACGATTCCGGACAAATAAACGAATGGTCGCAAAAATGAATTCTCTGCTCCAGGAAATTTACGAAACGTTCGGCTGGAAAACAAGGATTATCGCTCCCCTGGCAGGGATATATGTTTATGCTGCTCTTAAAAAAGAAGAAAGACGCCTGGCAAATGGATGGACATATGAACCCGGTTCTTTTTACGAAAAAAATGCTGCAGCCCTGGCCCTGGAGAGTACCGCACAGGCCTTTCTCAAGCCCCGCTTCTCAAAAATCAGATACGTTTCATGTAAGCCTTCTCTCGTTCCCGGCAGATAGTTCCTTAGTACATGTATTCATAAATACGGTGACGTATTTATAACTTGGTTTATTCATTCTATGTGTGCAAAAGTGTAAAGTGCCTAAAGTGAACTAAAGTGCCTAAAGTTAAGGTATTCTGTCAATTTTAATTATAATTGATCGCGCTGCAAGCGTGTTCCTCAACTTTAGCTCACTTTAGGCACTTCAAACTTTAGTTCACTTTAGGCACTTTTATCCTGAACGGATGCTTCGCGCCGGTTTGTCCGGGCCAAGTATTAGCGATCTGAATTGATTATACGAGTTGTTGCAAAAAGGTTTTCAAGCATATCGATTTGTGGTATTTTGTTTGCCATTTATGACACACTTGTAAAAGAAAGATTCTCATGAAAATTAGCAATAACATTCACACCTTTATCTGGAAATCAATGTCCGCCAACAACTGCAACACATATTTGATTGACGGACCAACCCGTGTCCTAATCGATCCGGGTCACAGCAATCTGTTTGATCACGTACGGGAAGGGCTTATGAAATTAGGTCTGACGCTCGAAGATATCGGATTGATCATATGCACCCATGCCCACCCTGACCACATTGAGGCTGTTCAATTATTCAAAGAAACCCCGGCCCTTATGACGCTCCATCATAAGGAATGGAATTTTTTAAAAACCATCGATAAATATGTCAGCGCCTCCATTGGTATCAATCCGGATTTAATCACCCCCGATTTTTTTCTCAAAGAAGGCAACATTTCTGTAAATGGCCTTAACCTAAAGGTGCTTCACACCCCGGGTCATTCACCTGGATCTGTCTCACTTTACTGGCCGGACCAAAAGCTAATGTTCACAGGCGATCTGGTTTTTAAAGAGGGTATCGGACGTACGGATCTTCCCGGCGGCAATGGTTCAGTGCTTAAAGAAAGCATCAAAAAGCTCGCAAAACTTGAGATCGAATGGCTATTGCCGGGTCATGGTGATATCATTAGCGGGGCAAAGGATGTCGAGACAAACTTCGCTCATTTGCAACAATTTTGGTTAACCCACATCTAACCCGCATTTCTCAGGAGCCAAGTTTGCAGTATCTACGAGGTGCGGTCATACAAGGCGGTCTTTTCCCGAACTAGAATCTGATCAAATTTATCCTTAATTTCCTTAACGGTTAATATCAATTCATTGTCGGTCTCCAAATTAGGCACAACAGCGGAACCTGAAATAAAACGCTTTTCTGCCAGATCTGCTTTTACCTCTTTTATCCTTTTTTCAGACGCAAACCCGACGGCATCCTGAAAATCGTGGAATAATGTCTCAAGCCCCAATATGTCTAAGCCGCAAATCTCATTTAACAACTCAAGAAGGGATTCATTTTTATGCCCTAGCTTAAGACTGTCTAAAAGCATCCGTGACAGCATCTTATCCACCTTCAAATCATAGGCTTTTCTTAAGCTGTCCAGTTCTTTTTCCAGATGTTCCTTTTTTAATAGATTGTCCTGATATTTTTGCAAAAGGCCCTTTAAC
>JAUWLP010000036.1 GCA_030613575.1 Desulfobacteraceae bacterium
TTATTATACTCCGGCAATGACAGCTTTTCTGGATAACCCTGACAAGATAATAAATGACCCGAAAAGCATTTTTCTCAAAAGGGGTAACAGTTCTACAGTCATAAGAATCAAAGTCGATAATCACGATTTAGTTGTAAAGCGATATAACATTAAAAATTTTCGGCACAGACTCCGGCGTTTTTTCAGAGCAACACGGGCAGCTCATTCCTGGCAAAGTGCACACCGGCTGCAAATAATTGGTATCGCAACCCCAATGCCTGTAGCTATGCTGGAAAGACGCTTCGGATATTTCCGAGGCAGGGCTTATTATATTTATGAATATATTGACGGTCCTGATGTAATAGATTTTTTTAATAATAACGCTGATTTGCATCAAAAATTGGATGTTGCAAAACGAATTGCGGATATTTTCAAACATCTTGCGATTGCAAAAATCAGCCACCATGATATGAAAGGCACCAATATTATCATTAATCAGCGATATCCTGTACTTGTTGATCTGGATGCCATGTGTATGCATATCAGCCGCAGGCGATTTGAACATGCTCATAAAAGGGATATAAAAATATTTTTAAATAACTGGCCTGATACTTCTTATGTCAGCAAGTTATTTAAAGATTTATTGTAAGCGTTCACAGGCACCGCATCTGCACGCGTTCAGGGCAACCAGCATAGCAGACTATAGCTGATCGCCCTGATCACGCACATATGCAGCACCTGTGAACGCTTACAGGACGTTTGCCACCTTTTTGTTCCAAATGGGCGTGAACGGGGATACGATTTGTTGTATAAAAACAAGACCAATTTCATAAAAAGAAAAGTATGAGTCTAATTTTAGTTGGGTAACATTATGGTCGAAATATCCGTATGCATGATAACCTTTAACAATTCCCGCACCGTAGAGAAGACTTTAAAAAGCGTTCTTCCCTGGGCCCATGAAATTATTGTTGTAGATTCATTCAGCAAAGACAATACACCGGAAATTGTAAAAAAATACACGGACAATTTTGAGCAAAGGGCTTGGCCAGGCTTCAGAGATCAGTATAACTACTGTATCTCCAAAGCAAAAAATGAGTGGGTAATCTTCATAGACGCTGATGAAGAAATCTCACCAGAACTGGCCCGGGAAATAATGCAAAGAGTTGAAACAGACAGTGGTAAATATGACGGCTATATTATTCACAGAAGGACTTTTTATCTTGGCCGGTGGATCATGCACGGCGGATGGGTTCCTGACTATGAAATAAGGTTGTTTAAGAAATCAAAGGGTTCGTTTGAAGGCGGTCTCCACGCAAAAGTTGTTGTTCAAGACAAGGTAGGAACGCTAAAAAATTTTTACTTTCACTATAACTATAAAGATGTTTCTGATCAAATAGATACTATCAACAATTATTCGGATACAGCGGCCAAGGATATGCTTGCAGGAGGTCGCAAGTTTAGCTTCATCGACCTGATTTTCCGGCCACCCTTCAGATTTATCAAGGAATATTTGATTAAAAGAGGCTTTATGGACGGTATGCCGGGGTTTGTAATCGCCGTATCAACCGCATATTATGTATTCATAAAGTATGCAAAGCTCTGGGAGTTACAAAAAGACCTAAAGGAAAGGAACAAAAGTGAAAAATAAAGAGTTCTATAATGATAAAAATGTGCTCATCACAGGCGGCCTCGGGTTTATCGGTTCAAATTTGTCAATCGACCTTGTCAGACTGGGAGCAAATGTAACTATAGTCGATAACATGCTTCCAAGACAGGGAGGAAATCTGTTCAATATAGAGCCTGTTAAAAACAAGGTAAGGATAAACTACAGTGATATAAGAAATCAGCTTTCCATGAACCATCTTGTCAAGAACCAGGATATCATATTTCACCTGGCAGGCCAGGTAAATCACGTTGACTCCATGAAAAATCCTGTGCAGGATCTTGAAATAAACTGCCTCGGCACATTGGTACTCATGCAGGCCCTGAGACATAACAATCCCGAAGCCATAGTCGTTTACTCCGGCACCAGGGGAGAGTATGGCTCAAGCGTGAGTCTGCCTGTAAATGAAGACCATCCCCTCAACCCCAAAGGCCTTTATGCTGTGACAAACCTCGCTGCTGAAAAGATGATCATCGTATATCAAGAAGTATTTAATATCCCGGGCATATGCCTGCGAATCACCAACACTTACGGCCCAAGACATCAGATGATGCATGATGAATACGGAGTCTTTAACTGGTTTATAAAAAAAGCTATTGACGACGATATAATACCGGTGTTTGGAGACGGAATGATTAAGAGAGATTTTTTATATATCGACGACCTGGTCACGTGCATGCTTATGACTGCCTGTACAAAAGATGCAATAGGCGAGGTGTTCAACGTAGGTTCCGGAGTACCTGTTACATTCAGGGAACTGGCACAAAAAATCGCAAGTATTTCAAAAACAGGTTCCTATAACTTCACCGAGTTCACTAAAGAAAGGGCGGAAGTGGAACCAGGTGACTACTGGGCTGATATATCCAAGATAAAGAAGATAGTGGGATGGGAGCCTGTTACCAACCTTGAGAACGGCATAAAAAAGACAGTTGATTTCTACAGGAAATATAAAGAGCATTACTGGTCTAAAAATGAATAAGCAAAATATACCGATAAAATTTTTTGATTTCTCTCCTGAGATATCTGAAATCGGAGATCAAATTCATGATGCCATAAAGAGGGTGATCTCCTCGGGTCGCTATATCCTTGGCAGCGAGGTGTCCGCTTTTGAAAAAGAGTTTGCACAAATATGCTCTTGCAAAGATGCTATCGGAGTTGCATCAGGCACAGATGCGTTGTTTCTAGCTTTAAAAGCATTCGATGTAGGGCCTGGTGACGAAGTAATAACCGTTGCAAATACCTTTGCGGCCACCGCCCTTGCTATAATGTATACAGGTGCTACACCTGTTTTCGTAGATATCGAGCCACATTCGTATCTAATAAATACACTTCTCATCAAAGAGGCAATCACTCCAAAAACAAAAGCCATCCTTCCCGTACATCTCTATGGTGCATGTGCTGATATGGATAAAATAATGGAAATAGCAACCGACCACGATTTATATGTACTGGAAGATGCCTGCCAGGCCCATGGCGCATTGTACAAAAACAGGCCGGCTGGGGCAATTGGCCACTTAGCAGCATTCAGCTTTTACCCTACAAAAAACCTGGGGGCATATGGTGATGGAGGTATGATTACAACCAATGATACCGATCTTTATAATAAGCTCGTCCTTTTGAGGAATTATGGTCAAAAAGACCGTTACAGCTATAATATTCCCGGATATAATTCCAGGTTGGATGAAATACAGGCGGCTATACTCAGAGTAAAACTTAAATACCTTTCCGCTTGGTTAGAAAAGAGACAAAGGATATCAGACCTCTATGATATTGGCCTCACTGACATCAATCTTGTCAAAACAAGCATAGATAATGCCTCTACTCATGCATACCATCTCTATGTAATTTCTGTGGAAAAAAGGGATGAACTTCAAGCCCATTTGGAGGATAATGGTGTAGAAACATTAATCCATTACCCTGTTCCGCTTCACAAACAAAAAGCCTTTAAAAAGACTAAAATATGTGGACAGCTTAAACAGACTGAACTACGTTCAAATCAAATCCTGAGCCTGCCCATTTACCCATGGCTTAAAGATGAGGACGTTTATTATATTATTGATTGTGTGAAGGATTTTTATAGTTGAAGGTATGTATCGCCATTGAAAAGTTTGATCCACATGTGGGAGGAGCTGAAAGATACTGCTGGGATCTTGCACATTTTCTTGCCCATAGAAACCACGAAGTCGAAATTATATGCATGAAAATGGCTACTCCTGATCATAAATCAATACATGTATCTCGCATAAAACCGATCAAATTTCCCCAGTTCTTAAGGCATTTGAGTTTTTCCCTTCTTCACTATTTTAAAGCAAAAAAAATGACGGGCTACATACATTTTTGTGTGGGCAATACTTTCTATATGGATATTTATCAGCCACACGGAGGACTCCACCGGGCATGGTTTCTAAGAGAGACACTCAGGCATCCTGCCGAGATAAGGGGTGTTTGCCGGGCGATAAAGTATATGAATCCAAAGGACATTGTACAACGATTGCTCGAATGGTGGACTTTTAAAATTACAAAGCCGCAAGTAATTGCTATATCTGAAATGGTAGCCAGGGACATCCGTTTCTGGTTCGGATATACCAGGTCAATGCTTCATTTAATACCCAATGGAATTGATGTAAAAAAGTTCACACCGGATAATATCCGGCATCGAGATGAAATACGATCAAGGTATAAAATTAAACAAGAAGACTTTGTTTTTCTTTTTATGGCAAATAATCTTGCCTTAAAGGGCTTAAATGTGCTTATTAAAGCAACCTCTGCTTTGCAGGCTTTACCAGTCAAGGTGTTGGTGATCGGCCCATACAGCCAAAAAACAAAAAGAAAGGCGAAAGGTCTTTCAAATACCATAATATTTGGAGGCAGAACAGATGATCCTGAGCTCATATATCCTGCATGCGATTGTCTTGTTCACCCTTCATTTTATGACGCCTGTTCTTTGGTTGTTCTGGAAGCTATGGCATCAGGAATTCCGGTTATTACAACAAAGACAAACGGCGCCAGCATGTACATAACTGAGGAAAACGGGTTTGTACTACCACCGGCCGATCACAATGCCCTTAGAGTTGCCATGCAAGAAGTCTTATCATATAAACCCAGGAAAACAGTTTCTTCATCTTTTAAGGATCAGGAAAATGTATTTACTGACGTTGAAAGGATCATCGAAGCTTATAGAACCTAATCAGGACAAACCGAAACCGTAAAACTTTTGCAAGAGTTCATGTGTTCAGGGTTACCCTTGCATGAAGACCGCAAGTGGATGATAAAAATGCTAAAAAGATATTTTTATTTCGTGCTTTCTTCCTTTCGTGTTTTCGTGATTGTTTTAATTATTTTTGTCATAAAACACAAAATTAGTGCCATAGACCTTGCTTATCATATCGGGAGATAAATTATTAAAAAAACCGTTTCAGTAGTAATCCCTACTTTCAATCGTAAGGATATGTTGATAGAGGCTATTAAAAGCGTTTTTGCTCAGACTCGCATTCCTGACGAAGTAATTGTTGTAGATTGTGGGTCAAAAGACGGCACAAGGAAAGCTGTTTATGAATACAACGACAGGATTATATTACTGCAATCGAAAGTTTCAGGAGCATCGGCTCAAAGAAATATTGGAATTTCACATGCAAAAGGAAATTATATAGCTTTTCTCGATGATGATGATATATGGCATCCGGAAAAATTGAAGATTCAGATGGAGTTCCTGGAAGAACACCCTGAAATTGCAATGGCTTCCTCAGAGAATATTCACATGGGATACACAATTAGAACTGGAAAGCTCAAGTGGATCCATGGTGATTTATATATGAAGCTTTTCATGGAAAGTTTTATTCACACATCAACGGTAGTGATCAGGAAAAATGGTTTAGAAAAAATTGGCGGTTTTAACGAAGACTATAAAAGAGCAGAAGATTATGACTTGTGGCTAAGAATATCACGTTCTTTCCCTTTAGCCCACATGAAAACTCCCCTGGCATGGATCAGGAAAAGCGAAACCTGCTTAAGTAATGATAAAATTGATTTAAGAAAAACAGCTATTAAAGTTCTTAAAGAAAACTATGAGCCAAAAAAGATTCCTAAAAGAAAGTTTAGAAAGAGGATTTCAGATCTTGAAATTTACCTGGGTCGAAATTATATGAAAGCCGGAAACAAAGAAGAAGGAAAAAGACAATTTATATCAGCCATAAAACGTTACCCATTCAGGACAAGGCCGTATAGATATTTACTACGTACATTGCTAAAATGAATAAACTAGCCTTTTTAATGCATAAAAGTTTTCAAGGGCGGTTCCGCGTTAAAGAGTTTATCCCGTTCTTTAATGAAAACGGTGTTGAAGTAGAACTTATTCGTGTTTCTAATAATATTTTTTCTCGGTACAAAAACTTTAAGGCTCTTTCTTATTTCGATATAGTAATTGTTCAAAGAAAACTGCTTTCACCTATTGATCTTTTTTTTGTAAGGCATTTTGCAAAAAAAATGGTATTCGACTTTGATGACGCGATCATGTATCGCTCCTCTGCTCATGCTAACCACTATTCATGGACCAGAATGAATAAATTTAAAAGCATGATGAGAACAGTGGACGGGGTCCTTGCAGGAAATTCTTACCTTAAAAATGAGGCGTCGAAATATATTTCTCCTGATAATATTTATCTTATGGCTACAATAGTCGATTTAAAGGAGTACAGTATAAAAAATTACGATACAGTAAAGAAGGATTTTATCATAGGATGGATCGGCACTTCCGGAAATCTTCACTACCTTAAATCGATAGCCCCTGCATTAGAAAAATTAAACAAAAAATATGGAAATATTAAGCTTAAAATTGTATGTGACAGTTTCTTTGACCTTAACAATATTGAAGTGATAAAGAAAATTTGGAGACCGGAGGACGTAGAAGATGATCTGAAAAGCTTTGACGTCGGCGTTATGCCCATCGCAGATGACCTCTGGACTCGCGGCAAGTGCGGCCTGAAAGTTGTGCAGTATCTTGCTGCCGGCGTCCCTGCTGTAGTTTCACCTGTTGGATTAAATCGGGACCTGGCAATTCCGGATAAAACCGGACTTTGGGCTGAAAATATTGATGATTGGACGAATAAAATTTCAGAACTGATAGATGACCCGGAAAAAAAGATGAAAATGGGTCTTGCTGGAAGAAAACTTGTGGAAAATAATTTTTCTCTTCAGGCCCAGGCTCCAAGATACCTTGCAATATTAAAAAAGGTGGCTGGAGAGGATATTGAAATTAGTTAAAAAATGAACATCGAACCCTTGTCGCGGCGTAACCTTAGCGAAGCTGGATCGAACGTCCAACACGTGTCTTGGCATAGCATTTGCGAAGCCAGATCGAACGTTGAATGTCAAAAGATGAAAAACAGACATGTGATCTGGGAAAAAGTCTGCTCGAATTAAGATACCATCAAGAGTAAAATGCGAAACTGAATATGAATAATATTGATGATATAAAGCCGAAAGCAGATAGCTTAGAATCGAAATGTCCTCTTTGCAACTCTAAGGGATTTTTTTCATTCCAGGGTAGAGATTTCCTCTTTGATAAACCTGAAACTTATCAATACATGCAGTGTATAAATTGTGCTGCTGTATACGAGGAACCCATGCCGACATTTGATGAAATTGTCAGGTATTATCCCGACGATTATGATGTCTATACAAAAATCCCCCCTTTGAAACACTTTAGTTTCTCCAAACTCGGAGTACTTCACTATAAATATAACTATACTGACCTTAACATACCCTGGCTATTCAGGCTGCTTTCTCCATCAATTTATGCTTTCAAATATTGTGACACAATCAGGTTTATTCCAAACGGAAAGGGACTCGACATCGGTTGTGGTAATGGAAAATTTATCAGAGATATGAATTCCCTTGCCTGGCAGTTTGAAGGAGTTGAGTTTAATCCAATTGCAGTTGATATTTGTCGCCGGGCCGGTCTTAAGGTATTTCACGGTGATTTACACACCGCAGAATTTAAAGACAACAGCTTTGACCTTGTTACAGCACGGCACGTGATCGAACACATTCCTGACCCGACGATTTTTATGCGCGAAATCGCCCGTATTCTCAAGAAGAGAGGTCGATTAGTCATCAAAACCCCTAACAGCAATGCTTTGGGACGACGATGGTTCGGCATGCACTGGTTTGCAAATGATGTACCGCGCCATTTAATGCTTTTTTTCCCAACTAATCTTAAGGTACTGACCAAGCGTTTTGGCCTCTGCCAGATTGCAGAAAAAACATTCTCTAAACCAAGAATAATTCTCAAAAGCCTGGATTATCTTACCGGCAACCTGGGAAAACCATATAATAAACGCAAATTTTTCAGACTCCTCGCCCGACTGTACGTTCTATTGGCCTTTATAAGCCGACGCGGAGATGAAGTATTTGCTATTTATGAAAAAATATAGATTGTTTCAGCACAAAATAAAGAACATTAATTCTTTTATTTTCAACAAAACAATGGATATACTAATTATAAAGATTGGTGCTCTGGGAGATGTAATCAATACATTCCCACTTGTCGTGAATCTGAAAACGAAACTGGGTGCTCGCATTCACTGGGTTGTCGGCCCACTTAGCTTGCCCCTGGTAAAAGATCATCCTTATGTGGACAAGGCTATTGTCTTTGACAGGCAAAAATGGAAAACCTCTTTGCCGAATGTAGTAAAACAGCTCAGGAAACAGACCTTTGACATCACACTCGATCTTCAAAGAATATTGAAATCAGGAATGCTGAGTTTGTCGGTAAAAACCGGAAGTCGCATAGGGTTCGATAGAAAACGATGCAAAGAGATGACATGGATTCTGCCTTTTAAGAGAATCCCCGAATCAAACCCATTCTCTCACATGCTGCATCAATACCTGGAGTTTGCAACTTACCTGAACGTACCGAGCAATAACGTGCGTTGGGAAATACCAGTGTCAGGAAACATTCCATTCGATCTACCCAAAGACTATATTGTATTGAACATTGGAGCAACAAAACCTGCAAACATGTGGACGGAAAAAGGTTTTGCTGCTCTGGCACATATCTTAAAGAACAATTTTCATATTGATAGTGTCCTTACAGGGAGCGTAGAGGATACAGGCATGGCGAACAGGATTGCTGCATCCTCGAGCAGGGAAGTGATAAATCTTGCCGGTAAGACATCAATAAATGAGCTCAAAGAAGTACTTGCCGGATCAAAGGCGGTAGTGAGTTGTGATACAGGCCCCATGCATCTGGCTGTTGCGCTCGGCAAAGACGTGGTTGCGCTTTTCGGCCCGGCCGATCCCCGGAGGACAGGACCGTTTTCCGGTCAGGTAATACAAAAAGACCTGCCCTGCGTTCCCTGCAACAAAAGAAAATGCAAGGACCCGATATGCATGAAGGAAATAACCCCGGAAGACGTCATAAAAAGGCTGGAGGAACTGTGGTCAGCATAATCATTATAACAATGGGTTATGATGAACTCCTGAGGGATTGCATCGATTCCATACATAATCATGTAAAATGTAATTTTGAGATCATCATAGTGAACAATGCCGTAAGTCCATTAACCACTCCATACACTCAAAAGCTGATTATTTTAGAAAATGGCCGGAACCTTGGCTTTGCCCGTGCCGTAAACAAGGGCATTATTGCGGCCAGGGGGGATATGATCCTTCTTTTAAATTCAGATACACTACTTATAGATGATTGCTTAACCCCAATGGTATCCTTCTTAACGTCACACATGGATGCCGGTGTATGCGGTGTACAGCTTATCTTCCAGGATCATAAGTTACAGAATTCTGTCGATATGATCCCCAACATTTTTACCCTGATCTTAAATAAATCTTTTCTGAAGATAGTCTTTCCAAAGGCATACCCAAGCAAACGTTCCGGGTTCAAAGAACCTGTAGAAGTACCTTCTATTATAGGAGCGTGCATGATGATAAAAAGGGAAGTAATAGATTCTATCGGCATGCTCGATGAAGGTTTCTTTTTTTATCTTGAAGAAACAGACTTCTGCAAGAGGGCAAAAGACCATGGTTTCGGAATCTGGCACCTTCCCGAAATACGGGTCATACACCATCAGGGAAAGACTGCCAAAAAACTCAACGTAAGAAGAGTGATAGAGTTTCAAAGATCCATGTGCAGATTTTTCATGAAACACAAAGGTCTGTCTCAAACCATAATATTTTATGTTTGCATGATTTTAAAGTCGGCAATCAAATCAATAATAAATCTACCCTTCGTACTCGTACCGAAGTTAAGAGATAATTTTTTCAAATCAGGGTCTGTCTTCCTTTGGTATATCCTTGGCTCTCCGAAGGACTGGGGCCTTGAATATAAATTTCCTGATTACAAAAAAACAAAAAAGAATGGTTACACGTGGTTTCTTGCTGAAGGAAGAGACATCCCTCAACAGGCAATTAATCCCCGAGCCTTTATGAAGTCCTTCAGCGACAATGTGCTGAACCACTCAAGGACAGCCCTTATGAAGTCCGGCACTCTGAATGGCGACACCATCTATCTCAAACGCTATAATTTCAAAGGAATCAAGGATGCAATAAAAAATCTATTCAGAAAAAGCAGGGCACAAAAAGCATTTAAAGCCGCCCTTATGCTTAAGGGTATGGGGGTGAGCACACCAGACGTATTGTTTGCATGTGAAAAAATGCGGTTTGGTTTCCTGCTTGAATCTTATATTGCGACACAGGGGATACACGCAATAGACCTTGTTAAATACGTTCATGAAAATCCGTATGATGACAAGGATATCATCATGTTCGCGAAGTATATGCGCCGCATACATGAAATGGGGATTATGCACGTTTACCTCAAGGGAGAAAATCTGCTTACAGATAAAAGTAATATATTCCTTATCGACCTAGACAGCCTTCGAAGGCTTCGATTTATATCCCACAGGCAGATAGCAAAAAATCTGAGCTACCTTAATGCATTTTTTACAAAGACAGTCCCTTTAAAACAGAGAATGATGTTTCTCAACGAATACATTAAAGGAAATACCTATCTGGAAAAAAGGCGTGGTTCCCTGATAAGCAAAATCAGCATCTATACAGATAAACGGTTGAAAAGAAGATACGTAACTTCTCAATAGGTCCGGGCAACAGTCACTGGATTCCGGCTTTCATCGGAATGACGATTGGGTATAAACGCCGCCAATCAAGTGAAATACTTGCAAAGGCCTAACGAATAACATGCATCGGACAGCAATAGCGCGCCGGTGGTTTCAAGGTCTGTGATCATTGGATAGTAAGTTATTTATCAACTGTCATGACAGCCGCCGCTGATGCAGGCGAACCGACAGATAAAGTACCAGTGAAAGGAGTTACAGTTATGAGGAAACTTGTTGTAAGAGTATTGGTCAGATTGAAACATCTTTATGGAAGAATTTCAAGAAAATACTATTGTGAGGACTTCGTCAGAGTCTACCCAAACGGTATCTGCATCAATCGCCGTGGCAGACAGAGGTCTGCAAAACCAGGTGATATCAACAACTTCCTCAACCATCAAAAATTCTATGCATTTGCTGCCCAGTTTGCTTGCGGTGCCACGGTGGCCGACATCGGTTGCGGTAGTGGCTATGGCTGTGCTCTCCTCAAGAACACTGGCGCCACCGTGTCTGCGGCACCGATGCTTCAACGCATGCCATTCGGTTCGCCAAGAAACATTACGGCAACATAGCCGAGTTTAGCGCGCAGGGCATAACGGATATGAATTTGTATCCTGATGACCAATATGATTTGATCATCTGCAGCGAGGTTCTCGAACACATCAAGGAGTATGGAAAGGAGGATCAGGCAATAGAAGAGATCAAACGGATTACGAAGCCAGGTGGCGTAATAGTCATCGGGACGCCGAATAGCGAACTACTGGGTGACCATGGATTCTCTTTTGAAGAGATGGATGCCTTGATGAAAAAGCATTTCACTCAGTATTGCATTTTCGAAAACGCACTGGTTCCCTTCGGTTCTTCAAGGGAACTCTGGACGAGACGTCTGTCCGAGGGTCGGACAGGGTACATCGTGTCGGAAGCGATTAATTTATCGGAGACGGTTCTGCCAAATGAGGGCGTACCGGAAGTGAAGAGCGGAATCCCCGCTGGCATCTATCGTATTGGAAATATCGTAGTAGACACGGAACTTTTACACAACACACATTCGTGGGCAATAGTATCTCTTAAGGAATCGGTATAACCTGTAAGTATAGAGACCGATCCTTTCAAGGCCGGGCTCTATCTATTGTTTGCGGCAACCAGAGAAAACTCAAAGATAGACGGACCCGCTAACACGCCAAGCTTAATAGCGCAATCGGCCGGCAAAGCATTAATCTGTCACCAATAAGGAGATTCTACCATCATGGGTATCCTATCAATCATCAAGCAGATAGTGCGTCGTAAATCCTACATCAAGGAATACATGCCCCTCAGACTAACCGAGCCCACCCATAAATTGGAAGTAGCCAGTGCATGGAAGGGATTGGAGCTGATTATCAAGGATATCCTCGACCGCCATCACATTGGTCGGGATCGATGCATCGAGTTCGGCGTAGAGTTCGGCTATTCAGCAGTCTCGCTCTCGAGTTTCTTCAATGAGGTGATCGGCGTGGACACTTTTGTTGGGGACTGCCACACCGCCCACAAGGGTGAACATTGCGAAGCAACCAGGGAACGATTGGTGGCATATCCGAATATCCAATTGATCAAATCTGATTATCGCGACTTCATCGAAGGAAATGATAGCCGGTTCGACTTTGCACATGTTGATATCGTTCACAATTACAAGGAGACCTATGAATGCGGATTATGGGCCGCGTTGCATTCTGATGTTGTCATTTTCCACGACACTGAAAGTTTTCCCGAGGTACGTCGTGCGGTCATTGATATAAAGAAAACCACCGGATACTTGCTTTACAACTACCCATTCCATCATGGACTGGGGATCATCATCGATAGACGAGTTTTGGACCGTTCATAGACCGGTCATAAATGGATGGACTGAAAGGCACAAATCGTGGACGCGCAGGCTCATAATGCCTGGGTGGAAATTCTCAGTAAGGTGATGGTGATTTAACCGCATAACCTTATGACTATCAACACCACACCATTTACAAAAGAAATTCTATGACATCAACTATTGCCGCTACGGTCGTTTTATATCAACCTGATGAAAGCATTTTAAAAAATATCAACTCCTACCTCCATGGCGTTGATCGCCTCTATGTCGTCGATAATTCGGTTACCTACGATGACGCACTGATCAATCAGATCAAAGCCTTAGGCACAAAGGTCACCTACCTCAATAACGAAGGAAATCAAGGCGTAGGGCATGCACTAAACCGAGCAGCAAACGAGGCGATAACTGCAGGCTATCAATGGCTACTGACTATGGATCAAGATAGCCGTTTTGACGACTTTGCCCACTACCTTCGCTGCGCATCACTTCATATACCGCAAGAGCAGGTGGCCATCTTTGCCCCTAATATAAGTGATGAGGCTTCAAACAGTGATTGCAGCGCACAAGAACGTGAGATCGTTATCACCTCAGGTAACCTTGTCAATTTACGTTATATGGATCAGATCGGCGGTTATGAGGCCAAGCTCTTTATTGATGAGATCGACCATGACTTCTGTCTTAAAGTACTCACATTAGAGTTAAAGATCGTCCTCTTCGACCATATTCACCTTATCCATGCCATCGGTGACAAAAAAGAACACACTAGCCTCATCTTACGTAAAAAGAAACATATGTCCTATCACTCGTATCAGCGGTTCTACTATCAGACCCGCAACCGTCTCTATATGGCTAAGAAGCACGGGAAGACCTTTCCTCAGTACTTTGCACTCTCAAAGGTGCTGTACAAGGTGATTTACAAAAAAGGGTTTAGAGTCATCCAGTGGGAACAAGACAAACTACGAAAGTTAAAAGCGATCTATCATGGGGTACGAGACTATTTGCATAACAGTTACGGAGCTTATAATGTAAACAAGGATTAGAAAGTACCTCAAAACCAATGATTTAAAAGTACCACACTATCATCGTTTTTAAAATACCTGCCTGAAAGATTCTATTTTCTTCAAAAAAAACATTATCAAAAATGGATTTTCTTTGAATATGGTTCTTTTTCTTCAATAAAGATAAGAATTTAATGATTGAGCATCAGCGGCTATGCCGACTCGCAAAACAGCGACTTTTCGTTCAGACACTAATTAAGCCAGATAGCTTTTCAGATTATTTACAACCCAAACAAAATGCCTTCCTTTTTATCTTAGTTTTCGAAAAACTCCTTTGAGCCATAAATAACAACAATTCTCTTTCTTCCGGAAAATTCTTTGATTTTTATAGAATGTTTAAATGCAGGGAGTAATTTTTTTTCCTTTTTAGAAATTCTGATGATAATAAGATCCCCCTGCCTATCTACTGCAAACTGTTCCATATCCACATAGTCGTGACGGCCGTTGTCATATTTTAATAAACCCTTTTCTCTGCTTGAAAAAAGTTCTCTTCCTGCATAAAAGGGTATCCTTATTTCATTAGTTATTATTCTGGCATTGTCAAATTTCGGGTCTTTTGCAAGCCATTTCCCTGCTATACTTATTGTATCATCAAGCTTCCTGCAGGAGTTAGCAACTTTACCTGCAGGCACTAAAATGAAAATAACAACAAAAACAACTGCTAATATTTTTTGTTTAGATGATCTCTTCACAAAATTAAACATCCGTTCCATCCCTGCGCCTATCCAGGGGAATAATAAAAATGCCGGGACAAATAAAAACCTTGGTGAAATAAAATCTCTTACAATAAGTGAGTAATAAAATACAAGAAGGAATGAAACGACTATAAATAGCACTAAAATATGAGATCTTGTTAAAGAATGCTTAAATCCTAAAAAAAACGGAATGATAAATAACGGGAAAAGGGCTTTAATGAAGGCTTTAAAAAACCCTAAAAGATAAATAACAGGCATAAAGTACCTGGCGCTTTCTGCAAAACTATAGTGCCACCCGGAAAAAGGCGGTGAATTTTCAACCTGTTTTAGATGATCATAAATCAGGCGGTAGTTGTCCAGGAAGCTTAGATTAGCCGTGTCCTGCAGTACTTGCACAACCTGATCAGCCCTGTTAAAGGACATTCCTCCAGCTCCTCCCAGTAAAATAAGAGCCCCCCCCAAAATAACCGGAAAACAAATCCAAATACAAATCCCTTTAAAGAAAAAAACCCTCTCCTGCTTCTTTGAAATTGCAAAGTATAAAAGAAAGAAAAAGAACGCCGGAATGAAAATTATTCCTTCAAGCCGCAAAAGAATGGAAAACCATGAAAAAACAGCAGCCAGCACAAAAAAACCCGGTTTTTTAATCCGGATTGCTTTTAAAGCAAAATATACCGCCCATGCAAAAAAGAATATAAATACCGGTCCACGTGTCACATACACAACCCAACTGTTGAGTAAAGGAGCTAATACAAATGCAAGACATCCCCAAAAGGCTATACGGTTGCTAAAAAGTTCTTTTGATATCAGATACAGTGGAATAATTGCTAAAACCAGGGAAACAAGAGAGATAAGCCTGGCAGCTAATACCCAATCTGAAATTAATAAATGAACGATTGCAATAAAGGAAGAATATAAGGGCATAGGATACAGGGCTAAACCCTCCTTGAAATACCCTGAGGCAAAATGCTGAGCCGCAGAGATATAAAGCAAACCGTCATAGTTGATTGCTTTTTCCGACAAAGCGATTAAGACCAAAACCTTTATAGTAGCAGAAAGGCCAAGGATAAAATAAAGACCTTTTTTAGTTTCAGTCCAGTCCGAAATCTTTTCCATTATCATGTTCATTATTTTCCAACCTTGATAGTTTCGTAAAAAGCTACAATATGCCGCTTTGCGGCACTATAACTAAAAATAACTTATCAATCATATCAAGAGGTTATAATTTAGTTATTTGAAAGGATGAAGCAAAGCGACACCACAACTTTAGGCACTTTAGTCACTTTAGCTCACTTTAGTCACTCTTATTTTTTGCGGAACTTATCTTCCGACCTTTTCTTGCTCTGCGACGTTTCTTCCTGGCCATATATTCAGGATACAGTTGGGGATAGTACTTTTTCCAGCGCTTGTGAACGCAAAACCATTGCTCAGGATACGCTCTGACCGCTTTTTCGATGGCATTTACCATAAGCTGTGTATTCACCTTTAAATCAGCCTTTAAGTCTTTTGTCCTTTTTAACTTCAGCGGTGATTCCACAATTATTGTAAGGCTTCCGTCAATCTCTCTGACACCAAAAATCGGAACGACAGGGCATTTACATCGCAATGCAAGTAAAGCAGGACCATGAGTTGCTGTGACAGCCCTGTTGAAAAAATTGACCTTAACACCCATTGAGCTCTGTGTGCCCTGATCAAGCATTATTCCGAGCATTTTACCCTCGCGAATAGCCTGCATCATTTTGGGCATTCCATCTTCTTTGTCTATCACTGTAGCTCCGAAACGTGTTCTAAGTCCACTAATCAGACGATTAATTAGCTTAACACGCAACCGCCTTCCTACCATAGAAGCTGGCGCACCAAAACTAGCAGACAAAAATGGAGCAACTATTTCCCAGTTTCCCAGATGCGCTGAGATCAATATTGCTCCTTTATTTTCTTTTATCGCATCTAATAATATTTTTTCCCCTTTTACCTTAGTCTTGGATAATATATTATCCTTGGAAAGGCAGGCTATTTGACAAATTTCTATAAAGGTAATTCCGATATTCTGAAAAATTCTTAACGAAGTCTCTTTGATACGTTCTATCGTCCATTCAGGATAAACAAATTTCAAGTTGCGCCTGACAATACGCCGATGCGGGACATCTGCAAAATACATAAATCTCCCCAGCAGCCTGCCCAGACATAAAATATATTTATGTGGCAGATCTGCAATAAAAGATACGAATGCACTGCGAATGCCATCTGTTTTTATTGCGTTATGTCGAATTTGTTCTTCTATTTTCACCGGTAGAAATAATTCCAAATTGTTAAATAAAATTGGCCTGTTGAATGCAAATGAGGCTAACGAGTAACAGACAAAAAGTGAGCTGTCAACGTATAACACATTTGATAGCGGAATTAAAATTGACACTTCAGACTCTTTCCATTATTAATTCATTTCTATGGTGAATACACTGTCAATAAAAGCTGCTTTTCAGCTCTATAATATCGGATGGAATATTGCTATCCCGGCGCTTCGCTTGAACAAGCGCCTTGCTGAAGGTTTCAGGCAACGGACACTTCGTGAAAAGCTGTCTGAAGCGGATATCTGGATTCAAGCAGCATCTGTTGGAGAAGCCTTTCTGGCCAAAGAACTCCTTGACAATTTTAAGCCTTCCAATCCAACACGTATCCTCCTAACTTCAAACACAAGTCAGGGAATAGAAATTCTGGAGCAAGCTGCCAGTGAAATCACACCTAATAATAGAGGCATAACCGCTTTTACCGCATACTTTCCTTTTGACAAGCCCACAATCATGGCGCAAGCCGTCAGAGACATCAGCCCCAAAATTATGGTGCTCCTCGAATCTGAGATGTGGCCTGGCCTCATGGCTGCCCTGAAAAATAACGGCTGCAAAATTCTTATCTTAAACGGCAGGATCACATCCAAAAGCCTCTCAAGATATCTCATCTGGCCTTCACTCTGGCGTACACTCAAGCCGGATAAAATCCTTGCCATCTCTAAAAATGATGCCAAAAGATTCTCTACACTGTTCGGTAGAGATCGCGTTGATGTCATGCCTAACATTAAATTTGATCGACTCGAGAGCATGGAATCTGCAAATGATAAAAAGAATCCTCTTGAAAATATTATTCCGCTTGAAACACCGTTTCTTGTGCTCGGGTCGGTAAGATATGAGGAAGAACACCTCATCGAAAAAATCATTTCAGATATCTTACACAGGCAGTCTGAAACTATTATCGGACTCTTTCCAAGGCACATGCACAGGATAAAGCACTGGAAAAACACCTTAAGCCGTATGGCTACACCCTGGGCTTTACGTTCTGAAACCAGACATATTGCATCTCCTGGAACAGTTATTCTCTGGGATACTTTTGGAGAACTCTCTTTTGCCTATAAAATATCCAAAGCCGCCTTTGTTGGCGGCAGTCTAGCACCCTTGGGAGGACAGAATTTTCTTGAAGCTGTAACATGTGGTATTATCCCGGTCATCGGCCCCTCATGGGAAAACTTCGCATGGGTTGGACCTGAAATTATGACCCAGGGCCTCATAAAAATTGCTGCCAAC
>JAUWLP010000129.1 GCA_030613575.1 Desulfobacteraceae bacterium
ATAAAATCAGCGGAGCGAAGCGACACCATAACTTTAGGCACTTTAGATCACTTTAGACACTTTTAACTTGTACGGCTTTAAGTAAAACAGCCCCTTTCAGGGGCAAACCAAAGCCTGGTCCTTTGGGCCAGGATTCTTTACTAATTATATCAAATAACAGGGCTAAGAATACTTGTTGCCATGGAAAAACGATTTTTAAGAAGACAGATGGTGGGGACAGTTGTCAGCGAAAAGATGGATAAGACAGTCATTGTCCTGGTTGAGAGGCTGGTTAAGCATAAACTTTATCAAAAGTATGTCAGGAGACGGTCAAAATTTGCCGCTCACGACGAAAACAATGTCTCACGGGTTGGAGATAAAGTTTTGATAACCCAGTCCAGACCGCTTAGCAAGACTAAAAGATGGCGTGTGAGCAAAATAGTCGAAAAAGCTGTTTGATTGTTATATGACATGATGAATTCGATTTTTTTACGAATTAATCATTATATAAGGAAAGTTAAGAAGATGATTCAGGCGGAGACGAGATTGACCGTAGCAGATAATTCAGGAGCCAAGATATTGTATTGCATAAAAGTTCTTGGAGGTTCCCGTAGACGATATGCAAGTGTTGGCGACATAATTGTTGTATCTGTTAAAGAAGCCATTCCTAATACCAAGGTTAAAAAAGGAGATGTGGTAAAAGCTGTTGTTGTTCGTACCAAAAAGGAAATCAGGAGACTGGATGGATCATATATAAGATTTGATGATAATTCTGCTGTTTTAATTTCACAAACCAAAGAACCCATTGGCACCCGCATATTTGGTCCGGTGGCTAGGGAACTGCGAGGCAAAAGGTTTATGAAAATCATTTCGCTGGCCCCTGAGGTGTTATAGTCATCGGTTAACGATTATGGGTGCAGGGTGAAACGTAACAGAAATCAATGAAAAATAAACAGTAATGACCCATTAGCTGCAAATGAGCAATGACTTCAATGAGCAAAAATTTTACAAGTTTTAAATTATCCCGAATCTGTGGAGAAGTGGTTCATGGCTCAAAATAAATGGCATATGAAAAAAGACGACAAGGTAAAAGTCCTTGTCGGTAAAGATAAAGGAAAGATTGGCAAGGTGCTGAGTATCAAAAGGAAGAGTAATCGCCTTCTTATTGAAAATATAAATATTATCAAACGGCATACACGGCCCAGTGCCAGTCAAAGACAGGGCGGTATTATCGAGACTGAAGCTCCTATCCATTGGTCCAACGTCATGTTGATGTGCAGCAAATGCGTAACACCTGTACGTATAAAGATGAAACGGCTTGAGGATGGAAAAAAGGTGCGTGTTTGCAGGAAATGCAACGAAATCATAGATTCTTAGGGCCGAGTGACGGAGGAAGTGAATGTCACAGTTGAAAAGTTACTATCATAAAGAGGTTGTCCCCAGGTTGATGGAGACCTTTAAGTATAAAAACATAATGGAGGTCCCAAAACTTGAGAAGGTAGTTTTGAATATGGGATTAGGTGAAGCGATTCATAATATCAAACTGCTTGATTCAGCTTCGGAGGAGCTTAAGATTATAGCCGGCCAGCAACCGGTTGTAACCCGTGCGAAAAAATCGATAGCGGCGTTTAAGTTGCGGGAAGGAATGCCGATAGGCTGCATGGTTACCCTTCGCTGCAACCGGATGTACGATTATTTTTACAAACTGGTCAATATAGCGTTGCCTCGTGTTCGTGACTTCAGAGGTCTTTCGGGAAAAGCGTTGGATGGTCACGGCAATTATTCACTGGGTATCAAAGAACATATTATTTTTCCGGAGATCGATTACGATAAAATTGATAAGATTAAAGGCCTTAATATCTCTATAGTTACGACTGCAAAGACTGATGAAGAGGGGAAAGAACTGCTAAAGCTGATGGGGATGCCATTTAGAAATTGAAGATTTGGAAATGAAGAATGAAGGATAACGAAGGAGGAGGATTTGGCAAGAAAAGCTCTTAGAATGAAGGCAATGAGAGAACCTAAATTCAAAGTGAGGGGATACAACCGCTGTCCCATTTGCGGCAGACCAAGAGCGTTTTTAAGGAAGTTCGGAATTTGTCGCATCTGTTTTCGGAATCTTGCTTCGGCAGGCAAGCTCCCTGGTGTAGTGAAATCTAGCTGGTAATATTGTAAAACAGGTTTTAAGTGTTAAGTTTTAGGTTTTAAGCGGGCTTGAAACTTGAAACTTCATTCATATTTTTAAACTTAAAACATAAAACTTAAAACGATTTCAATAACGGAGAAGACTATGGCGATGAGTGATCCAATTGCGGACATGTTGACCCGGATCAGAAATGCCGGCAAGGCAAAGTTCAACAGTATTGATATTCCCGGGTCAAAGCTAAAAACCGAATTAGCCAGAGTATTAAAGGATGAGGGGTTTATAAAAAATTATAAATTCATTAAAGATAATAAGCAGGGGATATTGCGTGTCTACCTAAAGTATGATGAAAAACAGGCCCACACAATTATCGGCCTTGAACGAGTCAGTAAACCGAGCAGGCGGTTTTATGTGAAGCGCAAGGATATAAAACCGGTTTTGAACGGTATGGGAATTGCGATTTTATCAACATCAAAGGGGATAATGGCGGATAAAAAGGCCAGGTCTGATAACTTAGGAGGCGAGATTCTCTGCAATATTTGGTAGATCTGTCATTCGTTACTGGCAAATTATTATCAATTGTGATGACCGGTGACGGATGGTTCTTGACCGATGACAAAAGGAAGTAATCAATGTCCAGAGTAGGCAAAGTACCGATACCGATACCTGATAATATTAAAGTAAAATATAAAGACAGGGTAATTACCGTAGAATCTAAAAAAGGGTCTCTTACAAGAGCAATCCATCCTGCCGTGGATCTTAAGATAGAAGACGGGATGATATGTGTGGATGTTATTAAAAATAACAGTACCAACCGCGCTTTGCGTGGACTTACGCGGAGCCTTATAGCCAATATGGTTATCGGCTTGACCAAAGGGTTTGAAAGGATTCTGGAGATACACGGTATCGGCTACCGTGCCATACTTAACGGTAACCTAATTGAATTTAATCTTGGGTATTCACATCCTGTTCATTTTGATCTTCCTGAGGGTGTATCCGCCACAGTTGACAAGAAAAATGTTATCAGGCTTACCGGTATAGATAAGGAATTGCTGGGGCATACCGCTGCATCAATCAGGAGATTGAGACCTCCGGAACGCTATAAGGGTAAAGGGATAAAGTATGCTGAGGAACGTATTCAGCGTAAGGCCGGAAAGACAGGGGTTAAAGAAGCATAAGGATATTGAAGATGGGGAAGCTGGATTTAAAGAAAAAAGCACGTTTAAAGAGAAAAAAAAGGATAAGAAAACATCTCGTTGGCACGCAGCAGCGGCCCAGGTTGAATGTTTTTCGAAGTTCAAAACATATTTACGCCCAGGTCATTGATGATGAGCATGGTTATACTCTTGTAGCCGCATCAAGTCTGGAAAAAGTTGTAAAAGAACAACCCGAATTTGAAAACAAAGTTGCAGCCGCAGGTTTCATAGGGAAACTTATCGGTGAACGGGCCATTAAAAAAGGTTTAAAAAAGGTCGTTTTTGACCGTGGCGGGTTTCTATTTCACGGGCGTGTAAAAGCTGTATCTGATGGTGCGCGTGAGGCAGGCCTCGATTTTTAGCCGTTTTAATTAACGGGTCAATGAACTTAGGGGCTTCGCCCCAATTGGAATAATGGAATGATGGAGTAATGGAATGGTGGGTTTGAAGGAGTTTTTTACAATTAAAATGGTTTATTTCCGCCCTTATCCCAATATTCCAGCATTCCAGTATTCCATCATTCCATGGAAGCGGCATAAACCAGGAGCTATTAAAAGATCATTAATTCAACCAATTGTAGAATTTCCGAGACGTTTAATTAATGGGCGAAGGAGGCAAATTTTTGTTCAAGCAGGATAAAGGCGAAGATCAGTTAATCGACAAGGTTGTTTACATTAACCGGGTTGCGAAAGTTGTTAAAGGCGGCCGCAGGTTTAGCTTCAGTGCTATCGTTGTTGTCGGTGATGGCGAAGGGAGTGTCGGTTATGGGCTTGGGAAAGCCGGTGAGGTGCCTGAAGCGATTCGTAAAGGAATAGAAAAAGCGAAAAAAAACATGGTCAAGGTATCTTTGGTTGATGGAACAATACCATATGTGGTTATCGGAAAATATGGGGCGGGACGGGTTCTGTTGAAACCTGCTTCCCAGGGAACCGGTCTTATTGCAGGTGGTGCTGTTCGGGCGGTACTTGAAGCTGTGGGCGTTCAGAACATTCTTACAAAGTGCATGGGGTCACATAATGCTCATAATGTTGTTAAAGCTACCATTGAAGGGCTTTGCCAGTTGCAGAGCCGTGAACAGGTTGCCAATAGACGTGGTAAAAGAGTGGAAGACCTCTAAAATTGAAGATTGAAGAATAACAATTGACGATTGGAAATACAAAGATTTATAAAAATTGTAACGCCTTAGCTTTTTGAAAATATTACCGCTCAATTGAAATCGATTTGTTTCAAAGAAATACACTATTACCGAAAATCAATATTCCGTCGGCAGTGGCAAATCAGAAGGATTGATAAATGTCCGGAACATTAAAAGTAACTCTTGTTAAAAGTATGATTGGAAGACCGGAAAAGCACCGCAGGGTACTACGCGGCATGGGGCTGACAAAAATTAACCGAACGGTTGAGCTTGAGAATACGGCTTCCATTCGTGGAATGGTCAACGCTGTATCGCACCTGGTTACCGTTGAGGAGAAGATTGATGAAACTGAATGAATTGTCACCCCCAAAAGGATCCCGCAGGCCTCGAAAACGTGTTGGCCGTGGAGTCGGATCGGGCAAAGGCAAAACAGCCGGTAGAGGGACAAAGGGATATAACAGCCGCTCCGGCGGTGGCGTAAGGCCCGGTTTCGAGGGCGGGCAGACGCCTCTCCATCGCCGCCTTCCCAAACGTGGTTTTACAAATATTTTCAAAAAGAAGATAGCGGTGATTAATATCCGTGATCTGTCAAAGTTTGAAAGCGGCAGTATTGTGGACGAAGTGGCACTTGTTCGGGTTGGTCTTGTTAAAGGGAGAAGAGACGGTATTAAGCTGCTCGGCCATGGAGAGATCAAAACACCTCTAACGATAAAGGTAAACATGCTTAGTAAAAGTGCCAGGGAGAGGATCATCGAAGCCGGCGGGAATGTAGAGGTTTTATAACATGGTTGGCGGCGGGTTCGGCAATATATTCAAGATTCCTGAACTAAAGAAAAGAATTTATATCACATTAGCACTCCTTGTTGTCTACCGTGTGGGCGTGCATGTTCCTACCCCGGGCATAGACGGTGCGGCACTGGCCACCTTTTTTGCAGGAAAACAAGGGACTTTGCTCGGTCTTTTTGATATGTTTTCGGGCGGTGCATTAGAGCGGCTTTCTGTTTTTGCTCTCGGAATTATGCCCTATATCAGTGCGTCGATAATTTTGCAGCTTTTAACTGTGACAATACCGCATCTCGAGCGCTTGTCAAAAGAAGGTGAGCAGGGACGCAAAAAAATTACCCAGTACACCCGTTACGGTACCATCTTGTTAAGTATCATCCAGGGATTTGGTATTAGTATCGGACTTGAGAGTATGAGTTCCCCTAGCGGTGCTCCGGTGGTGCTACATCCAGGTTGGGCATTCAGGATCATGACTGTTATGACCCTGACGGCTGGAACAGCGTTTATTATGTGGCTGGGTGAACAGATTACCGAACGTGGCATAGGTAACGGTATCTCGTTGATTATCTACGCCGGTATTATTGTCCGGATGCCGACTGCAATCGGAAACACGTTCCGTCTCCTTTCAACAGGTGAAATGGGAATATTTCCCGTGCTCATTTTGCTTGTACTGATGATACTTGTGGTGGCTTTCATTATCTATATGGAACAGGGTCAGAGGCGTATACCGGTTCAATACGCTAAAAGGGTTGTCGGCCGCAAGATGTATGGTGGCCAGAGTACCCATCTGCCGTTGAAGGTTAATACCTCCGGTGTCATACCGCCGATTTTTGCTTCGTCAATTATAATGTTTCCAGCGACTATAGCCAGTTTCATAGCCATCCCGTGGATGCAGAGTTTGGCTTCGGCGATGAGACCGGGCAATATTGTGTATGAATCGTTATATGTCGGGTTTATATTCTTTTTCTGTTACTTTTATACTGCAGTCACTTTTAACCCTGCTGATGTTGCCGACAATATGAAAAAGCAGGGCGGGTATATTCCGGGCATCCGTCCGGGTAAGCGGACGGCGGATCACATTGACAGGGTTTTGACCCGTATTACACTTGGAGGCGCCATATATGTTTCTGCAGTATGCGTACTTCCATCGGTTTTGATAACAAAGTTTAACGTCCCTTTTTATTTCGGTGGCACCGCACTTCTGATCGTTGTGGGGGTGGCGATCGATACGATTCAGCAGATAGAATCTCACATGCTGACCCGCCACTATGAAGGATTTCTAAAAAAGCAACGGGTCTAAAATAAAGGGCCGACGGGGATACAATATGGCAAAGGAAGAGGCGATTAAGGTTGAGGGCACGGTGCTTAAGACACTGCCCAATGCAATGTTCAAGGTAGAACTGGAAAACAAGCACCAGGTGCTTGCCCATATTTCCGGAAAGATGCGTATGCATTTTATAAAAATTCTTCCCGGGGATAAAGTTACGGTTGAACTTTCACCCTACGATCTGTCCCGTGGCAGAATAACATACAGATCAAAATAAAGAGGTGATCGGTATCGAACTAAAGGAGTATGTTGCATGAAAGTCAGGGCATCGGTTAAGAAGATATGCGCCAAGTGTAAGATAGTCCGCAGAAAAGGGGTTGTCAGGGTTATCTGCGAAAATAAGCGACACAAACAGAGGCAAGGATAAAGGAGGATAAGCTTTGGCAAGAATTGCGGGTGTTGATTTGCCGAGACGTAAGCGGGTTGAGGTAGGACTGACATATATTTATGGTATAGGTCCAAACATATCAAAACGAATACTCCATAAGCTTAATATTGATCCGGATATCAAGACAGATGATTTGTCAGAATCTGATGTTAATAGAATCCGCAAGGTGATTGACGGAGAATGCAAAGTTGAAGGAGAACTTCGTACAGAAGTTTCTATGAATATCAAGAGATTGATGGATTTGGGATCTTATCGTGGGCTTCGCCATCGAAAATCGCTTCCAGTGCGGGGACAGCGGACAAGTACAAATGCACGTACGCGAAAGGGACCTAAAAGGTCTGCCATAAAGAAGAGAGGCGGAGTTAAAAAGAAATAAACAAGGAGAAGACAGAGGCGTAATACATGGCGAAAAAGAAAATCCGGACTAAAAAAAGAGAAAAGAAGAATATATCGACCGGCGTTGTACATATCCAGTCGACTTTTAACAATACAATCGTTACAATTACAGATCCTGCCGGAAATGTTATAGCCTGGTCTAGTGCGGGTGTTCAGGGCTTTAAGGGGTCACGAAAGAGTACTCCATTTGCTGCCCAGCTTGCGGCGGAAGATGCAGCAAAAAAGGCAATGGAGCATGGGATGAAAAATGTTGAGGTGTATGTCAAGGGTCCTGGATCTGGTCGAGAATCAGCCCTTCGATCGTTACAGGCCGCAGGATTCAATATTGTGATGATTAAAGACGTAACACCCATACCGCATAATGGCTGTCGGCCGCCAAAACGGCGCAGGGTTTAAAAAATTGATTATTGACGATTGACTATTTAATTTGGTTGCTTTGCTCCATTGTTTTTGTTTATAAAAATAAAATTAGAGGAAATCCTTAAATATTCAATTTTCAATCGAAAATATACAATT
>JAUWLP010000185.1 GCA_030613575.1 Desulfobacteraceae bacterium
ATGATGGAACCTTGACCGATTACTATTCAAAAGGTTTTATATCCCAAAGGAAAGGATAATTCATGGCTCGAAAATTTATTGACATAAAAAGACTAGTACTGTACTTTTTTCTCCTAAAAAAGCGTAATCCAATTTATTAGAAGGGGTTACCATGCTTTTTTGTTGATTTTTACCGTGTTGGATAGTTAAAAAGCAAACTGGAAGTTTAATTATTAAAACTTGATTTCAAAAGAAAGGTGAAAAGCGTGGAAATCGTAGTATTGTTAAAACAGGTTCCGGCAACAGAATCGTTAATCGGTATCGCCGACGACGGCGTATCCATAAAGACCGATGACATCAAGTGGGTTATTAACCCTTATGACGAATTTGCGGTTGAAGAAGCACTTCAAATAAAGGAAGCTCATGGCGGTTCGGTTACCATCATTTCCGTGGGACCGGAAAAAACGACCGAAGCCATAAGAACCTCCCTTGCAATGGGTGCAGACAAGGGGATACTGATCAATGATCCGGCCGCTGCAGGGTGCGATGGTTTAAGTACATCACGAATTTTAGCTGCGGTGTTGAAGGAAACCCCTTTTGACCTGATTATCGCAGGTCAGCGGGCTGTTGACGATGATAATTTTCAGGTAGGAGTGGCCGTAGCAGAATTTTTAGGCATTCCGAATATTTCAATGGTTATCAAGCAAGAAATCATTGACTCCAAGATCAGATGCCATGGGACAATTGATGGGGGGACCGTCATTTTGGAGGCGCCGCTGCCAGCTCTGTTTACTACCCAGCGCGTACTAAACGAGCCTCGCTATGCTTCTCTTCCGGGAATCATGAAAGCAAAAAAGAAACCCATCGATATTAAAACCATCGCAGATATCGGACTTGACGCTGCCCGAATCGAGAAACCGCTGACAAAAATCGTGGCGATGCAAACTCCTCCGGAGCGAAAAGGCGGAAAGATGATAACCGGAGACTCTGCACAGGCAAAGGCTGTGGAACTTGTCAGAATCTTGCATGAAGAGGCTAAGGTCATATAATTGGTACCTGAACGAAAACACCGTTCAGGCACGATTGATGATTGGCGATTGATGATTGTTGATTTAAAAACCAAAATAAATTCATAGAGTTGGTAGTGGCACGATTAGAGCTGAATTCCCCTTCATGGGGTTTTCGGTCAAGAACTAAGTTTCCAATTTATAAATGAGATATTTTTTCGATGAGCAAAGCCGCACAAGGGTTTTCGCCCGAGGCGTACTTTCTGTACGTCGAGGGCGGAAACCCGCGGAGAACGCCGCTCATAGGAAAAATAGCCATTTATGGATAGAAACTAATTAAGGAGATAAATATGTCACAAGGTGTACTGGCAATAGCAGAACAAATGGAGGGAGTTTTCAGAAAAGTCACTTACGAAGCATTAAGCGAAGGGAGACGCATCGCTGACAGGCTAAATTGCGATCTTACCGCCCTGGTTTTAGGAGCAGAAATTGAAAATATTTCAAAAAAGCTCGATCAATACGGAGCCGACAGAATTATTGTCGCCCAAAGCCCTGCCCTTTCCGAATATTTGACCGATGCGTATACCAATGTAATTGCGGATTACATAAACAAAGAAAAGCCGGCTGTAGTTATTCTGGGTGCATCCACACAGGGCAAGGACTTGTCGGCACGTCTTAGCGCTCGCTTGAATGCTCCTCTTGCCATGGATTGTGTGGCTGTTCGTTTCGAGGATAATAATCTCATCGCAACACGTCCGATGTATGGAGGCAAAATTTTAGCAGATGTGGCGCTTGATGGAAATCCGCAAATCCTGGCGATTCGACCCAATGCAATGACCATTGCAAAGGCTGGCGGAGCCGGATCCATTGAAAAACTTGATACGGATTCCGGTAACACTGTGCTGCAATTTATTGAAAAAACACTTGATACAGGCAAGGTCGAACTCACTGAAGCTGATACGGTTGTGTCCGGCGGCAGGGGAATGGGAGGGACCGATTTTACTGTAATAGAAGAACTGGCTCAACTGCTCGATGGTGCTGTGGGAGCATCGCGATCTGCGGTAGATGAAGGCTGGCGGCCCGCTTCAGACCAGGTTGGGCAAACCGGGAAAGTTGTTTCCCCAAATCTCTATATTGCATGCGGGATATCCGGAGCTATTCAGCACATTGCCGGAATGTCTTCATCCAAGGTTGTTGTGGCCATAAACAAGGACCCGGAAGCGCCTATCTTCTCCAAAGCTGATTACGGCATTGAGGGCAATCTTTTTGAAATTGTGCCATTAATTGCAGAAGAAGTAAGGAAATTAAAAGGCTGAATCCAAATTTTGTCTCCGGTTTCGGATCCGGGTCTAAAAAATAAATTTATCACCAAAGCAAAAAATTTATTTTTAAGCGCCTAAAGGCTGCTGAACAAATCCGGGAGCCTTTTGACTTTTAACCGGATTAATGACGATGTTCTGTAAACGATTATAATGAAACTGCATCTGGTAAGCTTAGGCTGTGCTAAAAATCTTGTTGACAGCGAACTGATGCTGGGCCGGCTCATGAACACCGGCTGGGCAAACACCAGGGACCCCGGACAAGCGGATATCATAATCATCAATTCGTGTAGCTTTATCGAATCTGCTATAAACGAATCTATCGACACCATCCTTGCTCTGGCAAAATATAAACACGATGGGCCCTGCCGTCGTCTCATCGTCGCCGGATGCCTCCCTGAGCGTTTCAGGGAAGAAATCGTCACTGCCATTCCTGAGGTTGACTTCTTCCTGGGAACCGGCGCATTTGATAAAATCGTAGAAGCTGTGGACGGATCTTTGAATGCTGTGAAGTGCTTTTTGCCGGACCCGAATTTGACAGGCTTTCAACAGCAGGAAATTCCAAGAATACGGAGTTCTTCTCACATGGCTTATCTAAAAATTGCGGAAGGATGCAGCCGGCGCTGCACCTATTGTATTATCCCAAAGCTTCGCGGAAAACAAAGAAGCCGCCCCCTTGAAAATATTGTTACTGAAGCACGTTGCTTGATCTCATCGGGTGTAAAGGAACTCGTTTTGGTTGCACAGGATACAACATGCTATGGTATGGATCTGTGCCCGCCTGTTTCTCTCAGCCGGTTGCTTGAAAGTATTTCTGAAATATCAGAAAGAATATGGATCAGATTACTGTACGGGCATCCGGAAGCTATAGAGGATCCTGTTATCAGAACTATTTCCAGACACACAAACATATGCTCTTATTTTGACATTCCGATTCAGCATTCAAGTAACGGTGTTTTAAAAAAGATGGGGCGCAATTATACTTCTGACAACCTTCGCAGGCTTTTTGATAAAATCCGGTCATCTGTCTTAGATGCCGCCTTAAGGACAACCGTAATCGTCGGTTTCCCGGGAGAAACGGATAAAGATTTTGAAGAGCTTTTATTCTTTGTAAAGGACATATGTTTCGATCACCTGGGAGTCTTCATGTATTCTGATTCCAAAGACCTCAGTTCTCACAGACTCCCCGACCACATTCCGGAAAGTGTAGCCAAGGATCGATATGACAGGCTCATGTCCTGCCAGTTGAAAATATCCCTGAAGAATAACCAAAGGCATAAAGGCAGGATTTATGACGTTCTCGTGGAAAATACCACTGAAGAGAATCTTTTCCAAGGCCGCACATTTTTTCAAGCCCCGGACGTCGACGGCATTACCTATATTCATTCCGAGCAATTGGAAATCGGCTCATTTGTCGGCATAAGGGTTGCAGACGCATTTGAATATGACCTTAAAGGAGAAGTTGTATGAGCGACTTAAAACATAAGATCCTTGCCCTGGTTAAAGATGACCTCGCCGCAATTGAAACCGCCCTGGAGGAAAATTTAAATCCACATTTAGATCTGGTGTCCCAAATCGCCAGACATATATTGTTCAGCGGCGGTAAGCGCTTAAGACCTTTGCTTATGGTCCTTTCAGCCAGGATTTGCGGTTATAACGGAAACTATGACAAGACGTTCTCGACCATTTTTGAATACTTGCATGCCGCCACCCTGTTGCACGATGATCTTGTGGATCAAGCAACATTGCGGAGAGGTAATCCCGTGGCCCATTCAATATGGGGCAATGCTACCGCTGTCCTTGTGGGAGATTTCCTGCTCGCCCGCTCCCTTTCCATCGCCGCTGAGACAGGACTGCCCGATGTTATCAAGATAGTAGCAGAAATTACAGAAAACATGTCCCAAGCCGAAATTCATCAGCTTATGAGAAAAGGAAGTTTAGACCTCACCGAAAAAGAGTACATGGAAGTCATACAGCGAAAGACCGCTGTTCTTTTTCAGGGAACATGCCGCGTAAGCGCCCTTATTTCAGGTGCCTCAAAGGAAAAGGAAACCGCCCTGTCGGATTACGGTTTTAACCTTGGAATCGCTTTTCAGATGGTGGATGATCTTCTCGACTACACACTGGATACCGACATTCTTGGAAAAGAGGTCGGAGCAGATCTCAGAGAAGGGAAACTTACGCTTCCGGTCATATATTCCCTCAAAGCTGCAAATACAAAAGAC
>JAUWLP010000131.1 GCA_030613575.1 Desulfobacteraceae bacterium
GGGCTGAATAAAAACTTTGAGTATAATTCCGTTACTCTTTTCCTGTAGAAATGGCATTTTCCTTAACAGTATTAATCCTGTCTGCTGCTTTTAATATTGTTGATAATGCGGGTGGATGAAATATTTTCGGTCACTGGAATCAGAACCACCTTTCCTCCAAGCGCTTCAACAAGTTCGCGTCCGAAAACTTCTTCAGATGTATAGTTGCTTCCCTTGGTAAGAACATCCGGCCGTATGATCTCAATGAGCTTTTCCAGCTCTCTGGAAGAAAAAACCACGACATAGTCAACAGAGTCAAGGGCACTTAAAATCCTGACCCGTTCTTTTGAATGGAGTACAGGTCTTCCCGGTCCTTTCAATGTTTTTACAGATTCATTGTCGTCGATGGCAACGATAAGGATGTCTCCCAACTGTTTTGAAGCAGAGAAGAGCAGGATATGGCCCACATGCAAAAGATCAAAGCAGCCGTTGGTCAAAACTATCCGTTTCCCTTTTTTCTTGAGTTTTCCGATGAGCGCCGGAAGCTCAGGCAAATCTTTGTATTTAGACGGCAGGCTATTATCATCTGATTTAAATGCCGAAGCGAGTTCCTGATTTGACACCGATGCGGTTCCCACCTTGCCCACAACGATTTTCAAGGCCAAAGAGAGTTCTTGTTTTGACACCGTTGCAGTTCCTACCTTGCCCACAACGATTCTGGCGGCGGCATTGGCAACAGTCACACTGTTTTTGATTGAAACCCCGGATGCGACGGCCAGACCAAGGATCGCGAGAACCGTGTCACCGGCCCCTGAAACATCAAAAACCTGCCGTGCCTCTGCCCTGACTCGGTAAGGTGATCTATTTTTCTCAAACAGAACCATACCATCTTTTCCGCATGTGATGAGAAGCTTATCAAGGTGGACGTTTTGAAGAATTTTGTTTGCCGCTATTTCAAGGGAGGATTCATTGACAATATCAACTCCGGAAGCCAGGGCGGCTTCTTTTTTGTTAGGCGTAAGGAGGGATACCCCTGAATATTTTGAAAAATCGAGTCCTTTGGGATCTGCAATGGTGACCTTTTTGTGCTTTTGAGCGGCCGATATCAACCCTGACAGCAAGGTTTTTGTAATCAACCCCTTGCCGTAGTCGGAAATCAATACCACATCAACATCGGCAATTTTATCTTTTATAAATCTTGTAATTTTCTCCAGAGTCGGATCGGATATGGCTTTATCTGTTTCTCTGTCGATTCTGAGTACATGTTGATGGGATGCAATAATTCTTGTTTTCTTTGTGGTGGTCCTGCCCGGTTCCTGAACAATGCCGGCTGTATCGACTCCCAGTTCTTTGAACTTATTGAGCAGAATCTGTCCATTTTTGCCCGAGCCGATTACTCCTGCCGGGATGACTTTTGCGCCCAGAGCGACAATGTTGTGGACGACGTTACCGGCGCCGCCCATGGCGTAATCCTCGTTTTTGATCGACACTACCTGGACCGGAGCTTCGGGGGATATGCGATCCACTTCACCCCAGAGATATTCGTCGAGCATCAAATCACCCACAACAAGGATGTTGCATTTGTCGAATTTTGAAATATCAATAGGCATGGCATTCACTGGAAAATCGCATTAATTGACGGTTTCGTAAAAAGTCAGATTTTGATGGCAAAGTAAAAAGCTCCAAATTCAAGGCGCGCAAATTCCGAGGAACGAGACGTATTTTTATTACGTCGCAGTGACGAGGAATGCAGCGCAACGCAGAAGTTGGACTTTTTACGAAGCCATCAATTGGATTCGCGATACTTTTCAACAACTTCCATCAGAAATTTTGGCGGTCGCACGACCCGACCGTTAGCGTCTACACACGCATGTTTTGTGTATCCTTTGGCAAGGAGCTTTGTACCATCTTCGCTAAAAATTTGGTAATCGAACTTCATGCCTCCTTTGATACGGGTGTCAAGTGAAGTTTCTATAAGTAAAATATCGTCGTACTGGGACGGAGAATTGAATTTACAGTGAACCTCGGATAAGGGAAGAAAAAATCCCCTGGATTCAATTGATTTATACGGCACTCCCAAATACCTGAACATCTCGGAGCGAGCGCTTTCAAACCAGCGAAAGTAGTTGGCATGATAAACAAATCCCATTTTGTCCGTATCGCCGTATATGACCCGGTATGTGGTTTTATGTGTAATCATTGGATATTCCGTAAGCTTTTAACCGGAATTACTTATTTCGTGTATTTTGGGGCAAAACTTTTTTCATTGCCACTAAGACACCAAGGCACGAAAAAAATAATGAAAATTTATCCTTTGTGCCTTGGTGACTTTGTGGCAGATCCTTTTGTTTTCGGGTTGTTCGGCTTACTTAAAATCGTTTGAAAGTATTTTTTGAATAATATCTTTCAGATCGTCATAGCTGTTTGATACAGGAAATTCAGGGAACTCGTTTTTCACATTTTCAGGCGGATCGAAAAGGATACCGTTATCGGCTTCTTTTAGCATCGTAATATCATTGTAAGAATCACCCAAAGCTATGGTGTCGTATTTCAGGCTTTTTAACGAAATCACCGCTTCCCGCTTGCTGTCTTTCTGTCGCAGTTTATACCCGGCAATCGAACCGTCGGGATCTATGGATAAAGTGTGACAGAAAAGTGTAGGCCAGCCGAGTTTTTGCATCAGAGGACGTGCAAACTGGTCAAATGTATCAGAAACGACGATGACCTGGATGCGTGACCTGAGCCAGTCAAGAAATTCCAGGGCCCCGTCAAGAGGGTCCATGGTGGCGATAACCGCTTTGATATCATCTATTTTAAGCCGGTTCTCATCAAGGATAGCAAGACGCCTTTTCATTAATACATCGTAATCGGATATATCACGTGTTGTCAGCCTGAGTTCTTTAATGCCTGTTTTTTCGGCCACATTTATCCATATTTCCGGTACAAAAATTCCTTCCAGGTCGGAGCAGACAATATGCATGACACCTCACATTCGGTATTCAATCTTCTTGGTTTTCATCTTCTATCCTTATGAGAACAGGTCTGTCACTTACAACGTCGAGATTAAAAATTTCGGATAAAGCCTTTTGTACATCAGCTTCTTTGGCAAGGTGGGTGAGCATGACGATTGGTACCGAGCCTTTGGTTTTTCGTCCTTTCTGGTGCACCGATTTTATGCTGATGTCATAATCACCCAGAATACCCGATACCTTTGACAGGACACCGGGTCGGTCCATGGCAGCAAACCTGAAATAATAATACGTTCTGATTTCATCAATCGGCATAACGGAAATTTTCCGGATATTATTCATCTGGTACGAAAGTAACGGAACCCGGCCTTTTGAGCCGGTTAAAAGGTTGCGGGCGAGATCGACCGTGTCGCCGACTACGGCGCTGGCCGTGGGCATCATACCCGCTCCGTATCCATAAAGCATCATATCACCGATGGCATCACCGGAGATTGTGATGGCATTAAGTGCTCCACCGACACTGGAAAGCGGATTGTTAAAAGGAATCATGGTGGGATGCACTCTTGCCTCTATGGCATTGCCCATGTTCTTGCTGATGGCCAGAAGCTTGATTTTGTATCCAAACTGCCCGGCGAAATCGATATCCATGGGGTCTATATTAGAGATGCCTTCGATATATATAGCTTTAAAATTGATCTTGGTGCCGTAGGCAAGGGATGTCAGAATGGCAAGTTTATGGGCGGTGTCAATTCCTTCGATGTCCAGGGTCGGGTCCGCCTCGGCAAACCCGTTTTTTTGTGCCTCGGCAAGCACAGCTTCAAATTTGCTGCCATCATCCGTACTCCTGGAGAGGATGTAATTACAGGTGCCGTTCAGGATGCCGGCCATCGATTTTATGTGATTCCCCACCAGAGATTCCCGCAGCGATTTGATTATCGGCATGCAGCCACCTACGCTGGCTTCAAAGGCAAGATCAACACCTTTTTTAGTTGCGGCCTTGAATATGGCATTGCCATGGATTGCAAGCAGTGCCTTGTTTGCGGTAACAATCTGCTTGCCGTTATCAATGGCTCTTAAAATAAGATCCCTGGCAACCTCCTCTCCGCCGATCATTTCGATAACGATATCAATGTCAGGGTCATTGACCACTTTATATGCGTCGCTAATAAAGACTCCGTTGTCAAATCGTATTCCACGATCACTTTTCAGGTCGATATCGGCAACATATTTCAGGTTCAGATCGGCTCCAATCCGGGAACGGATAAGGCCCCTGTTTTTAATAAGAATCTTTGCAACACCTGTGCCGATCGTGCCGCAGCCGAGCAAACCGATATTTATTTTTTTCATGCAATTTGCTCCTGAACAGGAGTTACATTATTTTTCGTATTCCTCTTATGGCCTGGTTTATGCGCATCTTGTTTTCTATCAGAGCAAAACGCACATATTCATCGCCGTACTCGCCAAATCCAAGACCAGGTGAAACCGCAACCTGGGCTTTATTAATCAACATTTTGGAAAATTCCACGGATCCCATTTTTATATATTTATCAGGAATTTTGGTCCATACAAACATGGTCGCTTTGGGGCTTGCCGTCTCCCAGCCCACTCGGTTGAGGCCTGATATCAAAGCATCCCTTCGTGTTTTATAGATATCACATATCTCCTTGACACATTCCTGGGGGCCGTTTAAGGCGATAATGGATGCAATCTGAATCGGCTGAAAAATACCATAATCCAGATAACTTTTTATACGACGAAGGGCGCCCACAACTTCGCTGTTCCCCACACAAAAACCGACCCGCCAGCCGGGCATGCTGTAACTCTTTGAAAGTGAAAAGAATTCAACACCAATATCCTTGGCGCCTTTGACCTGGAGAAAACTGGGCGGTTTATAGTCGTCGAATGCCAGATCCGCATAAGCAAAATCGTGGACGATCAAGATATCGTGTTCTTTTGCATAATCGACGATGTTTTCAAAAAATTTCAGATCAACGACTTCTGTGGTCGGATTATGGGGATAGCTGATAATTAAAATCTTGGGCCTCGGCCAGGTCTGTCTGGTGGCGTGCATCAGGTTATCGAAAAAATCGTTGCCCGGACCCACGGGGATCCCCCTTACATCACCCCCGGAAATAATTGCCGAGTAAGGATGGATCGGGTAAGTCGGGGTGGGTGTGAAAACTACGTCTCCGGGCCGGATGGTGACAAGGACAAGATGTGATATTCCTTCCTTGGCACCGATTGTGACGATTGCCTCTGTATCGGGGTCGATATCGACATCATATCTTCGTTTGTACCAGCTAGAAATAGCCATTCTCAACTTGGTGATACCCATGGATGCCGAATAGCGGTGATTTTGCGGCTTCTGGGCGGCTTCTGTCATCTTATCGACAATGTGCTGTGGCGTACCCATGTCGGGATTTCCCATTCCAAGGTCGATAATATCCTCTCCGGCATGCCTGGCGTCCATTTTAATTTTGTTAACTGCTGTAAATACATACGGTGGAAGACGATCGAGTCTGGCAAACGTTTTCATAAAAATAACCCCTTAGTTTCTTAAGTTGTAAATTTTATGTTTATTTTGGCAAAAAATTGTAATCATGTAATTTATAATACAAAGTATTTTATGTCAAAAAATTTGTTTTGACTTTTAGACCGAATAGGATTATTTTTTTAATCTTTTTCAGAGATTAAACACGATTACAAATTGTATACTACCTAAAATCCATATTAACAAGGAAATTCATATGGCAAAATCACTGACCTATGCTGATTCGGGTGTAGATATAGATAAAGCCGGCAAAATGGTAGACAAGATTAAAAAAATAGCGCAGCAGACTTCTAGATCGGGGGTTATTGGTGAGATCGGCGGGTTCGGCGGCCTGTTTTCCCTCAACATCGGCGACATGGAAAGTCCGGTTCTTGTGAGTTCGACAGACGGTGTCGGGACCAAGCTCAAGATCGCTTTTATGATGTCAAAACACGATACGATCGGCATAGACCTGGTTGCAATGTGTGTCAATGACATCATTGTGCAGGGTGCAAAACCGCTTTTTTTTCTGGATTATCTTTCAATGGGAAGGCTGGAAGAAGAAATCGCCATTGATGTCATAGCCGGTATCGGAGAGGGCTGCAGGCAGGCCGGGTGTGCGCTTATTGGTGGTGAAACTGCCGAAATGCCGGGGTTTTATAAGGATAATGAATATGATCTGGCCGGATTTACAGTCGGCGTTGTTGAGAACAGCAAAATTATTGACGGTTCAGAAATTCGTGTCGGCGATCAGCTTATCGGAATTTCGTCGAGCGGGCTTCACAGCAACGGATATTCGCTGGTACGCAAGATCTGTTTTGACATTTTAAAACTGAAAATCGATACGCATATACCCGAGCTTGGCAAGACCATCGGCGAAGAGCTTCTTACACCCACAAGAATATATTCACAAACCGTTCGCAGCATTATAAAAAATCTGCCGGTCCTTGGACTTGCTCATATAACAGGCGGTGGAATCACAGATAACATTATTCGTGTCATCCCTGAACGGTGTAACATTATCATGCAAAAGAACAGCTGGGATGTACCGCCCGTGTTTACGTATCTTAAGCAGGCCGGGAATATATCAGAACGTGAAATGATGCGTACGTTTAATAACGGTATCGGCTTGATTGCCGTTGTTCATGAAAAAGATGCCGAGGAAGTTCTGGATAGTCTCATCGCCATGAAGGAAAAAGCCTTTATTGTAGGCGAGATCGTTGAATGCAAGGTAGCGGGTGATAGAGTTCAGTGGATCTGATCGGCATGAAGAACGCAACTTACGAAAAAAAGCAACGCCTGCAAAAGATCAAAAAACCCTTCCTGAAGCTGATGAGCTGGATAGGAAAAGCACAAAAAGGAAAAGCCGTCTGTAAAAGCTGAGCAATGAATAAAACCGGTCCCGGGAGAGGACCCAAAAAAATAAAGCAGCAATGATAACGGCTTCGTAAAAAGTCCAGCTTCTGCGTTGCATCCTTCGTCACTGCAGCGTACTATAAGTACGCCTCATTCCTCAGGATTTGCGCGTCTTGAATTTGGGTCTTTTTACTTTGCCGTCGGATTTTGACTTTTTACGAGACTGTCAATGATAATACTCGGCATTGAAACATCCTGTGATGAAACCGCTGCAGCGGTGGTCATTGACGGCACCCAAATATTATCTTCCGTTGTATCCTCACAGATCGACGTTCACCATCCATATGGCGGAGTAGTGCCTGAACTTGCTTCAAGAAAACACATGGAAGCGATTGTTCCGGTGGTTAATGAGGCCCTGGAAGCTTCCTCCATCGATTCAAAACAGCTTGACGCGATTGCGGTTACCCAGGGGCCGGGGCTGGTGGGAGCATTGCTTGTCGGTTTTTGCTTTGCCAAATCTTTTGCTTTTGCACTGGGTGTTCCGTGGATCGGCGTCAATCATCTTGAGGGTCACATAAATTCAGTGTTCCTGGAAGAGAACCCGCCTCCTTTCCCGTTTGTGGCGCTTCTTGCATCCGGTGGACATACCAGCATATACCATGTCACGTCACACACCGGATTTGATCTGGTTGGACAAACACGGGATGATGCTGCCGGAGAAGCCTTTGATAAGGTTGCCAAGATGCTCGGCCTGGGCTATCCGGGCGGTGGCGTTATCGACC
>JAUWLP010000139.1 GCA_030613575.1 Desulfobacteraceae bacterium
TCATAATCCTCTCCTTTTGAAGGTAATATTTTATATAGATGAAGTATCACAAGTTTTAGAGAAAATATGGATAATTAAACAAACAATCACATCACAGTGTCAAGATTGAATTTTATCTTATAAAATGCGGATATAAAACACATGTATTATATTGAACAGCTATAACCTGAATTTTCATACAAATTACCTCTATGAATGATGTGCAACAATTTATCTAATATATCACAATCATGTTCACATAAATGATCGGAAAATATCCGTTTAAACGGTCCTTTGGTTCGTTTGGCCTTTTTTTCGCCGGTTATCGATGTGTGTATGTTGATAGAAATATCATAATATAGCATTGTGATTATAGCGAATTTATCTCTTTCGAAAAAAGCTAATGCAGGATTTAGGTCATTAAGAATGGATCCACATCCAGCACCACCTTGACATCGCGGATGCTGATGTTTGTTTTTTTATCAAACCACAACTGGTGAAGAAACCGGTGAAGCTGTTTTATGCTTGGGCATTTTAAAAGGATCTGCCACCGGTATCGTTTTGCGATCCTTGGAAGTGAGGCTTCAATGGGTCCCAATATTTCCACGGACTTTAAAAAAGAGCTATTGTTTTTTTTCAACGTATCACAAAGATCCCCGATATCCTGAGCATGCTGCCTGGTTTTTTCCTTGTCTTTTCCTGATATATTGAGCTGAACCATCCTTGAAAATGGGGGATAATTCAGGCTCTTTCGGAAATTTATCTCCTCATTGTAAAAGGTTTGAAAGTCCTGCTTGGTTGCAGATAAGATGGCGAAATGTTTTGGGTTATAAGTCTGAAGGATCACCCGGCCGGGTACAGCTCCCCGCCCGGCCCTTCCTGCAACCTGGGCTAAAAGCTGAAAGGTTCGTTCCCCGGCTCTAAAATCCGGAAAGTTGAGGGAGAGATCAGCGCAAATAATACCGACCAGAGTAATGTTGGGAAAGTCATGGCCTTTTGCCACCATCTGAGTTCCCACAAGAATATCTGTGGTCTGGTTTCTGAGACCTTTCAGGATTTTTAGAATCGAACCTTTTCGCCGGGTGGTATCTCGATCCATTCTGGCTGTCCTGGCATCGGGAAAAAGAGATTTTACGGCTGCCTCAACTTTTTCGGTTCCTATACCCAACAGCAGGATTTTGGCGGACCCGCAGGACGTGCAGTTTGATGTGGAAGCCCGAGTAAAACCGCAGTAATGACATTTGTATGCATTGATCTTTTGATGCAGCGTAAGTGTAATATCACAATTTTTGCATCTTATTGCTTCACCACAGGCTGCGCAAACCGGATAACTGGCAAAGCCACGCCGGTTGAGAAAAAGAAGAACCTGCTCACCTCGAACAAGTGTTGCTTTCATTTCCAGGTGAAGTTCCGGTGTAATGAAGCGCCGAATTCCCCGAACATCCCTGCTTTTGCATAGATCGACCACGGTTATCTCCGGGAGGGGTCGTTTTTCAACCCTTTTTTTTAATGTGACCGCCTTAAATTTTTTTGTTGTTGTATTATAGTACGACTGTATCGAGGGCGTAGCAGATCCCAGCAGGGCAACGCCGTTATTAAGCTTTGCTCTTACAACTGCAAGATCCCTGGCATTATAACGCAAGCCCCCCTCCTGCTTGTAGGAGGTATCATGTTCCTCATCAACGATAATAATGCCGATATTCGCAAAAGGTGCAAACACGGCGGATCTTGCACCGATAGCGATAGCTGCCTTCCGGCGAGCGATGCGCATCCACTGATCATAGCGCTCGCCGGCGGAAAGACCGCTGTGAAGAATAGCAACACACTCTCCAAACCGGGCTCGGAAGCGGCGTTCCATCTGGGAGATAAGGGCAATCTCAGGAACAAGAACCAGCACGGAATAACCCAGGCTTATGACTTTTGCAGCAAGCTGCATATAAACTTCTGTCTTGCCGCTTCCAGTGACTCCTGCCAGAAGGCAAGTTGTGAATTCCCGGCCAAGGGATTCAGTTACGGTATGGATCACGCTTTTCTGTTCTTTTGTAAGTTTGTGAGCGGTATCAGGTGCTATGGGTTCACCGAACGGATCCCGATACACCTTTTTCTGAAAAATCGAAAGATACCCGGCCGTCTCAAGAGATTTTATTAATTTTGGAGCAGAAGGAACCCGTTCTTGTAGTTTTTTTACGGAGATTTCATCTAAGTTTTTGATTGTTTCAATGATTTTTTTCCTTGAATTGGAAAGCTTTTTCATTGGGATATCTGAATGGAGTAATGATACATATCGCTCCATCTTCGGTTTAGTTGACCCACCTTTGAGCTTGCGATTGCAAACAATAACCCCCCGACTTTCCATGGAATGAATTAAAGCATTAGGGACGTGCTTATTAAAATTTTTGTTAAGGTCTTTGAAGCGGCATGGTCCGGTTTTCAGCCGGTTTAAGATCTCGTTTTCCAGAGGCGTGGTAGAATTATTTAAAAGAGCATCTTCTCCTTTTTCCGTAATTGCGATGGTGAAAAAATCGTAAAGATTTAAGCCTCCGGGCAGAGCACATTTGATAACATCTCCTATGGGATGCAGGTAGTAGTCAGCGGTCCACCTGAAGAACGGAATCATGGATGAAGGGAAAAGCGGCTTTTCATCAAGGATATCCAGGGCAGTTTTTATCCCTTCCTGATTTTTATCCTTTCCCTGGCCCAGGATGTATCCTGTTACCCTGCGCCGACCGAATGGGACCAGCACCCTTTTTCCCGTGGATACCAGTTCACCAAGATTTTCCGGAACGCTGTAAGTATAGGTATTGTATACCGGAAGCGCTATAGCGACTTCTATGTAAGTCAAAGATGATGCCATTTTTCTTCAATTTGTCCGAGTGAGTTCCTTGCTTGTAATTTTTGGGCTTTTTGTGACAAAACTTTTTTTCTCGCCACAAAGGCACCAAGGCACGAAGAAAGAATAATAAATATATCCTTTGTGTCTTAGTGCCTTTGTGGCAAATATTTTTAGTTCCGGCTTGTCCGGGTTAGGTTCATGCAAAGCAAAACCGGTTTTAATGCCCCCTCCTTTTCCCTTGACACAGAAGCAGTTTTTTTTTAAGGTATATTACGCAAACTGCCCGTGAAAATTAGATATTTTATCAAACGCTTTAATTCAATTACAATGCAGTCAAAATATAGCGCGTTCATAGTTATTTTTCAACCATATCAAAATGAGCAGCAAACCCCGTCCGTTGTCACAAAAGAGTTAATATCATAAAAACCGTATGATTTGTTAAAGGAGGAAGATATGCATAAAATAAGCAAACAATCCATGGTCTTTTTGTTAATTGCAGCCATGATCTTTATTCCATTCGGAACTTCCGCCCTTGCGGAAAGCAAGGCTGTAAATAATGATATTAGCGCCAGTGCCATGGCCGCCGATCTTTTAGTTATCAGGCCTTTGGGGATCGTTGCCACCGTGGTGGGCAGCGCCATTTTTATCGTATCTCTCCCATTTTCAGCTCTGGGTGGAAACACAAAAACTGCATGCCGGAAATTGGTAGGAGATCCTGCCAAATTTACATTTACAAGAGCGCTCGGAGATTTTTAGCGTTTTTTTGTGTTTCTTCGTCGTATTATTCTTAGAGCAAGGAGTGAAAATGGGCATAAAACGTCATGGGATTAAAAATTTAACTAAATTTGCAATGGAAGTTATCCGTCGTTCAGGTAAAGAAGCACTTTCCTATTATGGTAAAGGAAACCCCAATATTAAATTTGATGAGGAGCTGGTTACAGAAGCAGATCTCCATCTGATGGGATTTTTTCAGGATCAGCTCAACAGTCATTTCCCCGAGCATCAGGTGTTTAGAAACAACCAGGCTAACAAAGATTACACTCATGATGAAAAGCGCTACCTGTGGATCTTTGATCCGTTAGATGGCGTTGCCAATTTTCAGGCGGGAATTCCCATCTGGGGCATGTCTCTTGCACTTATCGAGAATTTCTGGCCCGTTTTAGGTGTATTTTATATGCCGACAACCGGCGATCTTTTTTATGCACAGGCTGAACAAAAAGCTTTTTTGGGAAAAGGAGAAATACACGTATCTGATAAAAAAAATATTAACGACGAGAGCCTTCTTTTCACCTACTCCCGGTTTCATCACTGTTATCGATCCACATTCCCGGGTAAAATCCGCGATCTGGGATGCACCGGTGCTCACATATGCTATGTTGCCATGGGTCGCGCGGAAGCTGCCGTCATTGCTAACGAGTCGTATCAGGATCTTGCTGCAGCCGGTATCATTCTTGAGGCGGCAGGAGGAAAAATCTGCAAGATAGATGGGAGCAATTTTTTCCTTAACGAATACCTGGACGGGCAAAGGATCAATGATCACCTTCTTGTCATGGCTCCCGACATCTACTCGCAAGTGCGGAGCAGTTTACATAAGATTTCTTAGGGACTTTTTACGAGACCGTCAAGGATAGATCATATGTTAATTGCAGTAAAGGATTACAAAAAAACTCATCAGCGATCTTGAGCAGTCGAGTTAGGGATTTATCTGGTCAGTTAGCCACTTGTTTACGGCGTTCACAAGATCCTGCTGATGACTGCTAAAGCGGTGATTGGCACCAGGAATTTTGACCACTGTAACATGTATTCTAGACGCTGCGCTTTTGAGGAGTCTGTCAGCCACGTCAGGGTTTGCCAGACGGTCAGCCAGGCCATGGACGATGAGAACCGGTTTGAAAATCCTGGCGATGTTTTTGTATGGGTCGGAAACTGTTTTCGGGCCCCTGAGGCTTACCACATGGTTAGCGGTGTAAAGTGCTTTGCCCAGAGGACCCAGATCGATCAGCATCCATTTGTTTCCTTTACCCCTGGCTACGAGATCCTGGGCCTGGCCGAGAACCTGGCTTGCAGCCTCTAGACCGAATATGCTTATATTCCATTCGAACAAATTGCCGGGAGGGCCGGTCAGAAGCACGCCTTTAATCCTGGAATCTCCGGTTGCTGCAAGGTAGTAGAGCACACGGTTGGTGCCCATGCTGTGGCCGAAAAGAAATATAGGATTATAGCCAAGCCGGGCCATTTCATCCACCGCTACAGCAACATCATAACAGTTATCTTCAAACCGGTTCTTTTTAGAACCCCGATCATGGTCACGCATGTTTAGCGCCAGAGTGGCAAAACCACAATCAGCCAGGGCTTCCGGGAGAAAGGCCATGATACCTGAGTAGAAGTTGCCGCTGTAACCGTGGATCATTACCACACCGGCGTTATTCCGAACCGTATGAGGCCGGCGTAAAATACCGGTTAGCTTGATCCCGTCGGAAGTTTGCAGTCGAACCATTTCGATCCCGACATTTTCATCGGCCCATGCCGGCGGATTCAGGGATATAAGGACAAGCAGAAAGGCCAAAACAGAAAATTTGAAAAATCGCATCATTACCTCTTTTTTATATCAATTAGTGTATATGTTACGTTTCTGAAAATCTATACCGCTATAAGCGAACCAATTTACAGGAGGTGTAACATGCTTATTCATAAGACCAAAGTACAGGTTCTCTTTGGTGATACCGACCCGTATGGCGTTGTTTACTTTGTTGCCTATTTTCGCTATTTTCATCAGGGCATCGAAGAATTCCTGCGCCATATAGGCATATCACCGAAAACATTTTTTCGTAACCAGGAAGAAAAATTCGGCATGCCCAAAGTCGCAGCGGATTGCCGCTTTTTTATACCGGCCTACTATGGTGATTTGCTCGAGATGCACACCTCAATCAAGGAAGTCAAGGAAAAGGCTATTATTTTTCAGTTTCAATTTTATCGCCCTCCGGAGACTCGGCTGGCTGCCGAGGGGAGTGTCACCTTTGTGGCCATTGATCATACCTGGAAGGCCATCCCCCTGCCGAAAATTATAGCCGAGAAAATAGAGGGACTACAGTGACTGTTTCAAAATTATATCCGTCCCCGAGATCGCCAGAAGCGTGCCCTTGCGATTTGTTGCCCTGGCTATCCGAATCCACTTTTCATTGCTGAGACCTCGCGCCAGTGTTGTAAGAAGCAGGGCGCCTTCCAGCTTTTTACTCTCTTTGAGGAACATAAACTGGCGATGGTTGGTGAAGACAAAAAGGCTCCGGCCGTTGGACAACAGGTAGTTGTATTCACCGGGATACTCTTCCACCATTCGTTCCGTACTTTGGCACAAGGCCTGGAAGAGCGTGGGAAGTTCGGTTGCGTTCCTGTAATGACGCAACAGGTGGTCCCGGAGATACTCAAAGGCTCTGGCCGAGTCGCTCACGGCTTCCTCAAGAATGGTGTTGTGGCTTTTGTAAGATTCAATGGCCGGTGCTTTTCCGTTATGGGCGAATATCCAGTCGTGACCGCCGAATCTGAGGACAAAGGGATGGGCGTGGCAATCGTCTATGGGGCCGCTGGTACGAAAGCGGACATGGCAGATAATAATTCTGCTTTTTACCACCCGGGCTAATTTCTTGAAGCTGTCGTGAACGTACCCGGAAACAAAAACACCCTTAGCCGATTTCTCTACCAGGGCATGATGCTTCCTGAAATAGCCAATGCCCCAGCCATCCATGTTTTTTTTTGCCTTGACAGCAAAAATGGGAAGGGATTTTGGTGCTGAAAAATCTTTCTTTGCAGAAAGTGCAAAAAGGTCACACATTTTTGTTCAAATAATTTGTCGGATTTGATAATGATACAACTTAGGAGGCTTTGTCACTTGTCTCCCTATTTCATGGCATACCTATCTCCGGCATCAAATATCCAGTAACCAATACCTAACCCGGATAAACCGGAAATAACAAATCACAAGCATCAAATCTCAAATAAATTCCAAACTACAAGCTCCAAATTCCAAATAAGATCCACAGCCAATCGTTTGTTATTTGTTTTTTGTAATTTGATTTTTTGACATAAAAACACAAGAAATCAGAGTTTAGGTACTAATATCCAGCCTCAAACATCTCCGGCATATAACACATCCGGGCCGGCAATGACCAAAAGCTCTCCATAAGATTGCGGATCCGGCACAACCTGTTGCCATTTGCTTTGGCTAAGACCTTCTTTTATCGAGGTAATCAACAGGATATCTCCCATAGTTTCAGACTCTTTAAGAAGCATTAACTGTCTGTAATTACAAAAAGCAAAAAGCACCGATTCATTGGCCAGAAAAAA
>JAUWLP010000173.1 GCA_030613575.1 Desulfobacteraceae bacterium
TTTGACAGTCAGATAAGAAAATCCATCGGCAGGAAGGAGTCCAAAGAAAAACTGGTTGAAACATTAACTCTTATTCGTGAGATGGGCAAAGCAACCGTCATTATAGATCTTATCTATGGCCTTCCAGGCCAGACAATTGCGATCTGGGAAAAGGATATTGATACATATCTTTCTCTCGATATTGATGGCTGTGATCTTTATCAGCTGAATGTATTTACCGGAGGACCTCTGGAAAAATCGGTGTCGAAAAAGGCGCTGCCAAAACCGGCCACCCTGCGTGAACAGGCCGATTATTTTGTTCGAGGCATTGAAATGATGGAAGCCGCTCACCAGCGACGCCTTTCCCTTACTCACTGGGCAAACAATGCCAGGGAAAGGAGTCTTTATAATATTTTCTCACGTGGACGAAGTGAGTGTGTCCCACTTGGTTCAGGTGCGGGTGGCTGGCTTGGAAATCACATGTTTTTTTTAGAAGGAGATTTAAAAGACTATCTCGCAGCGGTCAAAGCAAACAAAAAACCTCTTTCCATGGGCTTAAAAGGAAGTGAAAAGAATCTTTTGCTCAAAGATATTTCCTTTCAAATAGAGCTTGGCTATTGTGATCTCAAAACCTTGTCATTAAGGCATAATCTGGATATTCTATCCAGGGTCGGGCCTGTCATCTCCCAATGGGAGAAGGTAGGCTTGATAAAACTTACCAACGGATGTATTTATCTTACCCGGCCCGGGGAATACTGGGCGGTTAATCTGGCGCAAATTCTTATCTATTGTCTTCAATTGTAAAGAGCTTCAGATATCGTTAAGTGGTTGAGTGTTTGCATCAAGGTGCAAGGTTTTCAGATAAGTCATTGAAATTTAAATAAACAAAACAAGCAAACTCCCCCACCCCCCCCGATTTTTTCCTATCAATAATATCGGTACTCGAAAAATATACGGTATGCCAAAAATAATTACTTGACATGTATCTTTATCTTATTATAATTTAGGCATACCAAAAAAAATGAGGTGCCAAATGACATATTCGGCATCAAAAATATTTGTCTGTTTCATGAGCAGGGAGGGTTTATGATAGAAAGAGCGGTCGTTTACGATTTATACGAAGACAAAAAGAATCAGGCTATTGATGGCAGGAAAGTTTCGGCTATGCCGCTTGCTTTGGCATCTGCCGGAGAAAAAATATGTATAGTTAAGTTTGAAAGCGGCAGGGGGATGTGCCTGCGCCTGAGCAGCATGGGATTGAATGTTGGGTCTGAGATTGAAATCATTAAAAAAGGGTTTCAGGGACCATTGCTAATAGAAGCAGGTGACACGCGTCTGGCTATTGGAGCCGGAATGGCTCACAAAATTATTGTTATGCCGGTATGACACGGAAAATATATGTAGCCGTTCAAAGGTTCAGGGTTCAACGTTCAGGGTTAGGGACAAGAATGAAACCTTGAACCCCTGAACCTTTGAACCCCTGAACGGCCATAAATAAATTTATCACAATGGAAAGGAAAAAAGAATGACCCTGGATAGTCTAAAACCCGGAAGTCAGTGTTACACGAAAAAAATAACCGCCAAAGGAAAGCTGAATCAGCGGCTGATTGACATGGGGATTTATCCCGGTCTTCAGGTGAAAGTAATTCGTAATGCTCCCTTAGAAGATCCCATGGAAATCGAGCTTGGCGGGTATTGTTTAAGCATCCGCCATGAAGAAGCCAAATTCGTGGAAGTGGAGGGATAGATACAATGAACAAGGTGCTTATGGCGCTTGCCGGCCAACCCAACTGTGGGAAATCAACGGTATTTAACACCCTTACCGGTGCCAATCAGCATGTAGCCAATTATCCGGGGGTCACAGTCGATAAGATGTACGGGTCATACAGGAAAAACGGCGTAAAAGTAGAGGTTGTCGACCTGCCCGGTACTTACAGCCTGACTTCCTATTCCCTTGAGGAGCGGGTTTCACGCAATTTCATTCTCCATGACAAACCAGACGTAGTGGTAAATGTGATGGACGCATCAAATTTAAAGCGCAACCTGTATCTTACTTTTCAGTTGCTTGAGATGGAGATTCCGGTTGTGGTGAACCTGAATATGATGGATGTGGCACATCGCCGGGGAGTTGAAATCGATTTTGACTGTTTGGAACGTTTGCTCGGTGCGCCGGTTGTTCCAACCACTATAAAGAAAGGCAAGGGTAAAAAGAACCTTATAAACACCATCAATAAAGTCGGTTTATCTAAAAAGAAGGAACACGGCATAAAAATCGACTACGGTTCCATGGAACCCTTCCTCGATGAAATCGAGAAAATGCTTGCAGGCGTATGTGAAACAGACTATCCCGCGCGGTGGCTTGCGGTGAAGTTGATGGAGGCGGATGATGAGGTGGAAAAGATCATCAGACGTCACAGCGCCGCCGGGTTTGACGCCATTAAAGCCCGGGTCAAACAAATACGACGGGCCTTTGAAGCAGAATCCGACGAACTTCCGGAACGGCACATCGCTTATGCAAGGTATAAAGAAGCCGACCGGATAGCCGGTGAAAGCGTTAGCGTAAAGAGGAAGGAGGCCTCACTCCTTTCCGATAAAATCGACAGGATTGTCTGCCATAAAATCTTTGGACCCCTTATCCTGGTGGGTGTTGTCTATGCACTGTATCATCTTTCCATCGTAGAAGGCTATAAACTGACCAACTACACATGGCCCCTGCTGGCTAAGATTAAAAGCCTGACCGCCGCCATCATGCCTCCACCCGGGTTCATGACCGAGCCCATGGTCCGATCCCTGGCCCTGTGGTTTGTGGACAGTGTTAACGCTCTTCTCAATTATGTTCCAATCTTTTTCATCCTGTTTGCCTTAATCGCCATTTTAGAAGACACGGGCTACATGCCCCGCATGGCGTTTCTTCTCGACCGCTTATTTAAGCGCTTCGGCCTCCATGGTCAGTCCACCCTCCCCATGGTTCTGGGCGGGATTTATGTGGGTGGTTGCGCAGTCCCGGCCATTATGGCTACCAAGGGGATTCCCGACGAACGGGCGCGTTTTGCTACTACCTTGATTATCCCAATGCTCAACTGCCTGGCAAAGATCCCTTTGTATATCCTGATGATCAATATTTATTTCGCCCAGCACAAAGGGCTTGCCATGATGTTTATGGCCACAGTTACCATTTTTATGGCCCTGCCGGTGGCCAAGATCCTGTCTTTGACCATATTAAAAGACAAGGAGACGGCTCCGTTTATCATGGAAATGCCCCCTTACCATCTGCCTACGATCCGCGGAGTACTCGGTCGTGCCGTGGAAAGGATCTGGCTCTTTCTTAAAAAAATCGTCACCATCGTGGCTGCCGTTGCCATAGTTATCTTCGTCCTGATGCAGTTTCCAGGCTTGACCGAGGATCGCAATGCCCATTATGCCGATGAAACCAAAATAGCCAAAGAATCTTTTTATAAAAAAATTGCGGGTAATCCATATGCCGAATATGTGCAGGGGGACAGCATTATGGCGCTTATTCTTTATAATGAGCGGTACAAAAAGGCGCGCATGGGAATTAAAAACAAGGAAAAGGCCAGGACAGTGGACGCCCGGTTTATCAGTGAAAATGAAAATTTCTTTAAAATCGTCAAGCCGAAAAAGGACAAGCAGGCAAAAAAGCTTAACCGGGCTTTAAAAAAACTGATTTCCGCCAGGAAAAGAATTTTAAGACAGATCAAGGCTGAAATGATCGACAATAGTTTTTTAGGAAAGATCGGCCGCAGCCTGGAGCCGGTAACCAAATATGCAGGATTTAACTGGCGGGTCAACGTGGCCCTGCTAAGTTCTTTTGCCGCCAAGGAAAGCTCTGTGGCCACCCTGGGAGCCCTTTACCAGTCCGACGAGGAAGGCGAAACCCTGGAAAAGCGCATGGAGAAAACAGAGAAAGACTTTACACCCCTGCACGCCCTGTCCCTGCTGCTGGTCATGGCCCTGTTCCCCCCATGTATTGCCGCTGTTTTAACTATCAAGATTCAAACCGGATCGGTGAAATGGATGCTGTTTTCCATGTTCTACCAGATGTTTTTAGGAATTGTGGTGGCCAGCTTCGTTTTTACCGTCGGCAATCTTTTGGGCCTTACCGGGCTTCAGGCCATGGGAATCTTTTTTTGCATGGCCCTGACTTTTACCATTATTATGGGATTGATTAATCCCCGGCATGAATATCAGTAAAGGTAAGCGTTCACAGGTACCGCATCTGCACGCGCTCAGGGCAACCAGCATAGCAGACTATAGCTGATCGACCTGATCACGCACTTATGCAGCACCTGTGAACGCTTACACAACGGAGATTGTGCCACCTTTTTATTCCGGGGCGTGAACGGTTACCAGTAAAGTAACTGATAGGTCTCAGGGTTTTCGGTGTGAACCATGAATCGTGAACGTTAACAAAAACAAGAAAGGAGTTAATGTAATGAAAAGCATTTTATTGTCGTGTCTGCTTGCCGCCGGGCTTTTCCTGGCGGGCCAGGCCTTTGCCCACACCCCCTTATGTTCCTGTTATGACAACGGAGATGAAACCATAACTTGCGAGGGAGGTTTTTCCGATGGGTCCTCTGCCGCCGGCGTGGAACTTAGCGTGCTGGATAAGGATGGAAAAACGCTGGTTAAGGATAAAATGAATGAGGATAGTGAGTTTACATTTAAAAAACCTTCCGGCCCATACAAGGTAGTGTTTGATGCGGGACCGGGCCACGAGGTGGTAGTGGACGGCAAGGATATTATCGAGTAAAACCCCTAACCCGTTCACGGGTTCAGAGTTCAGGGTTCAACAAAAGAAAGAGAACCTTGAACGGTGAACTTTGAACCTGTGAACCCTAATGTTAATGTTGGGAGTGAGGAAAACCCCATTTGTCTGCCTCACTCCCGCAGGCAAACCCCTTCTAAAAGGGGTGCCTAACTTATTCACAACTTACTAAAAAAAGCAAGAAAGGAGATTGTTCAATGAAAAAGGCACTGTTGTTATTAACCGGATTAACGGTTTTACTGTTAACTATTCCAGCGTTTGCACATTTTCAGATGTTATACACCCCTGAGATTGCGCTGGAAAAGGGC
>JAUWLP010000070.1 GCA_030613575.1 Desulfobacteraceae bacterium
CTATTAATCATTTTTTTCTCTATCATTGTAAGAACTTCATCTAATTTTGCGTTTGCAGGTATTCCTTCAATGTGCAACGTATTGTAAACATTTTCCTTAAATTCTTTGGGAAGATCTGATATCTTTATGTCGCTGTTTTGACACATAACCATAGCCCGTTCAATAACATTTTCGAGTTCACGGACATTACCGGGCCAACTATAATCGTAAAAAAGACGTTCCACTTCCTGATCAAGACCGGTTACAGGATCTACGGATTTTCGTTCATCTTTATATTTATTTATAACGTAGTCCACAAGCTGGAGAATATCCTCCTGACGTTCCCTTAAAAGGGGGAGGACCATATGGACCACATTTAACCGATAATAGAGGTCCTCTCTGAATCTTCCCTGTTCCATCTCTTCTTTGAGATTTTTGTTTGTAGCGGCAATAATACGAATATCGACCGAAATCGATCTAACGCCCCCAACCCTTTCGAAAACTTTTTCCTGAAGAATCCGTAAAAGTTTTACCTGAAGGCTTTGCGAAAGCTCGCTTATTTCGTCAAGAAACAGGGTCCCGCCGTCGGCCAATTCAAAACGGCCTTTCTTCATGGCCACGGCACCGGTGAACGCCCCTCTTTCATGGCCAAAAAGTTCGCTTTCAAGGAGGGATTCGGCAAGTGCGCTGCAGTTAACTGCAATAAAAGGTTTGTCTCGCCGCAGGCTGTTAAAATGAATCGATTTTGCTACCAGTTCCTTTCCGGTGCCGCTTCCACCTTCAATCAAAACCGTAGCCGTGGTGTGCGCGACTTTCCGGATAGTATCGAAAACATCCCGCATCACTTTACTTTTTCCGATGATATTCCCGAAACTATATTGCAATTCCGCAGCATTCCTCAGTTGCCGGTTTTCTTTGATCACCCGATACATGGAAATGGCCTTGTTCACATAAAGAATCAACCTGTCGTTGTCGAAAGGTTTGAGGATATAGCTGTAGGCGCCTTTCTGCATAGCCTCCACGGCCTTATCCACTGTACCATAAGCCGTCATCATAATAACCGGGAGTTCCTCATCTTTGGCCTTGATTTTCTCCAAAAGTTCCATACCGTCCATTGAAGGCATTTTCATATCTGTGAGTACCAGGTCAACGTCGGTGTTTTTCAGTATTTCAAGCGCCTCAGGTCCACTGTTGGCAGTAAATGTTTCAAAACCTTCTTCTTCGAGAACCGCACCTAAAATAAGCGGATAATTTTTTTCATCATCTACAATCAGGATAGTCTCCATGACTATACTCCCTGCTCCACGGGTATTTTTACGGTCACTCGGGCGCCGGATATCGATCTGTTGCTGATCTGGACACTTCCGCCGTGAGATTCGATAATATTTTTTACGATACCAAGCCCCAGTCCGGTCCCTTTTGACTTGGTGGTGAAAAAGGGATCCCATATCTTTTCCAGAATATCTTCTGGGATACCTTCCCCCTGATCTTCAAAAAATATTTTTGCAGCATTGTCACTTGAACAGATTTTTATATTAATTTTACCGCCTTGCGGCATTGCCTGCATGGCATTGATCAAAATATTAAGGAATGCCTGATACAGCATATCAGAATCGGCTGTTATTTCCGGAAGGTTATTATCATAATGCTTATCAATAGTATATCCTTCTTCTTTAATCTGTGATTCCAGGAAGGTTATGTTTTTTTCAATAATATCTTCAATTTTGCACAAGGTCAAATTTGGAGTTTTGGGTTTCGCAAAATTTAAAAAGTCTGTTATGATATTATTTAATCGGGAAGATTCTTCAATAATAACATTTGGGATGGGATTTGAAGGATCGTAATCGGCCATTTTTTTCTTTAAAAGTTCGGAGGAACTCATTATAATGCCCAGCGGATTACGGATTTCATGAGAAATTCCCGCCACCATTTCACCCAGAGAAGACAGATGTTCTGCGCGGCTTAACTTTTCTTTTAGCCGTATTCTTTCCAAAGCGCGTTTTTCAATTATCGCCTCGCCTCTTTTGACGACAAACAAAAGCACTAAAAAAAGAGCTCCCATGACCACAGCGCAAGTATTAATAATTCTTATCTGGAAAGTGAAAATCGCTTTATAATCTTCTGTTAAGTCCTGTACGATTTCAACAACACCGAGTACCGGACCGGATATACGTGAAAGCGGCTGCTCTGCGCGTAGGGGCGCAAAAGTAATTAATTTACTGTTTTGCGGAAATCCTAGAAATATATCGACCCAATTGCCCTTTTGAACAAGTTGTGAAGTCGACTTGCCTGAAAGTGCATCCTGATAGCCTTTACCTCCGGCATCTTTTTTGCCGATCACTGATTGATCGAAGCTATAAGAAATTGTGTTACTCATATCGTAAATGTTGACCATATCGACCTTGAAGCTGTGAAGTGTGCTTCTGACGACCTTGTCCATACGTTCAAACTGGTTTTTGTTACTGAGCTGAATCTTGCCAAATTTTAGTGCGACAGGAATTATGAACTGTAAAAATACCTGATGGTTCAAATTTTCTATCAGAAGGTGGGCGTAGTCCTCACTTTTTTGCTGCTGCATGGTCCTTGCCAGGTGCGTGTTAAGTAAAGAGAGGACTAACGTTCCAATAAATATTACAATAAGACTTGTAAAGGTAAAGTATTTGACAAGCCTAAACGGCTTGATTTTTTCTTCTGATGATTGGGTGTCCATAGATAAGGTTAATTTTTCTGATCGGAATTGATATGTTTGATAATTTCGTAAAAGGTCGTTATTTGAGTTTTTACGAAATTATCATATATGGAACCTGATCATTAAAGTCAAGGTAATGCTTTCTTTCCAGTGACACTATAACAAAGCACCCGTCGATTATATTGTACCTAACCATGTGTTTTGATAGAATTGTTGTATTGTATATATTGTGACGTTCTTACATCATACTATATATAGTAGCTTTATTAGGTGAACCACTAAATAAGGTAATTAGTTTAAATTTGCCTATAATTATGCATAAAAGTTCTTGAACTTAATTATAATTTAAAGTAATATTGTTTAAAAATTCAAATTTATTAATAAATTTTACCTTTTATCGATATTACAAATTTACTTATCATTTTTTATTTTGTATAAGGACTGTTATAATGAAAGGGAATTCGTTAAAGCAAATTAGAGAGTCTTTACTGATGAGCAAGACCGAACTTGCCAGAAAGGCAAACGTATCTCCCATTACGATTGCGCGCATAGAAAAAGGCATGCTTTGCCGGCTGGAAACTCAACGAAAGATTATTTTGGCCCTTGGCTTCGGCCTCTCTGACAAAAACAAAATATTTGGCGATTAATAGCATATCATGATTTTTGGAAAAAAACCTCATCTTATCGGCCTTGATATAGGTTCCAAAACTATAAAGATTGCTGAAATAGTTGATAAAAAAACAAGTCGCATCTTTAAAAATTTCCACACGATTGATATTGAACCGGGGATAATCGAAGAAGGTGTTATTAAGGATCCTGAAACTGTTTCTGCATCTATCCGTGAACTCTATAAGGAAGCGAAACTGAAAGAAAAGAACGTTGCCATCTCCATCGGGGGTTACTCGGTAATTGTAAAAAAGATCAATGTTCAGAAGATGACGGAAGATGAGTTGCAGGAGACGATCCATTTTGAAGCGGAACAGTATATTCCGTTTGATATAAGCGATGTTAATCTGGATTTTCAAATAATAGGGGAAAGCGAACACAACCCAAATCAGATGAGTGTTCTTCTGGTTGCAGCCAAAAAGGAAATGGTTAACGAATATATCAATCTGGTTCAGATGACCGGGCTTAATGTCTGCATAATAGATGTTGATGCTTTTGCCCTCCAAAATATCTTTGAATTTAATTATGATTCAGGAGATGAAAATATTGCCCTTATTGATATTGGAGCCAGCAAGACATCATTGAACATCCTGAAAGATAATTCTTCTGTATTCATGCGCGATGTTTCGCTTGGGTGCGGACAGATAAACGAAAAGATCGCTTCCCTTATGGAGTGTTCTTTAGCGGAAGCCGAAGAAATTAAACACGGCGGACAATCAGACATAATTTCTCCTGAAGATTTGAGTGAAATTGTTTCATCAGTGGTAACCGACTGGTGCACTGAAATAAAACGTGCCCTTGATTTCTTTTACTCTACATTCCCTGAAGATCAAATAACAAAGATTATTCTTAGCGGCGGTGGTGCTAACATTAAGGAGTTTCGCCAACTTCTGGCTGTTGAAACATCAACAAACGTCGAAATTATAAATCCTTTTAAAAACTTTTCGATCGACAGCGACCGTTTTGATTCTTCTTATCTTAAACAGATAGCTCCCCAGGCTGCTATATGTATGGGGCTTGCAATAAGAGCAATCGGTGACAAATGATACAAATCAATCTGCTACCTTATCGAGCAGCACGTAAAAAAGAGAACATTCGCAAACAGATCAGTATATTTTTCTTCTCTTTTTTACTTGTTGTTATCATCTTGCTCTTTTATAACATGAGCTTGCAAAAAAGAATCGATGTTTTAAATACAACGATAACAAACAATAAAACAATGTTGGTCAAGTTTGAAAAGCAAGCAAAGGAAGTAGACAGAATAAAAAATGCGTTCAACAAGTTAGAGAAGAAAACAGAAATTATAAAAAATCTTGAGACAAAACGCAAAGCCGCCGCCTATCTTCTTGACAATATGACAAAGATGGTTGCTGAGCGCACGTCAATTTCTGAATCAGACTCATTGTCAGACAAGGATGGCAAACCTGTTAAGCGATTATGGTTCACCAATTTTCGAGCAAAAGGAAACAATATCGGCATCAATGGGATTGCCATGGATAATAAAACTGTAGCCGATTTTATGACCCGTTTAGAAGTTTCAAAACTTTATAAAAATGTAAACCTGAAAACGCTTAAACAACAAAAAATAAGTAATCTAAATCTAAAAAGCTTCGAAATTACTTGTAATAAGATTTCTTTGAAAAAATCGAAAAGTAAAAAGTGAAAATTGCCCCAGACAGGGCAAAAAAATAATGAAAAAGGTCGAGATTTCCAAATTCACTAAGTTGTTTCTAGAAAAGATCGATAAAATCGGAAAGCTCTCAAAGCTTTACAGGATTTTAATATGTTTTGGGATCTTTTTGATGCTTATCGGGCCCTGTGTCTATTTCTCTTATCAGCCTAAAGTTAAGAAAATTGGCAAATTAAAAACAGAACAAGAAACTCTGGAAACAAGACTTATCAGGGCGAGAGCAAAGGCGAAAAAGCTTGAATATTTTCAGGACAAGCTGAAAAAGGCACAAACGGAATTTACAATTGCCGTGAAAAAGCTCCCCGAAAAAAAAGAAATACCTTCTTTGCTGTCGAACGTTTCCCGATCCGGGCATGATTCCGGCCTGGAATTTTTGTTGTTTGAGCCCAAAGCAGAACGCACTAAAGAATTTTATGCTGAAATTCCTGTATCAATAATAGTTACGGGTAACTATCATAAAACCGTACTTTTCTTTGACAGGGTTGCAAGGTTACATAGGATCGTCAATATAGACGATATTAAGATGACCACAATAAAGGGAAGTGGTGAACTTACAACATCATGTACTGCTGTAACTTATAAGTTTGTGGAAACTAAACCCAAAAAGGCTTCATGAGCAAAGAAATTAAAAAGCAATCATAAATCATGGATAAGATAATTTCCATAATACGCAGTTTCATCTGTTTCATCTGTTTCTTTTCTCTCCTTATAGGTTGTGATAAAAAAGCTGAACCTCCCCCAAAGGCCAGGGGGATTACCAAAAAGATCATCATTACAAAAAAGGGTGAGTCAAAACCTCAAATGTCCAAAAAGACTGACATCCCAAAATCTGTCTCAAAACAAAAAACTGTTAAACCCACACCAAAGGCCGCACCTGATATTGCAAAGGGCAAGGCCGATGTATCAAACGATAAACTGGTTGCTTCAGTATCCACGACAACTGAAAAAATTGAGCCATCGAAAATAACCGACTTCTACAACCCTGATGGAAAACTTGATCCATTTGCACCATTGATCAAAGAAAAACCTGTCGCCTTATCTGTTAAGCATAGAAAAGCAGTTAAGCGTAAGCTACTCACACCACTTGAAAAGCTCGAATTAAGCCAGCTTAAACTTGTAGGAATATTACGCGCCCAGAGCGGAAATAAAGCCCTGGTGGAAGAGGATTCGGGGAAGGGATACATAATAAAAAAAGGCACATACATCGGGACACGCTCAGGCAAGGTAACAAAAATATTAGCGGACAGGATTATTGTTGAAGAAGAGGTTGAAGATATTTACGGCAACGTTTCTGTCCGTAAAAAAGAAATAAAATTGAAACCTCCTGGAGAAGAATAACATGAATGGTAAAGTCAAGAGATTGTCAAGGATTGGAGCTATTGTCTTTTTTTTGGGAATATTGATGGCAGTTTTGGCAGGATGTGCTTCAAACACCATGGCAGTTAAAGAGACGAAAGAAGATGCCGTCCAATCTAAACCCAAGCTTATAACCGACATAAGCGCAAGCGAGGACTTAAAATCGTCTGTAATATGGATTAGAGGAAACCGGTTGCTTACCTATACTTCGGTTAAACAACCTTTTCCTCTGGGGGTTTTACTTTATTTTCCTGAAACTATCCTGGGCGATATCAATACTGCCTATGTACCGAACAGTGACATTGTGAGTTCAATTAAAGCTTCCGAATTAACAACCAAGGGACATACATCCCGAGTTGAAATCTTATTAAAAAAAGACGCTTCCTATGAAGTAACCAGAGAAGATACGGGCCTTAAAATATCATTCAAAAAGGAAGCTGAAATTTTTGCTTCTACGGATACGGAATCAGGGAAAAAAGAAAAAACGAGCCATAAATCGGAAAATGCCAAGGAAAAGCCGGCCTCGTCTGAGCAGGAAAAATTAGTTGCGAAAACCACAGCTCGTAAAACTGTTGAACCTCAAATTAAAAAAGACAAACCTGCCTGGATTAACCGAATAGATTTTTCAAGTGAAGAAGGCGGCAAATCGACAATTATTATCGGGACCACAACACCGGTCAAATACGACCTAAAAAAGATCAATGATCAAAAACTCCTGCTCAATCTTTATAATACAAAGCTTCCGGAATATCGCCAGCGTCCATTGATTACCACACGTTTTCAAAGCGCTGTTGATCGTATTACAGCTGTTCAGACTCCGGCCATGAAAGATACCTCTCTAATTACAATTGAATTGCGAGAATCAGTACCCTATTTTGTGGAACAGACAGATGATCTTCTTTTGCTCCATTTTGAAGCTTCTTCAATATCTCCCAGGCTCCTTGATAAAGCCAAACTTCCATTATGGAAAAAGGTTATGACTCAGCCGGCTGCTGATACAAGAGCGCAACAGGAAAAAACTGGTGATGTTTTTGAATCAGCTAAGTCAGTAGCAGAAAAGGCAACCCTGGGGGCTGCTTATGATATTGATCGCTCAAAAACCACTGATACAATTACGGGTATAAAAAAATCTCTCGATTTTTATCGGACTGAAGCTAAAAAGAAATATGTCGGGGAAAAGATCGCGGTCGATTTTTTTGAAACCAATATTAAAAACGTATTTCGCATTATACGGGAGGTAAGCGGGGAAAACTTTGCCATCGATAGGGATGTAACCGGCGAGGTTACGTTGACCCTTGAGAAACCCATGCCATGGGACCAGATTCTTGCTCTGGTCCTGAAGATGAACAAGCTTGGTTTAGTATATGAAGAAGGCATAATACGGGTTGCTACGCTTAAAACTCTGGCAAAGGAAGAAGACGCAAGAAAAGAAAAGTTAGCAGCAAAGCGGGAAGCCGAAAATCAGGAAGAACTGATTACCGTATTTATGCGTATAAGCTATGTGGATGCTATGGAGATCGGTAAGCATCTTGTAGTGGGCGGTAGGTTTAGCAATGGTCAGGGGGAAAGTAAATTCAATCCGGATCGTGGCAAAGTCAGCATTGATACGACTAACAACATGATTGTCATGTCGGATGTGGCGCGATCGATTAAACGAGCCAGGGAAATAGTTCAAAAACTCGACCGGGTAACCCCGCAGGTTCTCATTGAAGCCAGAATTGTCGAAGCCACCAGCAACTTTTCAAGAGAGCTTGGAGTTTCTCTGTCAGGAACTTATGGTCCGGTCGGCAACAAATATATTCGTGATTTTTCTTTTACAGCAACTAATCCGCCTTTATCCAGCCTTGGAAGTTTGGGGATTAATTTCAGTAAGCTGACCGGTTCGCCATGGATGTTGGACGCCACCATAGCAGCAGCTGAAAGTACAAGTCAGCTTAAGATAATCTCTTCCCCTAAAATTTTAACACTCGACAATAAAACGGCGAAGATCAAACAGGGTGAAGCCTACCCGTATAAAAAGATAGATGCTGATGGGAATACAATAACAGAGTGGAAAGACATCGCCCTTGAGCTGAATGTTACACCGCATGTCACCCCTGATAACCGCATTTCAATGGAAATTGCAGTAAAAAATAATGAAATCGGTGCTATAATTGATAATCAGCCATCATTTACCACCAAGGAAGCCAACACCGAGCTTTTGGTAAATGACGGGGATACGGTGGTCATCGGCGGCATCAGGAAAACAAGAAAAGATGGGGGTGAAAGCGGAATTCCGGGATTGATGAAAATACCTGTTCTGGGCTGGCTCTTTAAAACAGAATACAAAGAAGACAAACTGGATGAACTGCTGATCTTTATTACTCCCAGGATCGTTCAGCTTGAACAACGCGATATAAAAGCTGATCTGTAAGATTTTTCATTACCGAAATCGCCTTATTTTTTGAGCCTCTCTTTCCGCTTTCCGGGCAAGGGCGCTGTCAGGAGTAAATTCAACGGCTTTTTCATAAGCATCGAGAGCCTTTTTGTATTCGCCCGATAAGGTATAGGCCCGGGCCAATTCCAAATATAATTGTCCCAAACGCGGATAATCTTTAACGGCTTTTTCAAGTGTGGCCACGGCCTCTGAACTCCTGCCCATCGCAGTATACGTCTTGCCGAGACCGACCAGAGCATTGATAAATTTGGGATTAATTTCAAGGGCCTTAAGATAAAACTTTTCAGCAAGTTCATACTCTTTCTTGTTGTAGTAGGCCCATCCCAGATTGGAAAGCGGAAAGTGAGGAGTAGCATAAAGGAGGTTTTCGGTAACCTCCTTGAAATACTTAATGGCAGTATCCCATTCTTTCTTTTTTAGATAGGCGGTCCCTAAATTATTTATGGCAGGTGCGTAATCGGGTTTAATGTCAAGGGCCTTTTTGAAGTGTTTGACAGCAAGATCCATTTTTTTCATGGCCATGTAGGTGAGACCCAGGTCGTTTTGGAGAAAAGGATCGCCGGGATAAAGAGTTTCTGATTTAAGAAATTCTCCTAACGCTTCAGGATAATTTCCCTGCCGGTAATATGCTTCACCCAAATTCCTTGAAGCTTTCGCCTGTTTTTTTTTCATTTCCAGATTTGCCGCACACGAAATAACGCCGAACATCAAAATTAAAACTACTGGCCAGACAAATCCATATGTTTTCATTTTATTAACCTTAATGATACGTTGGGTGTTTTTTTTTAGACGGTTGGATCATACTGATCTTAACCCCCTGATTTGTTAAAAATTGAATTATCCCACTATGCGGGGTAGCAAAAGAAAGAAGAATGCTCGGTTTTCCTGCACTGGTAACCAGAAAACCTGGTATAGTCAAAACGGTATTATATATGGCAGGTCTTTTGGCTGCAAGAAAAGTTGGATTGTTTGTATAAGAAACATCCATGGCGCCAAGAATCTTTTGTATTATCACAGGACATTTATCATCACTTTTTATTTGGATGACGGTAAAGCCGGTCTTTTCAATGGCAGAAACAGCATCGCCGTAAAGATTTCCAAAGTCTATAAGGAATGGGTTCCCGTCACTTCCGGTGACAAGATTTGAAACAGTTTTTACTTGAACTCCGGAATACGGGAATGAAATACTGACATCGGGTGAGTACTTGTATCCAATGGCCGTGATCAAATCATTTACAAAGGTTTTTTGATCTGAAGAATCGATTGTGTTCACATCTTCAGCCGATTTATTGGAATCAAGGTTATTAGATTTCTGCCCGGCAGTATTTTTACCCTTGATTATCTCTTTTAAAACTATATTGTTTTGATCCAGGTAGCGCAAGATTGATTCGGGAGTACGCTCCCTGGGATTATCGATAAGCGATATACAAAAATGGCGCGCGCTTTTTCCTTTCTCAGCAATTTTATCAAATATCCATTCCCCCCGGACTTCAACCTTGACTCCTTGATCGAAAAAAGACAACCGGTTTTTTAAAACACCTTTTTCCAAACGTTCAAAAACAGCATCAAAGACATGTTTTTCAGAATCGTTTGGTGCAATTTGAACGATATGTACATCTTTCCAGAAAGATTTTACTATATCAAGCTCAGATTTATTATTTTTATTGTCGTCCACTGGAAAGAGGATTCTGGTGCCATTTTTAAGTTTTATTAAGGGAATTCTGGAAAGGTCGATCTTAAAATCTTCCTGCCCCTGCCTTGGGAAGTAGTAAACACCCTTAGTAGAAAGTTTTGCATCCAGAGCACAGGCAACTTTTGATAAAGGAAAGCTTGGTTTCTTTTCCCTATCTTTCGAAACAGGGAGCATCGGTGTTTTTTTATGAGCTTTGATTGTACGGTCGAAGTCTGTCAGATTTTGATAATTTGCCAACCGGTCAAACAGGGATTGATACCATGGTTGTTGTCGAATAGCTGGATCCGGGATAAGGATATCCTGGCCGGCATAAATGCGATTCAGATCTTTGATATCAGGATTGATCAGTCTGAACAATTTGATTCCCTGTTTGTATGGTTCTGCGCCATAAGACCCGTATCTTGTCGAAATAAGAATTGATATGCAATCTCCCTTTTGGACGGTATATTCTGCTGAATATGTTTTAAGAGTTTCAGGTATGTTGGGGATGGTAACAAACGGAATTGTAACCACACCTGAAGATTGTCCGGGCATTGAACTCTGTTTTAACTTCTTTAATGGGATAATAATATGCTGACCGGCACGAATTCGGTCTATGTTATGAATGTGCGGATTTATCCGTTTGAATATCATCACAAATTCCGGGAAATCCCTGTGCGAGATTTCCCCTTTTTGTTTGAAGAGTTTGTAAAGCCAGTCGTTTTTTTTCACAACATATGGATCACATAATATGTCCCAGCCTCTGTCATATCGAATGGTATAGCTTTTATACAAAAGGGCATTATAAGCGGAACGGGGAGAAATCAGGCATGCCGGAATGAGTATCACCAAAAAGACGGATGCTAAAGATACTCCCTGGAATTTCATGCTTTCCGCCTTTTTTTGAGACTTAAAATCTTTGCAATTTCTGAGGATACACCTTGGACAAACCGATCTAAATCTGCGCCTTGCAATGGTTTCCCTGGCGCAGGAACATTGTCGAGATCACCTGGATGAACATAAACAGGGGTGTTAATAAGATCAGGGTCCGGAGAAATTTCGAATTCTGCAGGGAAGCTGTTTTCAAAATACATCTCCTGAAAACCCGAAAACTTGAGTGAATGAGCAGTTGAATCGACGATGGCAATATCATTGTGCCCAACAATTTTTTGCTTGCGAGCGACAATCAGACCGGCAAGAGATTCGCCGCCATGGGTACAGGCGATATGTCCATTGCGGTTGGCCAGAAGTTCCCAGTCCATTATGGATTGTTCGGTAACTTCAATAAAAAAGACATTCTGCCTGCCTGACAAACTGTTATAAAGATCCACCAGATGAATCACTCTCGGCATTGAAACAGGATTGCCAATCATGGCTGCCTGAGCCACGCTCGGCTTAACAGCTACTGGAATAAATTTTCGTTTTGCAGTATCAGGTTCCAGGTAATAACGATAAACAGGGTTGGCATGTTCTGACTGAATACCCAATATTTTCGGTAAAGAATTTATAATGCCGGCCTCATAAAATTTCAAAAACCCGCTTATTACAGCAGTAATATTGCCGGCATTACCGATCGGGACAACTACTACTTTGTTTTCCATGTCATACTCAAATACCTGTGCGATTTCATATGAATATGACTCCTGCCCAAGTATCCGCCAGGCATTTTTAGAGTTCAAAAGTGCGACATTATAATTTTCCGACAGGGCTTCAACAACCTTCATGCAATCGTCAAACACACCCGGCATCTCGAACACAGCGGCACCGCTTCCCAGAGGCTGAGAAAGTTGCTGGGGGGTCACCTTTTTATGGGGTAGAAGCACTGCGGATTTAACGTGGGGTTGAAGAAAGGATGCATACAAGGCTGCGGCAGCCGAGGTATCCCCGGTGGAAGCACATATGGCAAGCACATCGGAAGCATGACCTTTTTGAACCAGATAGTTGATATAGCTCAATGCGCTGGCCATCCCCCTGTCCTTAAATGAGGCGCTGGGATTCTGACCATCATTTTTAAAGTAGAATTTAAGGTTTGCTTTTCCCTGTAGGAAATCGTTTGCTTCGACAACAGGAGTGTGCCCCTCACCAAGATAGATCACAGATTCGAGCGGTATAACAGGCCCTATAAATTCATGATAAAGATAGATTCCCTTTAGTGCCGGGATTGTGAGCATCTTGCGATAATCAAAAATTTTGCGCCATATCCTACCCGGAATCTTTTTTAAGAGTTCAAAATTTACATCGTAAATCAGAAGCACCTGTCCACAATCTTGACAGGTATAGAGCAGTTCATCAATACCGTACTCCCGGTCACAGCCAAGGCACCGATAAATTAGTTTGCCACGGTGTTTGGGGATGATAAAGGATCTAATATCTTTTGGAAAATCTTCTGGTTTCACGGCGATATTTTTTCAAGTCCGCCCATATACGGTCTCAGGGCTTCGGGAATAAGAACGGACCCGTCAGCCTGCTGGAAATTTTCAAATAAGGCGGCGACCGTTCGTCCGACAGCAAGTCCGGATCCGTTGAGGGTATGTACAAGTTCGGTACCCTTTTTACCTTTTCTTTTAAAC
>JAUWLP010000085.1 GCA_030613575.1 Desulfobacteraceae bacterium
ACTATTCCGCTGGGAAGGTGAGTGATGCGAACAGCGCTGCTGGTTTTGTTGACATGCTGACCTCCGGCGCCGCTGGCCCTGAACACATCGACACGTAAATCCTTGTCATCAATTTGGACAACGATTTCGTTTTCGAGCTCAGGATAGACAAACACGGAGGCAAAAGAGGTATGCCGTTTGCCGCTTGCGTTAAACGGGGAAATTCTTACCAGGCGATGAACCCCTTTTTCTGCCTTTAGATATCCATAGGCATAGTCACCGCCGGTCGTGAACGTAACGCTTTTGATTCCGGCTTCATCTCCCGGCTGGAAATCGATGATGTCTAATTTAAAACCCTTGTGCTCGATCCAGCGTGTATACATCCTGAAGAGCATTTCCGCCCAGTCCTGAGCCTCGGTTCCTCCTGCTCCTGCATTAATGGAAATAATGGCCTTGTTCCGATCATCGGCGCCATCGAGCATAAGGTCTATGGAAAGTTTTTTTATTTTTTTGTCAATTGCTTGTATTTGCTGGGAGACTTCTTTTATGGTATCAGCATCTGACTCTTCAATGGCAAGATCAAGCAGGATTTGACTTTCTTCAAGATCGTTGTAAAGTTTATTAAATGATGCCATTTTACCGGAGATCAATGTTCGTTCTTTTAAAACCGGCTTGGTGGCTTCGGGGTTATCCCAAAAGTCTTTTTTGACAAGCAGAGCCTCGATTTCCTCAAGCCTTTTTTCTTTTCCGGCAAGGTCAAAGACACCCTTTCAATTGTTCTAATTTCAGAAAATGTTTCTTGATGTTTTCCTTGAGTTCTAAAGTCATTTTTTACCTCCTATAACAATTTCCGTCTTTTTCTATTATAATCCGTTTTGTTATATCTTTCAACCCTTCTTTAGTTCCTTAGTTGTAAATTTTGTGCTTTTTGTGGCAAAACTTTTTTCTTCTCGCCACCAAGGCACCAAGACACTAAAAAAGAATAACAAAATAAAATCCTTTGTGTCTTTGTGCCTTGGTGGCAAATATTTTTGGTTCCGGCTTGTCCGGGTTAGGTTTGCCTCGAATATTTCCGAAATAAATAACACATAAATATTGCGACCAGCGTTAACCCAAGACATGCCATGGCAAACAGATCTCCAAAGCGGGAATAGAAGGTCGTTCCCTCAAGCATGGGCACGGACCGCGTTATTGTTGCGTCCTTAAAAAGCTGTGTGGAGGCGATGACCCTGCCGGAAGGATCTATAAATCCACTGATACCTGTATTGGCAGCGCGTATAATTGACCTTCTGTTTTCCACAGCCCGGAGAATCGTCATGGAAAAATGCTGATTTGGAGCACTCGATCTGCCATACCAGGCATCATTGGTGATATTAACCAGTAATGACGCATGATTTTTTATCATAGCTCTGGAAAGATCAGGAAAAATTATTTCATAACAGATCTGAACGCCTAACCTGTAATCACCCCATTTAATTGTGTGCCCTTTTTTGCCCGGGTTAAAGTCTCCAACGCTCTCTACCATTTTGCCAAGAAACGGCAACCATTTCTTGAACGGAATATATTCTCCAAACGGTACAAGGTGTGCCTTGTCATACCTGCCGTATACGTTTCCCCCTGGCCCAATCAGGTACGCGCTGTTATAATATTCGACACTGTTTGTCCCGGGATTGAAAGAAGGGCTACCGATTAGAAAGTCTGCGCCGGTATCGTGAATACCCTTTTTAACCATTTCCGACAACCGAGCATTGCGCAAAAAGTAGAAAGGAGTAGCTGTCTCCGGCCATACAACAAGGTCCGGCTTATGTTTTTTTGCCAATAGAGAAAGATTAATATATTTTACTGTTGAGGCGCGTTGAAACGCGGGATCCCATTTTTTTGCCTGGTCGATATTACCCTGGACAATTGCAACTTTTATGGAAGGGGAATGGGAAATCAGTTTTTGAATGGATTGTATTTGCCATTTTCCATAAAACCAGACAAAACAAAAAATTAAAACGAAAATAACTATCGATCCTGAAGCAAGTTTTGCTTTAACCTCATTTTCCTGCCAGTCTTTTCCTGTCAGGTAAAGATATGCCAAGAAAATTGCTGCATTGCTCAAGGCAATACAAAATGATACACCATACACGCCGAAAATGTCTGAAATCTGAATTAAATGTAGCACGTTAAATTGTGTGTATCCAAGCAACTCCCATGGAAAACCGGTGAAAAGGAATGAACGGATATATTCTAATGAAACCCATATAAAAGGCATAAATAAGAAAAGGAATATAGGCCTTGGGGATAACCATGTTAAGACCATTGAAAATATTGCAATGTAAAGCGCTAGATAAACCGATAAAAGCAAAAGAATTGGCACGCTCACGTAAAAGGGAAGGTGGCCGTATGTTGACATTGTATATGCCAGCCAGTATATTAGAGTTAAGTAATGGGCAAGCCCGACACACAGACCTAAATAAAAACCGTTTTTAGGGGAAAGGTTTCTTAATGCTGTCAGCAAGGGAACAAGGGCAAACCAGGCCAGCCATGCAAAACCGGCCTTTGGAAAGGAGAGGGTAAGCAACAGTCCGCTCGATACTGCTAAAAATAAATTCAGCCTGCCGAGTTTATCTTTTTTCAATTTTGATGAACTTGTAAAAAGTTTTATGAATGACCTTGAGTTACACCCATTTCTTATCTATATCAAGGGAGATATGCATGTTATAAATGTATTGCCTCGAAGCTTTTATCAGCCTTGGGCTGAGCTCTTAAAGGCTTCATCCATCCGGGCTTCAATATACCGGATTCCCTCTTCGTTGTATTCTTCCATATCAAAGCACAACGCATCCTCACCAAGAAGCCCGTCCGGCACAAAATCCCCGTTTTCATCAGGATCGGCAATCATCTCGTTATAAAAGCATACCGACAGCCACCGAGGGATGTCTTCAATCACGTCCACCATCACAAACAAAGGTTTATTTTTTTGATTCTCGTGGGTTGCTCTAAGGGAATAGGTAAGCCCCTCACGGGGTATAAAATCCAGATTCACCCCGGGTTTGGATGCCATATGATCTTTCAGACGCATAAAAACTTTTTTGTTTTGTTCCGGGGTTTCTGTCCAGTTTTCAATAAATGATTCGAGTTCCTGAATGGCTTTGCTCATAATCTATCCTCATAGATTTTTTTTATCCTTCTATTTCGAAGGTGTTAAAATTACAAATGTGGAGATAGCATATCAACTATTTATAAAAAATCAAGTTGTTAAAGCGACAGGAGAAACAAATACAGATTACAGGTATTCCCTAACCCCCTTGAAACTGTGTCTGTGGATAGGGCAACAACCGTATTTTCTGATCGCTGCTTTGTGCGCTTTGGTTGGGTATCCTTTATGTCTGGAAAATCCAAACTGCGGATAATACTGGTGGTATTTTTCCATCAACCTGTCGCGAGTAACCTTGGCAACGATAGATGCAGCGGCAATGGAGATGCTTAACCCATCACCTTTGGGTATCGGCTCCTGTGGCAGGGCTGACGAAACAGTAAAAATGCCGTCTATAAGAAGACAATCCGGTTGAGGGACAAGATTTTCAGCCGCCATGGCCATAGCCATGAGGGATGCTTGAAGAATATTAATGCGATCTATTTCCGTTGGATCAACGATTCCTATACCGATGGAAACCGCAAGCTCATAGATCTTTTCGTAAAGGTAATCCCGTTTTTTTGGCGTTAATTTCTTTGAATCTGATATGCCGGGGACCTGAAAAGAAGAGGGGAGTACAACCGCTGCAGAAACAACCGGGCCGGCCAGCGGTCCCCGGCCGGCTTCATCTATGCCTGCAATTTTTGAAAAGCCTTTTTCAATGGCTTTCTTTTCGAATAACCACGGGTCTGGTCCCATGAGATCATATTTAAAATAGGATGTTAGTCATCCGGCTTCGTTGAATCTCACCAAGGTTAGTGTCCATCCAGAAATGGTAGATTTTGGTTTCCGGCAAGGCCCGAGCGAGTTTTCAACCGCAGGCATAGCGCGCTATTTCGAGGATTGAAAACGAGCGAGAACGCCGCCGGGGGCCGAAAGATGCCGTTTCTGGATGGACACTAGGTTAAGCGACGTTCCCTTATCCTTGCTGCCTTGCCCCTTAGTTTGCGAAGGTAATAAATTTTTGAACGGCGTACACGTCCGCGAGTAATCACTTCAATTTTGTCGATGACAGGGGAATGTAGCGGGAAAATCCGCTCAACCCCTATGCCGTAGGAAACCTTCCTTACGGTAAACGTAGCGCCGGTCCCGCTTCCACGTTTGCTGATTACTACGCCCTGAAACGCCTGAATGCGCTCTTTTTCGCCTTCTTTTATTTTGACATAAACTATTACGGTATCTCCGGCGGCAAAAGCAGGAATATCCAGCCGCATCATCTCTCTTTCTAACTGTCTTATTATTTCCATAATGACCACCTATCTTGGACAAGCTAATTTTAAATTCATTTAACTATCTTAGTAAAGAATTCTGGCCCAAAAAACCAGGTTTTTTAGGGCAAAATAAATCTATGTTTAACTTAAAATGGACAAAAAATGTCGAAATAATTTCAAGAAGTGCCTATACAGTATTTTGAATTGATTGTATAGGAATTTCCTTTTTTTTAGTCCGTTGCCGGACATTGTATAAAACAACTTCGCGATTTTATGCGTTTCTCCCAAGCAGCCTGTCCAGAATAATGGCGACAGCAGATCGAACTGAAAGATGGTTGTAATCGGTGTTGCCAATAACAGGATTCAGTGTGTAATCTGCCTCTGCAATAAATTTTTCCGGCAGTCCCCAGGCTGTACCAAATATCAAAAGGTAAAGGTTATCATCTTGCAGCATCTCCCGAAACTTCCCAAAGCTTAAGTTGCCTGAGTTATGACTGGCGCTGGTGACAACCATTTTTGGAGAATTCCCACTGTTTTTACGGATATGGTCTATAACCTCATCCATCGAATTTTTTATTATGATCAGCTCCAGGGCTTCTCGACGTTTTGGGTTATATTTTGATCCCGTTCCTTCGACCCAATGCAAAACAATTTTTTTAACCAGTGCTTTCTGATTCTCAAGGGGTGTGACCACATAAAATGACCGTACTCCGTATGTTTTTACAGCCCTTGATATATCGTGCAGATCGAGGTTGGTTACGGCGGATGTTATAATATCACCGTTCTTATTAACCACCGGATAATGCGTCAGGGCCACGTATAGATTGGTCGTATATGATTTTTTCAATATCGCGGCACCACTTTTTCAGAATTTTTATCTCCTCTGTACTCAAGCGTCTGTCTTCAAGCAAGTCACACCTTTTCAGAAAGGTTCGTATCAGCGATGATTCAAGCCTCGATCCCTCAATTTTTTTGTGATTGCCCGACAACAGAACTTCCGGAACATCGATACCTTCAAAGGTTCTGGGCCTTGTGTATTGTGCATATTTTAGAACACTTCCTGAAAACGAATCTTTTTCCGCAGAGTCCTTGCCGCCGAGCACACCGGGAATCAGTCTGGTCACAGCATCGATGATAACCATGGCTGCCAGTTCACCCCCTGTCAGGACATAATCACCGATGGAAATCTCATCATCGATCAGATTGTGGCAAATACGTTCATCCACACCCTCGTAACGGCCGCAAACGAAAATAATTCCATCAAATGATGCTAATTCCCGGGCCATGCCCTGATCAAAACGCCGCCCCTGAGGTGTCAGCAGAATTCTTTTGGCCAAAGGGGCTTTCTTTGTGGCAGCCTGAATAGCACCGGCCAGCGGTTCTGGTTTCATAATCATTCCACAGCCCCCGCCGTACGGCCTGTCATCGGTGATACGGTGTTTCCCTTCTGCAAAATCTCTGATATTGATGACCGATGCCAAAATCTTGTTTCGATCTATCGCCCTTTTAATAATCCCGTGTTCCCAAAAAGGATTAAACATTTCCGGGAAAATAGTCAGGACCATGAAATTCATACGGTTACCCTTCATAATCCTTCCGGTAAATCCACCCGCATTGTTTTAAGCTTAAGATCGATTTTTAAAATTACCGACCCAAGCGCAGGGATCAGTGTTTCATTGTCATGAGCTTTATTCGGATTTCTTACAACAAAGACGTCGTTGCTTCCCGTGGGAATTATCGATTCAACGAGGCCTATATACTCATCATCGGTTGTAAAAACTGACATTCCGATAATATCAAGCCAGTAGTATGATCCGTCTTCGGGTTCAGGAAGAGTGACCCTTTCAATAAAAAACACGGAACCGATAAGGGTTTCAACCAAATTTTTGTTCTCTACACCTTTCAGCGATAAAAGAACGGTCCGGCCGTGAGGTTTAACCCATTCTATTTTATAGTTTTTTTCAAATCCTTTGGGATTGATTAAAAGGATTAAACTGCCTGGCTTGAAAACAGACAAGGATTCAGCGTAGGAATAGACCTTAATGTTTCCTTTTACACCATGGGCACCAACGATCTTTCCAACAGGAATAAACCCATTTTTTCCCACGATACTATTCTAAAATCTCAAGGACCGACCGTTTTTTTAATTTAGCAGAAGCAGCGCTCAATATGGTACGCATGGCTCGCGCGGTCCGACCCTGCTTTCCGATAACCTTTCCCAGATCCTCTTTTGCCACTTTAAGCTCTAATACTAAAGTCCGGTTACCCTCTATCTCAGAGACCTCAACTTGTTCCGGATTATCAACCAGCGCCTTGGCAATGTAGTCGATCAGCTCTTTCATAGCTCCATCTCCTTTGTTGGCTGTTGAGAATTAGGGGTGAAGATACTATGTGAGATTAGCAAAAAAACCTTCTTTTTTCATAAGACTTTTAACAGTGTCTGTAGGAATGGCCCCCTGATCGATCCAGTATTTAATCCGCTCTTGCTTCAGAGACACCTCTGCAGGATCTACCAAAGGATTGTATGTGCCTACATTTTCAAGGAATCTACCGTCCCGAGGTGATTCACTGTCAGCAATAACAATTCGATAAAAAGGTTTTTTCTTTGTTCCGTGTCTGGCCAATCTGATTTTAACTGGCATATTAGATCTCCTTCAAAACGGCAGCATGCTCCGGCCTATTCCTCGCATGCCGCCTTTGTTAATTTTTTTCATCATTTTCACGACCTGAGTATAATTTTTAAGCAAATTGTTTATATCCTGTATACTAGTGCCGCTTCCTTTGGCAATTCTTTTGCGGCGACTCCCTTTTATTAAGGTGTGCCGACGTCGTTCCTGGGGAGTCATGGAATTTATTATCGCTTCGATCTTAATAAACTCATTTTCGTCAACCTCGAGATTTTTCAGCTGTTTAATTTTACCCATACCGGGAATCATATTGATCAGATCTGACATAGAGCCCATTTTCCTTATCTGAACCATTTGATCACGAAAGTCTTCTAAAGTAAATTCGTTTTTTCTTAGTCTTTTTTCAAGCTTGACAGCTTCCTTTTCGTCAACTACTGCCTGTACCTTTTCGATCATGGTAAGGACATCACCCATTCCAAGTATCCTTGAGGACATCCGGTCAGGATGAAAAGGCTCCAGATCGCTTAGTTTTTCACCTACACCAATAAATTTTATCGGTTTATCTGTTATCGATTTTATGGATAAAGCTGCTCCGCCGCGGGCATCACCATCCATTTTTGTGAGAATAACGCCGCCAATGTCAAGGGTATTATTGAATGATTCGGCTATATTGACAGCGTCCTGGCCTGTCATGGCATCAGCCACAAGAAGAATATCAGATGGCTTTACCGCATCCTTGATACGGCAGAGCTCAGTCATTAACTTTTCGTCTATATGTAAACGTCCTGCAGTGTCTATAAGCAGCGTATCGCACAGTTCCCTATGTGCGGCTGTTCTTGCTTCTTGGCAGATCTCAACCGGATCCATTTCCTGGTTGGATGGAAATACCGGAACGGTAAGCTGATCACCCAGCTTTTTTAGCTGATCAATAGCTGCTGGACGATATATATCTGCTGGAACAAGATAAGGCTTCCTCCCCTTTTTTCTCAAATAAACGGCAAGTTTGCCGGTTGTTGTGGTTTTGCCGGACCCTTGCAGACCAACCAGCATTATCGATATCGGATGAGAACCCGAAAGTTTCAAGTCCTCGAGACGGCCCCCCATCAGTTTCGTGAGTTCCTGGCCGACTATTTTTATAACCTGCTGGCCGGGCGTCAGGCTTGCCATAACTTCCTGGCCGAGGGCCCGTTCCTTAATATCACCAACAAATTTTTTTACGACTTTGTAATGGACATCGGCCTCAAGGAGAGCCATCCTGACTTCTTTTAGCCCTTCCTCGACATTTTTTTCTGTTAATTTGCCGTGTCCCTTGAGCTTTTTAAATACGGCATTTAGCCTGTCGCTTAGATTGTCAAACATGAAAACACCAATAAAATTTTATTGAAATCCTCAGAATTAATAGTAAAATAATGTTATGTCAAGTTCAAAAAAAACAGACATTAAAGAACTCACAAATGACCAGCTTGTTTTATGGCTCGAAAACAAGGATCTTGAGCCTTATCGTGCCGCCCAGATCCTTAAGTGGATTTATCTTCGCCAGGCAGATACTTTTGATATAATGACTGATGTGGGCAAAGAAATCAGAGAACTCCTCTCACGCCATTTTTCTATCGCCCGACTTGAGAAGGCCCGAATTGAAACATCACAAGATGGTTCCAAAAAATATCTTTTTAAACTCAACGACGGAAAATATGTTGAAAGTGTACTGATTCCTGAAAAAGATCATTATACACTTTGCATATCAAGTCAAGTAGGCTGTGCACAGGGGTGCAGATTTTGCCTTACCGCCAGAGGCGGCTTTGTGCGAAATCTCACAAGAGGTGAAATTATCAACCAGGTGCGCGACGTCTCAAAATGTCTTGATGACTCAAAGCGTCTTACCAACATTGTGCTCATGGGAATGGGTGAACCGCTGGCAAATTACAGCAACGTGGTCAGTGCCGTCAATACTATTACAGACAGCGATACCGGGCTTGGATTTTCAAGCCGCAGGCTGACCATATCTACAGCAGGTCTGACCCCAAAGCTTTCTGACCTGGGCCGTGATACAACGGTTAATCTGGCAATTTCATTAAATGCTACTGATAACAAGAGCCGCAACATGCTGATGCCGATTAACAGAAAATATCCTCTGGAAAAACTGCTTGATGCATGTGCCGAATATCCTTTAAAGCCTCGCCGCAAAATCACTTTCGAATATACTCTAATAAAAGGGGTAAACGATTCTATAAAAGATGCAAAGCGTCTTGTTAAGTTGTTGAGACCGATACGTGCAAAAATAAATCTTATCCCCTTTAATGCGTATGAAGGGAGTGAATTTAACCGGCCTGAAGAATCTGTAATTCTCAGCTTCAAGGAAATACTGAACAAAAACAATTATACGGCTATAATTCGTCACAGCAAAGGTCAGGATATTTCTGCTGCCTGCGGTCAGCTCAGTGCAAATTTGATGCGGGATGCTTAATGATTCCTAAATTTCCTGAGCGCTTTGTAAGGCTTGCTTTTGTAGCGTACAAGAAGGGCATGCTTTCAAAAGCAAAACTTGCCGAGATGCTGGATACCAGCCTTATAGATTTGCCGAAAACCCTCCAGGAATATGGCCATAAAGACCGAGAAGGTTATGATGCTGAAGTGCGTGTTGCTTGACGCTAATATTATTCTTATATTACAGGTTTGAGCGAAGCTGTGATCTGCAAAAAATATCTCAAAAGGCTCATTTCTATGGCAAAAACGACGTTCTAAGCCTAAAAACAGCACTGTTTTTTCGTCATTCTGTCGTAAAATCAAAGTGTTAGATTGGTCCGGCCCGATAAGGGATAAAACGTGATTTGTGAATGTTCTGCATGAACGTGCCGTATGACATTCCGTTTTTTGCTCAAAAAAATACGGGTTGGGGAGTTGATTAGCCCGAATATTTCATGAACAATAACTGGGAAATTAGGGATTCCCTATAAAACTATAAAGTTATCAAACAGTTTCGGGTTAGAACGTAAGGGAAAAGTATAAATTAGCTCCGTAAGGAAAAATTTTGTTCTATAAATTTAATATTTACTTTTGTTTTACCATATGGTATAAAGCACCATATGAAGGCCAAGTTGATCTATCACGAGAAATTTATCTATGCTGATGGCGCTATTCGGGAGATGGTTCTATGGCAACTTCCAAAGAAGTCTTTAAATAGATCTTATGGACTTAAGTACCGCCTTTATTACGGACTTGCCGATGGAACCTGCATAGTTCGTTACGACAACGAGTCAGGCAAAGGCGATCACAGGCACATTAAAGGCAAAGAAGAACCCTATCAGTTTAAAGATGTGGAAACCTTGGTAGCAGATTTTCTTGATGAGATTGAAAAAACAAGGAAGGGATAAAAATGAAAAAACAAATTAAAATTGGGGTTGGCGGTGCTACAGGCACTGCCAAAGGTTTTATTGACGCTTGGAAGCGCGCCGAACGCGATGAAAAGGTTGATACCGAGCATCGGCTGTATTTTGAGAACCTGGAGACACTTCTTAAGACACTTACTGCAGGAAGGTGGGTATTGCTGAAGATACTGCGTACCAACGGTCCTATGAGCATACGTGCCTTGGCGAATGAACTGGGGCGGGACTACAAAAATATCCATACAGATGTGCGTCGGTTGGAACTTATCGGACTGATTGATAGAACAAAAGATAATAAAATAGAAGTACCTTGGGACATTGTGGAAGCGCGGCTTATGCTGGCGGCATAATCAATGACGACTCCGCTCTATGTTCGGGGCGGCCTGAATTTCTATGGTTTTCTTCTTCTATTAAACCGTGACAATCCCATGTCTAATAGCATATCCAACCAGTTGGGCACTGGTTTTAAAATTCAGTTCTTCCATCATTCTGTATTTGTGAATGTTCTGCACGAACGTTATGAGGTGCTTTTATCTGGAAAGAGTCTCACGGATATACAAAACCGCCTGGGTCATGAAAATATTCAATCCACAACGGTTTATACCCACATGGATTTGACTCGCAAGCAGGCGGTTCAAAATAAATTTATCGAATACATGAAATCTAATCTCTCTGAAGATCCGAAGATC